>NZ_JBQHWC010000012.1:0-107710 GCF_052064155.1 Blautia sp. HCP3S3_C12 | reverse complement strand
TACAGGCGTATCCGCCGATATTTAGTCTGACGCCTAAAGCGTCTGGAAGCACGCGACTTCAGTCGTGTGAGGATAAAGTTTTTAATTCACTGCTATCCTACCGCCGATTCTGTTCCACTTTGGACGGCAATGTGAGGTATGCACCTATGTATATCCTAAGTTTCCGACTGATCGCCCCTCGCAAGTTACTGGAAGCACAGTTGTTCAATTAGCAGTATCAACATTACGAAGATATTCCGAATGTATCAGACAGGCTCCGCTGGTGCCGCCATCACATGAGACTGATGCAGAAGGAAGTTGCAGAACGAGGACTTGATGAACAGCCTACCATTCACGAAGGTGTAGTTGCCCTTGCATTCGGCTATATTCTTCCCACTACCGGGCGAATTCCGAACATGCGCCGATTAGAAATGTGTGCTGCCAGGTGCGCAATGCAACAGGCACAGTGATAACACTGTGCCTGAAATACATTCTCTATTTAACAATCACCTTAACTATATTGGAATAAGCTCCCGTCGTGGCATAATTTCCATTCTCGTCACGGACGATTCCACGCATTTTAAAATAATAGGTATTATCTTTCTTTAAAGCCTTTGTGATGAAGTTCTTCTCACCGTCTGTAAACTTCATCAGACGCTGATAACCTTTATCTTTTGCATTACGATAATAAATCACATAACTGCATTCCCCATCCTTATATGCTGCAAAAGCGCCACTCCAGTCAAGTCTTACCTTATGGCTGGAAACAGCCTTTCCTTTCAAAGACGGTGTTCCAGGCGCAGTAAAGCAGATTACCTGACTTTCACTATAATCCGAATAATAATTCTTTCCGTTTACACGATTGTAAGCACGAACAATGATCTTATAACCCTGTCCTGCAGCCAGACCTTTCACTGTCATAGAAGTTAATGAATTCTTAACGTTTACACGTTTGATAATTTTTCCGGTTCTACTGTCCTGCACATAAACCACATAACCATCCGGACGAATTTTTTCTGACATCCATTTACAGGTAATGGATGAATCCGTTCTTCCTGTCACCTGTACTCCACTCACCATTGCAGGGAGAAAAACATTTACCTTTTTAATCTTTGATGGAATACTGTAATACTTCTTATTTCCATCTTTTGAATATCCCCGCACACTCAAATAGTAAGTACCCTTCTTTACATTTTTAAAAGTAACATTTATGGTACTCTTGTCTTTCAGTTCGTATTTTTTTATACTCGGAACAAACTGAGAAACCTTCAATCCATTCCTACCATAATCATCATAATAAAGAAATTCTTCTTCCGGTTTGATTCCAAGTATATAATCGTATGCATATGCGTGTTTATCCAGTTTTTTCAAAGTCACCGTTACTGTTGAACCCTTTACAATAACGTTGGTGATTTCCGGCAGCGCAGGTGTATTTACTTTAACCGTTGCTTTTTTCGGAGGACTCCATATTGTCCATGTTTTATCTTTTTTTAAGCCCCGGACTCTGATATAATAATCTCCTGCTTCCGAAAGATATGGAATTTCTACGACAGCATCCTTCATTTCAAAAGTTCGTATACTTTCTTCCCAAGTAGCAATCAAAGTACCAGGTATCTGTAACTCCACATCCTCTCCTTCATATGGCTCACCTTCTGCAACCTGATCCACTCTGTATTCATACTTCATAATATCAGTATTTTTTCCGGCGACAGATACATTGATTACATTTCCTGCCACAACTGGTTTATTCAATTTAAGCACGGAAGTTTCTGCTGTCTTCCCGTTACTTCTGAACTTAATTCCCATGGAAGAAGCATAAGCCTCTGCATAAGAACCCGTCTCTCCAATAATCGTTATACTGTCTTCAATTCCCCAAAAAGCGGTTGCAGATATCTCCTTCACATTGGAAGGAATATAAAGTTCTTTCAAGCTGTAACAATTCTTAAATGCACCGTCATCAATTGCTTCAACACCTGTTCCTATTTCCACTTTCTTCAGATTCGGACAATCACTGTAATCACTGGGTCCTATGCGGCGATAGCCATTCCCTGTATGCACATATTCCAGATTTTTACAATCACTTGCTATAAACTCCCCATCAATCTCAGTAATATGATCTGGTATAATAAGCTCACGAAGCATAGAACAACGGAACATACACAAATCATAGCTTCCTATTTCCTGTATTGTATCCGGGAATTCTACCTTTTCAATATCTTTTCTTGCCTGTGCAAACATAGTTACCGGTGTACCATACAGTCCTCTCTCTACAGAAACATTTCCCCTTAATCCTTCGGCATGATAATAAGGGCTGTGCCACTCAGAAAAACCAGCCCAATACGAAACATTATCGACCTCTACTTCCTCCTCACCATCTTCATTTACGGGACGTTCTCTTACTACCAGATTTATTTTTTCATTATCCTTAAGGTCATTGTAAATATAGGTGTAGCGATAGCACTCAACGGTAAGCCCCTCACAGCCATCGAAGATATTTTTTCCCACCTCAAAGAAGGCTGATTCTACAGATACTTTTTTTAATTTCGTACAATTCTGAAAAGCTTTGTCTGCTACAGAGTATACAAACAAGTCTTTCGTTCCGTCACTGACGTACTCTTTCAGCGTAAGATCCTCAGGCACTTCCTCTGTGTAGCCTACAATTCCACAGGTATCCCTTCCGGTATCTTTGCGGTATATTACTCCTTCGTAAACAAACTGATTCGAAGACAACTCTGTTTCCGCTGAAACAACAGGCTCTGAAGTCATATCCGGCACTTCCGATACGGATTCTGTTCCTACTCCGTCATCAAAAACATTCTCCAGCAAATCTTCTTCCACAAACAAATCTGCACTCCCGTCTGCCTGTCCAACTTCACCGCCATCTGTAAATGCTTCACTTCCGAATGCAGAAACAGGTGTCAAAGACATTGTCATTGCTAGTACCGTTACAAGAAAGGTTCTTTCCCACTTTTTTCTCAACATACTTTTGCTCCTTTCTGAAAATTATTCAGGGATTTTCTAATTACCCACCTCTTAATATCAAATAGTTACAGATTACATCTTTTCCCTCCTCTACTCCTTTATTAATTCATATGTGTTATATAGATATTATATATATATATATCACCTTATGAGTATCATGTCAATATAGTGTTTGTTTATTTATAATTGTTTTATAATTATTTCGTAACATTTTATTTTTGCTTAATTAATATTATTCAATCAGAAGTAAGACAAATTCGCCAAAAACAAATTCTTCCTTTATCCGGCGGGCTTCCTTTGATTCCCTTGCCCTTGCAGCTGACCCATCGTTGGAAGTCGGTTATCTGGTTGCCCTTCCGCGGATGCAGTATTATGAGACGCTGTCTCGCCAGATCTATCAGGTACTTCTAAATATTTCTATAATGTATTTTTATGAAGAATTATAGAATAAATCCAAAGAGACCATTTGTCTCTTTTGGTCTCTTTTCTGTCTCTTTTTTAAACCTAGTACATCGAAAACGATGTACTAGTATTTTCAGGGTTTCTGTACTATAATGAAGATCAGAAAGAGATTATTATATCAAAATACTATTATAGTTTTCTCCCGGAAAATCAAATCATCTTCCATGAACTGGGAAATTCAGGCAGGGACGTTCTGATACTATTATGAAAAAGATGATCGAAGCCCAGGAAAGACAGATGTCCAGTGGTTCTCAGGGTGGACAGTACTAATCAGATAAGAACCTCACAGTTGAGGAGTTGACGAAAGAAAACCGATGACCTGACTGAAAAAACAGTCAAAGCCATCGGTTTTCTCCATGATTGATATTGTCTATTATTTTAAACGTTCTTTTCGTACAGAAATTCTTCCGGTAATGTAACCTTAAAGTCCCTGGCCAGTGCACGGAAATTATCAGGTGTGATAGTCTGGAGCTTTGTCGGTGACATGGACAGGATCTTTACTAGGATCTCCGCAGATTTCTCTACTGTATGAAGCAGACCGAAGGTAAGGTCAAAATCCTCGCCGGAACAGAACATTCCATGATGTGCCCAGATAACAACATCATATTTCTTCATTAACTCAGCCGTTTTTACTGCAATCTCCCGTCCGCCCGGAACCATCCATCCTACTACACCAACACCATCCGGAAATACTACCGGACACTCTGTGGCAGATTCCCATAGTTCTCTGGTAAATACTTTATCATCCAGAGGCAGCACAAAAGTCAGGGCAATGGTATTCGTTGTATGGGCATGATAAATAACACGATGCTTGCCATTTGTCAGTTTCTTTTTTACCTCATGATTCATCAGATGGGTAGGTAACTCACTGGTAGGTCTGCCGCCTTCTACCAGTCCCCAGCGTACTCTGTAATTAACACCCTTATCATCCAGTTCAATAATAGCCAGGCATACCTCCGGATCCTCAATAATATTTCGGAAATATTTACCACTTCCCGTTACCAGGAAAAACTCTCCTGCCAGTCCCGGTACTTCTGTTCCAATAGGTTTCCATTCTCCGTTCTCATTCAGACGGGGACGAATCATCTCAACTTCCTCAGGTTTCAGACGATAGCTCAGATTACCACCATTTCTCTCATGCCAGCCTTGCAGGTAGCCATCGTTTGCCATTTTGATAAATCCCCGTACAAATTTTGAATCCAAAATTTTCATGATCCTTTCCTCCGCTCTTCATCCATCATATAATAATTTACTTGTTTTGATGCTGTTGTTTTATACCGTTGTTCAAATGTGGGTTTATTTGGTTTTATTAAGTATAAATTGTTTTTTCTTGCTTACAAGCTTATTATATATGGTTTTATGTGGTTTGTAAAGCGTTTATTTTAAAAATACCTCATGATTCCACATTTATCACGGAAATTCATCACTGTACGTATTTACCTGTAATTGCAAAGCCATGATCCATAGGTCCGCTTCCGGCACCCAGATCCAGCATGGCAGACAGAGCACCTGAAATGTAGTCCTTTGCCCGTTCTACAGAGGTTGGCAGATCATAACCCTTAGCCAGATTAGCTGCAATAGCGGAGGAAAGGGTACATCCGGTTCCATGTGTATTGGGATTATCAATACGTTTTCCCTCAAACCAACGATAGCCGTCTTTAAAGTACAGCAGATCATTGGCATCATTTAGCTGATGCCCACCTTTACATAAAACAGCACACTGATACTGCTGTGCAATCTGCCTGGCTGCTTCAATCATATCTTCCCCAGTACAGATTTTCATGCCGGTAAGCACTTCTGCCTCCGGGATATTAGGAGTCAGAACAGCTGCCAGGGGAAATAGCTCCTGTTTCAGAGTATCAACCGCATCCTCACTGATCAGTCTTGCACCGCTGGTTGCTACCATAACAGGGTCTACTACAATATTCCGGGCCTGATACTCTTTCAGCTTCCGGGCTATTACAGAAATCAGTTCACGATCTGATACCATTCCGATTTTCACTGCATCAGGAAAGATATCTGTAAACACACTGTCCAGCTCCTGTGCCAGAAACTCCGGTGTTGCATTGAAAATAGCGGATACACCTGTGGTATTCTGAGCTGTCAGTGCAGTGATCGCACTCATGGCATAGACACCGTTTGCCATCATGGTCTTAATATCTGCCTGGATACCGGCACCTCCGCTGGAATCACTTCCTGCAATTGTTAAAGCTGTTTTTCTCATTTTCATCTTTCCTGCCTTTAATTATTCTTCTCTTCTGTTATCTCTGCTGCAAGCATCCTGCAGGTTTCATTTTTCAGGCTTTCTGCTGCCTTCTTTATATCACTCTGGGCATAAATAGCACTGATCACTGCAATTCCGCAGATGCCGCTTCCTGCCAGTTCTCTTACATTTTCCTCAGTGATGCCGCCAATGGCAATAACCGGAATGGAAACTGCCCTGCAGATATCCTTCAATGTATCAAAAGATATTTCCTTGGCATCCGCCTTGGAATCTGTGTGAAATACAGCTCCTACTCCCAGGTAATCGGCGCCTCGCTCCTGGGCAAGAACTGCCTGCTCTACTGTCTTGGCTGTAACCCCGATAATTTTATCCGGCCCCAGCTTGGCCCGTACATCACCTGCCTCCATATCGCTCTGTCCCACGTGAACACCATCTGCGTTGATGGCAGCAGCAATATCCACATTATCATTTATTACAAAGGGAACCTGATATTCCCTGCAAAGCTTCTGCAGTTCTCTGGCTTCTTCCAGAAAATGTTCTTCATCCAGTTCTTTTTCCCGAAGCTGTAAAAAGGTTACACCGCCTTCCAGACTTTCTTTTACTACGGAATACAGGGTGCGTCCATTTAACCAGTGGCTGTCTGTAATAGCATATAGCTGCAGATTTTTTCTGTCTGCGTTTGTTTTTCTTTCCAAAATAATGATCTCCTTATAATTTTATTTTCAAATTTCTCAGATACTCTTTTTTTTCAGGCGAAATCCTCCTGCTCTCCAGTGCTTTCTGGATTGCTTTATTATGGGTCCATGGCTCCAGGATCTGCTTTTGTATGTAAGGAAGCGTTACCTCATACTGCTTCACCAACGCAATGCTGAAATACCATGCAACTGCCATTTTCACATAAAATTTTTCAGACTCTGTGTTTGCAACAAGTGAAAGCATTTCCGGGTCAAATGCATCATCCAGATAGAAGCCAAGTAAAGTCACGATTCCAAATCGGACGGTATATTCATGATCACTTTGAAGCCATTTTTTTATCCTTTCATATATATAAGGCAAATGTTTTCTGAAGATTTTAGGGGACAGCATATCACAGGTTGCCCAGTTATCTACATAGGGCAAAAAACGCTCCAACTCTGCCAAAAAAGTCTCTATATCTTCAGGATAAAGCAAAGACAACAAAGCACCATGAAGGTTGTTTTCTTCATAATAATCATGAGGCAGTTTTTGTATAAATTCTTTTGCTTCCGGCATTTGAAATATTTTTTTGGCATAACTTCGCAGATCTGGGGTGCGTACGCCGATGATTCTGTCACAGGAAATATTGGGCATTAATTTTGCCTGGAATACCCGATAGCCCTCATCCTGTAATTCAAATAATCCACTGGTAATCATACTGTCATTCATATTTATTCCTGCCTTCACAAACATTTATTTCATATTACTTGATACATTATACCTTACTGTCATAAAAATAGCCAGTCCCATTTTTTGTGTATTATATACAAATATTCCGAAACAATTATTTGATATTTATATATTATACTGGAAATTTTCAGATAATAGTGTTATAATATTCACATGCAAAAAACTTCACAAAGGAGGGTTTGACTATGAGTAAACGTGTGATTACCATCAACAGAATGCTTGGCAGTAACGGACGACTGATCGGCAGGGCTTTAGCAGATGAGCTGGGATTTGCTTTTTATGATAGAGAGCTGATCGATATTGCTGCAAAAAAGGAAAATATCCCCCATGACCTGCTTGAAAAGGTAGATGAAAAAAGAGGCAGCCAATGGCGTTTTCCTATTGACCATGAACTGCAGCTGGACAGTGAATTTCATTTTGTTCCCATGAATGATGTACTCTTTGATCTGCAGCGTAAGATCATCCTGGAGGCAGCCCAGAAGGAGGATTGTGTCATTGTAGGCAGATGTGCCAATCATATCCTGCAGGATAATTGTCTCAGTGTATTTATTTATGCTCCTTATGATTACCGTGTCCAGACCGTAATAGAACGTACAGGCCGTGAAGAAAAAAGTGTTCAGAAGCTGGTCAAGAAAGTAGACAAGGAACGTCGCACCTACTATGAATATTTTACTGACAGAAAATGGACAGATCTGTCCCAGTATCATCTTTCCATTGACAGCAGTAAATTTGATCAGGATACTATTGTAAAAATGATCAAGCTTGGTCTGTAAATGACAGCTGACAGCATTTTACATTCCATAGCCAAAATAAAACAGGCAGAAGGAATTTCCTTACCGGAAATTCCTTCTGCCTGTTTTTATACTTATAATCATTCTTCTGTTGTTTTTATTTATCATAGCATTATGTTTATCACATTTCACTTACAGAAGACAGTATTTTTCTTAATTTACTGCCATAATCTTTTCCTGCTGCCCAGCCGCCGCCATAGGGATTTTCCTGGATACCCAGCCACTCCACATAAGGAGCAGTTTCTCTGGTTACATAGTCAAAGCGCTCATCTACGCATTCCTGATTCAAAGCTTCGGAGGATGCATAAGCCTTCAGATGCTGTACCTGTGCCCGCAGTCCTGTACGGACATCAGGGAAAGAATTTCCCTTCACTCCGTTTCCGGTTGTTCCCAGTCCTGCAAAATTAAACTGGGTAATCTCAGAATCGCCACCATAAGACAGCCATCCGGTTTCCAACATGGATTGTGCGAATACCACCTCTCCACGGACATTTTCAGCATTGGCTTCCTCAATGATAATATTACAGAAAGTCTCAATATCCGGTGCCCCACCTGCCCCCAGTGCCTCCTCAGGATAAGGAATACCCTGCTCATTATACAGAGAACACATGGCATCTGCTGTTACAGTGGTTCCACCCATAATCGTATAATACCCATAGGTGTTATCTGTGGGATCCTCATTGGAAATCACTGTATCTGAGGATTCCTCCAGATATTCAGGCTTTGATATCTGTCCTTCCCCTGAATGATCCGGTTCCTGACTGTTATCCGATAGTGTCTGATCCTGCCCGGCACTTACGAAAGCAGGTGCCCCGAACATCAGGGCACCTGTCATTGTCATAAGCAGCCAGAAATATTTTCCCGGCACTTTTTTCATCTTATGCGTTTACCTTTCTCATTGCAGCTTCTACTACATGACCAACCAGTACAGAAGTTGTAACACTTCCAACACCGCCAGGTACAGGTGTAATAGCATCTACAATAGGCTCTACTGCTGCGTAGTCAACATCACCACAGAGTTTGCCTTCTGCATTTACGTTAATACCTACATCGATAATTGTCTGGCCTTCTTTTACATATTCAGCACCAACAACACCTGCACGGCCTGCTGCTACAATAATGATATCTGCTTCACGTGCTACAGACGGCATATCTACAGTTCTTGTATGGCAGATTGTAACAGTTGCGTTTTTCTTAACCAGCATCATTGCTGCAGGTTTACCAACAACAAGGCTTCTTCCGATCACTACTGCCTTTTTGCCTGTGCAGTCAATTCCGTAGTGGTCAAGGATTTCCATACAAGCCTGTGGTGTACATGGCGGGAAACCAATCTTCTTGCCTGTGAATACACCGGACATGGAAAGGTCTGTCATACAGTCAACGTCTTTTTCAGGAGCAAGTGCATTCTCGATCACTGCCTGATCCAGATGTTTTGGAAGCGGACGGAATAATAATACGCCGTGAATGCTGTCATCTTTGTTTACTTTATCGATTGTTGCAAGAAGTTCTTCCTGGGAAACATCTTCCGGAAGTAAGATTTTCTCACATGCAACGCCTAAAGTTTCGCAGCGTTTTGTTGCTCCTCTTTCATAGGAGATATCGCTTGGGTTTTCACCAACACGGATGATGCAGAGGGTAGGATTTACTCCTTTTCCCTGAAGCTCTGCTACGTTTGCTTTGATTTTCTCGTTTAATGCTGCTGTTACTTCTTTACCTAATAACTGCTTAGCCATTGATTATTTCCTCCCAAATTGCACTCATTTTTCAAAAACTATTATTTCAGTCTGCCAAGTACGCTGTTAAATGTGTCATCTGCGATCTTTGTATATTTTTCAAGCATGGCATCTGCTTTTCTGTTTAATTCTTCTGCATACTCTCTGTCAGCCATGGATTTTGTGTTGATGTATACGTTCAGGCTGGCACCCTGTAATGCTGCCTTACAGAAAGCTGCACCAACACCGGCATCACTGATAGCAAGCTTGGAGCCCTTTGCGCCGAATTCTACGATCAGCTCGATTGCTTCACAGCATTTCTCCATGATTTCCATAGGAACGGAGCAGGCATCTTTTAATACGATCTCCATGACTCTTGCTTTCTCAGCTTTTTCTTCCTCTGTCTCTTTTGGCATTCCATATGCTTTGGATAATGGTTCGAATACTTCAGCATCACGTTCGATCAGACGAAGGAAATCCTTCTGAAGCTGATCACATTTTGCTTTTAATTCGTACATTTCTTCTTCAACATCCGCATATTTCTTTTTTCCTACAGTAAGGCTTCCTACCATATTGCCAAGAGCTGTTCCTACAGCACCAACCAGTGCAGATGCACCGCCGCCGCCCGGAACCGGAGCTTTGGAAGCTAATACTTCAACGAATTCTGTACATGTACTTGTTGAAAATCCCATCTTTTTTCTCCTGTTTCATATAAATTTTGGCTTTAAAAATTCTTGTTCTCCTGTATCATAATGCTGATACCACAGCTTATTTTAATACACCCAGATAAGCCTTGAGAGAACCGATGATCACATCTCCCATTACCGCCATATCCTCAGCCTGGAAGGATACAGGGAAATTATCTGAAAAAAGGATCTGTGAAGAAGGTGGAAATTCCTCATCCCCTTCCCAGAGGATCATCTGTATTTTATAATCCGGGAAAATTTCTACTTCATAGGCAATATCTCCATGTTTCACTGAAACAGCTTTGATATGCTCCATGATCGCCTTGAAATCTCCCAGACGATTTCCATAGGAAAATGCCAGACGTTTGATGCATCTGCCGTCAAACTGTCTTAAATATACTTCTCCCCATGGCATCTCACGGTATGTCTTAAATTTTCCGGAGCTCTCAGATTTCACACCGTTTAAAAGAAAACGGATAGTCAGGATTCTGGCATAGATCATGTTCTCCAGGGGATAAAAGCCCTTATCATCCGGAGTATGTGTTACTTCAAAATCCGGCCATGTAATCTGATACTGTGTTCCAAGAAAAGTTAAAGTAAGTTTTTTTGTTTCTTCATCGTAAGGAATAGACAGTCTGGAAGCAATTTCCTTCGGATCTGCAGCTGCAAACTCCTGAGTATAATGCTCCCATGGCATTCTTTCCTTACTGTCTTTTTCATAATTTAAGTCATTTAAGCTAAATGCCATATAAATCTCCATAAGCAGGGCAGATCAAAGGAATCTAAAGATCTGTCCTGTTATTTTTATTTCTCTAGATATTCATAATTTCTCATAGTCAAGCGGATATTCGCAATCCGCTTCGCTACTTGCTCATAACCGAATAACTGCTCCGCAGTTTATCAGAATCATCAGCGGTTCTGGATCTCTTCCATTACAGTTGGGAACATACCTGTATCTGTATGAGGAATGAAACATGCACCAACAAATTCATCCATATAGATCGGCACTGTAGAAAGTTCCATATATGTCATATTGGAAGCAAGTTCATAAGTCTTCTTCTCTGCCGGTGTTGACAGAAGCATCAGATAGGCACCTGTCAGAGAGGAGTTACCAATGTAGTGGAATTTCTCAATGGGGATATCCGGGAACATACCGATGTTGACTGCATTCTGCATGTTGATACCGCTTCCGATACCGCCTGCAACATACACATCATCGATCATGCTCACATCGAAATCCAGAGAAGTAAGCATTGTACGGATTGCTGAGAAGATGGCACCTTTGGCACGGATGAAGTTATCAATATCAACTTCTGTGATCTCAACATCTTTTACAGAACCTGCCTCTTCCTCAAATGCCAGGACATAGCTGCCCATTCCGTATTTGTCATGTTTGATTCTCTTTCCTTCACGGATAAATTTACCCTTGGGGTTGATGATTCCGCAGATATAAAGTTCACTGATCACATCGATGATACCGGATCCGCATAAACCTACAGGTTTGGTTCCCGGATCACCTACGATCTTGTAGGTGGGCTCCATAGTCTCTTTGTCAATGGTACATGCTTCGATGGCTCCATCTGTGGCACGCATACCACAGCTAATGTCACCACCTTCAAAGGCAGGACCTGCAGAACATGCACAGCTCATCATAAAGTCTGAGTTTCCAAATACAAGCTCTCCGTTTGTACCAAGGTCGATAAACAGTGAAAACTCCGGCCTGTTCCAGATCTGGCTGACCAGGGTTCCGGCTGTAATATCGCCGCCTACATAGCTTCCGATATTCGGCGCCATAATAATATGAGCGTCTTTATTAATATCAATTCCCACATCAGAAGCAAAGAGAGAATTGGTCTTAAAGAATGCAGGGATATATGGTTCTGTACGTAATGGATCAGAATTAATTCCTGCAAACAGATGATTCATAGTTGTATTAGATGCCACGCACATTCTGTATATGCGGTTTTTAGGGAATTTGGCACTTTTGCACATCTCGTTGATCATCGGATTGATGGTTTCTTTGATCACAGCATCCTGCAGCTTTTGCTGGCCGCCCGGTTTCTGTGATTCTACAATTCGGTTAATAACGTCTGCACCAAAACGAATCTGCCCGTTTCCGGCAGAACTCTTTGCCAGAATTTCACCGTTTTCCATATTGATCAGTACAGCGGAAACAGTTGTTGTACCAATATCAATTGCCAGACCACCGATTACTACATCTTCGTCTTTACCGAAGATATCATACACAAACATATCGTCAGAAGTAGCGCGGATCACACATTTTACTGAAAAATTACTCTCTCTCAATACATCCGGAAGCTTTTTCAGAACTGCATAAGGGATTCTGACTCTGCTGATATTCAGATACTTCCGCAGTGCTCTTGTAAGTCTCTCGTTATCCGGCATTGTGTCATCCAGAGACGGAGGATCCATTGTGACATCCACAACCTCCAGACTGTTTTTCAATTCGATGCCTGCAAGTTCTACATCTCTTTTGGCATTTTCAAAAATGGCTATTTCCTCTTTAGAGCTTAAATCAGCTACTTTCATTCTGCTCTTATAGGCAGATGCAATATCAGGTACCAGCACATCTACATCAGCACTGATTTTACTGCAGCAGGCAAGGCGCCATCCTTCCTGATATTCCTCATCAGAAATATGTAATGTCTTTTTGCTTTCCAGTTCTCCGCTCTTTAACTGGACACGGCATTTTCCACAGGCTCCGTTTCCGGAACAGGGTGCATCGATGGCCACATTGGCTCCACGAGCTACCTCAAGTAAATTATCCCCCGCATTGGCAAACGATTCTACCACACTGCCATTTTCGAATGAAAATGTTACCTTAAACATTCGGCAACCACCTTTCTCATAGTCGTTAATAGCCTGTAATAAAACAAGGGCTGAAGACCGAAGCCTTCAGCCCCCATAATTATGTATTCAATTAAATACGCTTTTCGGATAATACTGATTAGATTTCCAGATAGGAATCTGCATACAGTGTATTGCCTTTGAATACATCACAGGATTTAATAGTTTCCATCAGACGAAGGTCGTTAGGGTTAACGATCGCAGATGTAAGACCGTTCATCATAGCCATTGCTACAAGAGCAGAGTCCATGATCGGACGGATATGTTTTGGCATACCGTTACTGTTGTTAGAAAGACCACCTGTGGAGTTCAGTCCCATTTCAGAGAACATTTTGATTGCTTCAAGAACTTCCATCTGTTTGTCCTGCATTCCCTTTACAACCAGGAATAACGGGTCAAACCAGAGATCTTCAGCTTCCATACCAAGAGACATACCTCTTTCAAGCATGTTCTGGCAGTGCATCATACGTTCATCATTGTCTGCTGCTACCATACCGGAAGAGCAAAGTGCGATACAGATGGCATCGTTTGCTGCTGCAAGGTCGATATTTGTGATTCTGTCACCAGCATCAGCAGAGTTAACGATCGGTTTTCCTTTTGCTCTGTTATATACAGAGATACCAGCTTCAATAGCTTTCTTGTTTGTTGTATCCAGTGCAAGCGGAACATTGTCAAACTCTGACTGAAGGAGCTGTACTGCCCATTTCATCAGATCTTCTCCGTCGTTCTCAGCAGGTCCGATGTTTACATCAAGGTAAGTAGCACCAGCGTCAAGCTGCTGTTTTGCTCTTTTGATGATCGGCTCTGGATCTCTTTCTGTAAATGCTTTGTTTACTGCAGGTGCAGTAGTGGAAAGTCTTTCTCCGATTGTTACAAATTTTGCCATAACCGTGTTCTCCTTTTTATTTATTTACACAGGATATAACCTGTATGCTTCTTATTAAATGCCAGACCGGTTCCATGACCGGTCCGGCATCTCACACCGATTAGATCTGACCGTCTGCCTGCATATCCTTTAAGAATTTAACAAGCTGTACAGCTTCTCTTGGTCCAACGATGATTTCCCATCCAGGAAGTTTTGCTTCAAGGTCACCCTTAAGAACTGCTACCTTACCTGGGATAATAAGCTTTCTGGATTTTACCTTAGGCTCAACATTTTCTTTGATGTAAGCGGAAATGCTGTTGCCGGAGAATTTACCAGCTGCCCAGGATGTCAGTACGGAAAGTCCGCCTGCATCATTGATTACCAGGTTAAGCGGAACACCGGAACGCTCCAGCTCGCCGGATACAACGAAATATGTAAGAGCAAAGTCTACAGTAGTAACTACTACAGAATTCTCATCAGCACCATTTAATGGATAGATGCCTGGCTCAACTTTCATTGGCTTCTGTGGGTCAGTATAAACGTTCTGACGCAGACCATATAACGGAAGAGCTTCTGCATATGTCATCTGCTCCATAACGATGATAGAACCATATTTCATTGTAAACATAGATGCTAAAGCTGCCTGTAAGTGAAGGTCACCTTTTGCAATCTTAACAAGGTTTACGATAGATGGATAACCAAATGTTCTGTCCTGATCTTTCAGAGCTGCACGACGAACCTGTACAGTGTTTGCAAAGGTTTCTTTGATGTCAGCACCTGTTGTATCAAGAACAAGGTTCTTGTTTCCAAGTTTTTCAAGAGCTGCTGTTGTATCATATAATTCATTTAAGTCTTTACCGGATACACCGAGAACAACACCTGCTTCTGTAGCAACTGCGTTCATTGCTTCATAGTTGGAAGCATCAGCACCGTTTAAGACCGGTTTGCTGTCTTTACATACTGCAAGAGCTGCTTTTGCGATTTCAGGATCTTTACATCCAAGAACTAAAGTTCTTCCAAGACCTGCTGCTTTTTCTACAAGTGCAGTATATTTAGCTGCATCTGCGCCTTCGCCACAGTTTACATATACAAGTTCAGCGTACATTCTTTCACCGATACGGTCATAATCTACCTTCGGGATTTCTGCAAGCTTTGCCTCTACTGCAGCATCATCCATATCTGTGCACAGAGCTACTGCATATCTTGGCTTGCTTACAAATGTTTTTTCATGTCTGAATAATACTGTTTCTCCACCCAGAGTGTGCTCTTCTGCACCAGTACCAATTTTGATTGTCTTCATTGGCGGAGCAGTTGCCTCGGAAAGAGATGCTAAAGCTTCCTCAGACATATGCGGACATTGTTCGATTTTCATAGCGCCCTGAGCAACTTTCATAGAGAAAGCCATACATGTTGGGCATCCGCATTCCTTACAGTTTTTCTTTGGTGTTAATTTAAAGATCTGAATACCATTCAGTGCCATTTTATTTGTTCCTCCTATTCAATTACGCAAGTGCTTTGATCATTCTGGAAATAGTTGCAACAGCTTCAGGATGTCTTAAGATGACTGCATCAGATCCGGCTGCAAGGTCAGCAGCAGCTGTCATAACTTCCATATCGATTCCACGCTCTTCTTCCGGTCCCCATTCAGGCATGTCAGCTTCAGAAGCTGTAGCTTCTTTTACGCCCCATGTCTCAGCGGATACCGGTGTAATGATAGGCATCTGCAGCATGTTATCATTCTGAGATAAAGCTGCACCTTTGATACGGTCCATTGTAGATACAACGTACTCATATCCATATCCGGCAGCAGCACTGCCGATATTCATAACGATCTTCTGTGCGTTAACGCCTAACTGAGTAGTTACAACGTTAAGCTGTTTAGCAAGGTTGATATCTACGGCAGATTCTGCACCTACGATCTGATCGTAAGCAAGTCCTGCTGCAGCACCGATTGCTTTATAGTTTTCTTCTTTTTCAGAAAGGATCAATACATTTCTTCCCTGAAGAGCTTCAGCTACTTTTGGAAGAAGTTCAGCGTCTTTTTCTACGTTCTTGCATCCTTCTACTACTAATGGTGTATCAATGGAATCTGCAACGTCTTTTACAACTGCAATAAGTTCATCAACAGATTTGTTTACACCGTTCGGATCTCCGCCTTCAAGGATAAGCGCTACAAAATCAGCACCTTCCATAGCTGCTGCTTTTTTAGCCATTTCTCCAATTGTGGAAGCTCCGTCATAGTATGCTTTGATACCTTCGGATACAACATTCTCAAGACCCATATCAGAAATTTCCACACCGATCTTAGGTGCGTTTTCTGATGGTGCATCAAAAGAATAAAATGGATAAGTAGAGTCTCCGCCGATTGTTACAGTCTTATCTCCGCTGCCAATGGTGACTGTATTAATCTTTGCATTGAATTTCTGAAGTTTCTGATTAAACGGCATTTTTTTGGCCTCCTTAAAAAAATTACTGTGTGTATGTATCTTTTCGCAGACTTACACATTCTGTCGAATGTAGTATACAACATTATCATACTTATTGACAAGAGCAGGATGTTATGTTTTGTTAAAAATGCGACAATCTTTATACTGTATCTATGAATATAGCAACTGATCATACATTTATCGCTGACCGGCCATACACTCCGCACATATTACCGGGCAGCATATATTACATCCATACCTTATCTTTACGAAATATAAGTGCTGTACTTTCACACGATCACAATATTGTCCGTCTTTGAACATAATATACTATGGTTTTTATATATACGCTGTTTAGCGTTTAAACCCGGAGGCTTTCAATAAGCCTCCGCATGACTCACATAATACCTCCGGGAAAACCACCATGCTTTACATCATCGGATCAAGACCTAATGCCGGATGTCCTTTCTCTGTAAGGAAACCAACCAGTGTTTCTGGATCAGTTGCAATTGTCTCATCACCGATCATATCTGTAAAGTTTTCAATTCCGTAGAGTTCTTTTGCTGTGTTGTTAAGACGCTCAGCAACAAACTCTTTCAATTCTTTTGGCATCCATACGATACGTTCAATACCGCCTTCTGCCTTCATGAACTTCTTGGAGCTGATGAAATGTTTACCATGTCCCATGAAACCAGGTGTCTGAACACCACCACCTGTCATGGATGCCATTTCTGAGAATGTCATTCCAAGAGGTGTCATGCCTGCATACTCACGGTTAGCGATAACAACACCATTGGAGAATGGCTCGATACCGCAGATACACTCGAAGCATCCGCATGATGTCATAGGATCCTGCATGATAGAGTACAGTGTAACGTGCTCTAATGCACCCTGGGAGAATTTCTTAACAGCTTCATCTACGTCTTCATAAGAACCAAGGTTCTCATCAATAGGTCTTTCTTTTGTAATTACCTGGCAAGGTCCGTTTGGATCCAGCTCGTTGGTAGCTTTTGCATCCAGCCATGAAACGGCACCGCAAAGTCCAAGTCTCTCAGGTGTAACAACACATACGTGAGACGGGGAGAATGCCTGGCAGAGGATACAGCTGTAATATACATCTACAGATTCGTCTGTCAGAGTATTCAGACGGTCATCACGTTTCTCGAAGATCGGGATAGCAACCTCATGACGGATTCTTGTACACTCAGCAGGATCTGTATAAATAGTAACTTCACATTTATCAACAACTGCGTCAAATTCGTTCTTAACCTGTGTATAGAGAACTTCACCGATATGTTTGATCTTGAAGCCTGCAGCAAATGCATCTTTGCTGATACGGATTCTCTGCATATCTCTCTGTCCTGTGTGGTATACACCTTCGATACAGTTGATATAGTTATGGAACTTACGCTCGATAACCGGTTCAAAGTCAGGCTGCATGTTTTTACCTGCAACTTTAACAACATATGCAATGCTGTTCTTGCTGCCAAGTTCCATGTCGTCTACTTCCGGACCAACAACAGTGATCTTGTGGTCTTCTACTTCGCTTGATTCGCATGTATGTACAAGCTCTGCACAGTCTACACGGGAACCGTCAAATTCAACCTGCATGTCTTTACGACGGATGATCTCACCTTCGAATGCAGATGCGAAAGCAACCGGGATATCGATGTTTGTAATTTTGATCTTGATGTCACGTGCTTCCAGAGAAGTTGCATTCCATTTGGAGATGTCTTTCTGGCAGATCAGGCTCTTCGGTACTCTTGCAACATCTTCCTGGTTTGTGATAACCGGGAATCCAAGAGCGATAGCGCCTGCACCACAAGCTACGATCACATCATTTAACGGTGCAAATGCATTAACAAATGCAGGTACACGTTTCATTGTGTAATCCATCAGAGTTGCAGCATCACCTGGTTTTACGTTACCGAAGATAAGAGCTGCACGAAGTGCTACAGATACTACATGGATAACTGCTGTAACGTCTTTTCCAAGCGGGATAACACGTACGTTAGCACCTGTCTTGTATCCAACTTCCTCTAACTGGTCAATAACGTCACCAACCAGAGTGATCAGGATACCCTGAGACTGATAGGATTTAACAAGGTCTGCTGCTTCCTGAGCGGAAGGAGCTTTTCCAAGGATAACTGCTACACCAGGGATATCGCCTGTTACAAGCGGTACACCAAGTTCACGGATCACTGCATCTGCAAGATGTCCGTAGCAAGGAGCTTCATAAGGAACTGCTCCGTCGATATATTTCAGAACTTCGATAAATTCTGCGCAGAGAGCTGTAGCAACACCTGACATAAATACGTCATTTGTTCTTTTTTCTCTTGTCATAAGAGTTTTTACTACTGCAAGAGCATCTTTTAACTCTGCAAGAGTTCCAACCTTTGTTCCTGTTACTGCATAGTAGCATGGTAAGGAATATGCTGTATCAGGGAAGCTGACTGCTTTGTCAGCGCCGTATTTTTCAATTGCCTGGTTGATGGCACCTTCTGTAAGTCCATAAACCGCGTCATTTCCCGCAAAAACACTTTCAAATAAAGTCACTTTGTTTACCTCCTAAATATATGAGATTATTGACGATCTATCTTTTCTTTTATCTTAATGATCTCATCAGTAACTGTTTTGCTGAAGTCATAAGGGGACTTGCCCTGTCTGTCTGCATCAATTACTTCTGTGTTGTAATGGATCATTCCTAAAAGATCTTCCTGTGGAATCCGTTCTCTGATAAAGTTTTCGTCATCCTCGTTGCGTACTTTGTTTGCAACAACCTTTACCTGAGCTACTCCCAGATCCTTTGCCAGACGTTTTACATTCTTGTATGTCTGAACACTTCTTGCACCCGGTTCGATCACTACGATAAATGCGTCCATTCCTTCTGTGGTTCCTCTGCCGAGATGTTCCAGGCCGGCTTCCATATCAAGAATTACCACATCTTCTCTTCTCAGTACCAGATTATTAATAATACGTTTCAGCATTACATGCTCCGGACATACACATCCGCCGCCGCCTGTCTCGACAGTTCCCAGGACAAGGAGACGCACGCCATTGCAGACCTTACCATATTTCTCCGGGATATCGTCTACCTTCGGATTCAGATGATAGAACTGATTTCCCGCAGTGGCACCTGTACGTTCTTCCACAAGCTTACGCATTTTGGAAATTGGTACAATAGAATCCAGTGTTTCTTCATCAAAGCCTAATGCAAGACCAAGATTCGCATCCGGATCCACATCTGCTGCAAGTACCGGTCTTCCCTCTGCTGCATACAACCTGGCCAGCGTTGCTGCAAAAGTAGTTTTGCCTACGCCGCCTTTTCCTGTAACCGCTATTTTCATTTTACGTCATCCACCTTTTATTACATTTTTAAGATCACAGCAGATTAGATTCCTAATGCTGTTCTCTTCTCTTCGATTCTTTCGATCATCAGATCAACTAATTTCTCAATATCTGTTTCTACTGTATAAGCAGCTCCTGTCCATTTTCTTGTTCCCTCTGTAAGAAGCTCTCCCATTTCTGAAGAACCGGAAACATATGGATCAACACCAAGGAATGTATCAATACCGGTACCTACTACATAGTTACCGATGGATACAGCTTTTTCAGACATCCACTCAGGAGCACATCCAACTACAGGAAGCTGATTAATCTGAAGACCTGCATCTTTTGCAAGCTCAGCAGCAAGGATCATCATACGGGAAATATCTACGCATGATCCCATGTGGAGTACCGGTGGGATATCAGCCAGTTCACAGACACGTTTCAGACCTGCACCGCAGAGATCTTTTGCAGATTTGTCCATAAGACCTGCTTTTGCAGCTGCCTGTGCTGAACATCCGGAAGCAATGACAATGATATCATTGGCGATACATTTCTTCATCAGCTCGATATGTGCATAGTCAGGACGGATCTTAGGATTGTTACATCCAACCATAGCAACAGCACCACGGATAACACCAGAAGTAATGCACTCAAGTAATGGTTTTGTTGTTCCTGTCTCATCAACCTGAGAGTTTGTAACACCGTCAAGAACCTTAACGATTGCTTCTACGGAATAACCAACTGTAGCTTTCTGTTTCAGCTGTGGGATATGTACAAGTTCAGGTTTTCTGTTCTTGAAGTTGTCAATAGCCATCTTGACGATTGCTTTTGCATTCTCTCCTGCTGTCTCAGCATTGAATCTGATAAATTCAGCATCAGGCATCTGAGCGATCGGAGAAGTTGTGATAAATTTAGTATGGAAGCATTTGCTTAAAGGTCCTAATGCAGGGAAGATACACTGAACATCTACTACGATCGCTTCGCAGGCACCTGTCAGTACTACATTCTCCTGCTGCAGGAAGTTACCGGCCATCGGAACACCGCGACGCATAGCTACTTCGTTTGAAGTACAGCATACACCGGAAACAGTGATTCCTTTTGCTCCTACAGATTTTGCATAATCGATCATTTCTTTGCTGTCTGCATATTCACAGATCATCTCGGAAAGACTCGGATCATGTCCGTGTACAACGATGTTTACATTCTCTTCAACCATTACACCAAGGTTAGCTTCAGTGTCAATTGGCTTCGGAGTTCCGAATAATACGTCAGAGAACTCTGTTCCCATCATGGAACCGCCCCATCCATCGGCAAGACCGCAGCGGATAGACTGTTTTACAAGAGCTTCCGGAAGAGAAGAGCATCCCATATGAGCCATATGTAAAGAAGTGGAAACTTCACGGTCGATAGCACGTGGTGCAATTTCATTTTCAATCAGTTTCTCTTTCTGTCCTGCAGGCATTCTGTCAAGGAATCTCTGATATCCAAATGGTTTACCATATTCCATCAATCCTGTCTCAGCCATTTCATGAGCCAGATCATAGATATCTTTTCCTTCTGTCTCTACGCCCCATTCTTTTGCGATACGGATCAGTTTCTCAGGATCTTTTACCTGATAGTTTCCGCCGTCTTTTGCACAATATAATGTGTGGCAGATTTCACGACCGTGATCAGAGTGAGTAGCTGCACCACCTGCTGTAAATTTCAGGAAGTTTCTTCCTACGATACCATGGACGTCACATCCACAGATACCTCTTGGTGCTTTAGGGGTAATACGACATGGTCCCATAGCACAGATACGACAGCAGACACCCTGCTCACCGAATTTACAATGTGGAGTCTGGTTTTTTACACGAAGCTGCCATGCGTCAGCTCCAACCTTTGCACCTGTCTCCAAAAGTCTGGCAGTAGCCTCTTCAAACTCTTCCACTGTAGTTAATTTGAATTCACTCATTATAGACCTCCTTTAATTCTGGTTTGTGCATTTTATATGCACTTAATATATTTTTAATAATCCCATTGGCAAGAACCCATCCCTACCCATGGGTTATTTTAACATAAAAAAACTCAAAGCAGTAATACGCTGACAGCCCCTGACTGTGCGGAAATGTACAGTCAGGAACATATTTCCTATAAATCCAGTTTGTCAACTATGGCTCTCAGTGCCTTCTTCACAGGATTATCTTCCGGAAGCCTGCTTGTAGGACGGCCTTCACAGTCATATTCATATACTGCTTCATCCTGAGGAACTACTCCAAGGAGTGTAAGTCCCTGTTTCTGGATTTCCTCTTTGATTCCCTCATTCAGTTCTCCCTTGGGAGCTCTGTTGATGATCAATCCTACAGTCTCCGGATGCATATCACATTCTTTGATCAGTTCTGCAATTCTGCCAACTGCCTGTACACCTCTCCGTGAACAGTCGCTGACAAGGATTGCTGTCTGCATGCTGGGAAGGACACCTCTACTGATATGTTCCATTCCCGCCTCATTATCTACTACAAAGTAAGGATAATTATTCTGATATTTGGCCAGCTGGGTCTGTAAAAGGCCATTTACATAGCAATAGCAACCCTTTCC
The DNA here is from genome assembly GCF_052064155.1 of Blautia sp. HCP3S3_C12. NCBI lineage: Bacteria > Bacillati > Bacillota > Clostridia > Lachnospirales > Lachnospiraceae > Blautia > Blautia sp. HCP3S3_C12. The sequence goes on along the minus strand of NZ_JBQHWC010000012.1, from coordinate 85,383 downwards.
CTGAGTCCTGCCCATTACCAGAAGATCAAAATCATCATCCTCCACCAGGGCATCCTCGAAACGCATCTCCGCATAATCTGCCTTAGACATTCCCTTTGGGATCGGACTTTCCTTTGCAAGTTCTGCACGAGCGATTTCCTCACGTACATCGCCTAAAGTAGTTTCAACCTCTACTCCCAGAACCTCATTCAGATTTGAATTTGCATCAGCGTCCACTGCCAGAATCGGTCCCTTACCCATTTCACACAGATATTGGATCAGCATTCCGCATAATGTTGTTTTTCCTACGCCGCCTTTTCCTGCGACGGCAATAACATGTGCCATAAAACCAGGTGCCTCCTAAATTTTTCTTTCAAGCGGATAAAATCATCCGCTTCGCTACTTGCACATAACCGAATAACTGCTACGCAGTTTATCAGATTCTATACTGTTCTCAAAAGCCTAGTCACATTTCAGCTTTACAATACTGTTTGCAAGATCAACCATAAGGATGCTTCCCTCTACAACTCTCTCATCCCCCATAATATCACGGAGAATCAGTTTGTTTCCATCCACATCGATTCTTGCTACGTTTTTGAAAATAACAGAATCATCGCTTTCCTTAAATACTGTTGCCAAACACATGTGCTGTCGCCTCCTATTTCATCTCATCTTTAACAAGTGTCAGAGCAAGTCCAAGACGCATATTGCCTTTCTGGAAATCAGACACTGCTTCCTTGATTGTCTTACATGCAGCGTCCATTCCCATTTTTGCCAGATTATCAGCCATCTGATCCAGTTCCTGAGCATGATGCTCATTATGCTGAAGCATGTAAGTCAGCAGTGCAAGCGTTTCATTCTTGCAGTCTCCCTCCTGACAGCTTCCGCAATGTCCTGTCTCACAGCCATGATCTGTATGTGTATGTCCATGGTCATGTCCCTCTCCATGTGAATGCTCATGAGTATGGGTAGTTCCATCTGCATGAGTATGCTCATGGGTATGTCCGTGTCCATGCTGGACAAGATTACCATTCTCATCTTTGATTAAATGCATATAAATGCCCCTTTCTATACTGAAAACTCTCCTGTTCCTCTATTTACGGGCACTTCAGGGCAGTCTTCATGACAATAAATTATCAATTTAATGTCATTATACATCTTTCCGGTAGTTTTAGCAAGGTATTTGACGTAAATAATTACTAAAAAATTCTGAATTCAATGCCTATATATGGTCTATTTTACAAAGTGTGTTAACGCTTTAACCAATATGTTATCTTGTTAACAATGTAAAACATGAAAATATCATAAAAACAATGTACATATTCTATAAGTATATGGTATAATTAATCAGATTATTGTGTTAAGTATATAGAAGAATTGGAGGAATCATTTTGGAAAATACAGTTTTTCTGAATACCAACAGAGAAATGCCTTTATTAGGGCTTGGCGTATATAAGGCAACAGGAGAAAACGAAGCAGAAAATTCGATTATTTCTGCAGTAGAAAGCGGTTATCGATTGATTGATACTGCTTCGGCATACAAAAACGAAGAAAATGTAGGCCGCGGCATTGCCAGATGCGGAGTTTCCAGAGGAGAGCTTTTTGTAACCACCAAGGTCTGGAATACTGCCCAGCGCATCGGAGATATCCAGGGAGCCTTTGACAGAAGTCTGGAGCGGCTGAAGTTGGATTATGTTGATCTTTATCTGATACACTGGCCGGTTCCGGGCTGTTACCTGAGTACCTGGAAAGAGCTGGAGAAAATTCAGCAGTCCGGCAGGGCACTTTCCATCGGCGTCAGCAATTTTGAGATCCGTCACCTGGAGGAGCTGGCAAAAATTTCCAATGTTGTTCCTGCAGTAAACCAGATTGAATGTCACCCCTTATGCTATCCCAAAGAGCTGATTGATTACTGCCAGAGCAGAGGCATTCAGATTCAGGCATATGCTCCCCTTGCAAGAGGAGCTTATCTGGATAACGATGTCATGTGTGTATTGGGTACCAAGTACGGCAGAACTCCTGCGCAGATCGGACTTCGCTGGGCTGTACAGAAAGGTATCTCTGTTATCCCCAAATCCAGTCACCCTGACAGGATCCAAAGTAACAGCCAGATTTTTGATTTTACTATTGAACAGGAAGATATGGATATTCTTGACACTCTCAACCAGGATTTTCACAGCTCCCATATCCCGGAAGACCTTAGAGATGTAATCTTTTAATCTGAACAATTCTATTAAAAAAGTTCTTGAAATCTGTTTTGGATTTCAGGAACTCTTTTTAAACTCTTTTTAGTTATTCTGTTTCATTATTCCAGGGAAGCATAGGAGTCTCAACCTTTTTATCGCGGACCATCAGATCGATCACTGCCTCAGATGCGGATTTTCCTTCAAACAGTACTTTGTTCACCTCTGCAATAATAGGCATTTCCACTTCATATTTCTCTGCCAGTTCTTTACCGGCTTTTGCGGAATAAACACCCTCTACGATCATCTGTACCTCAGCCATGGCCGCTTCCATAGAATATCCCTTTCCCATCAGATACCCGGCTTTGCGGTTACGGCTGTGAACACTTGCACAGGTAACAATCAAATCACCGATTCCGGACAGACCATAGAAGGTCTCCATTCTGGCGCCCATTTTTACTCCAAGTCTTGCAATCTCTGCAATCCCTCTTGTGATCAGGGCTGCCTTCGTGTTATCTCCATATCCAAGTCCGTCTGCAGTACCTGCAGCAAGGGCAATTACATTTTTCAAGGCTGCTCCAAGCTCTACCCCAAGCATATCCGGTGTTGTATATACACGGAAGACCGGACTCATGAAAATACCCTGGAGATATTCAGCTGTCTCTCTTCTGCGAGAACTTACCACACAGGTAGTAGGAAGTCCTTTGCCCACTTCCTCCGCATGGCTGGGCCCGGAAAGCACAGATACCTCTGCACCGGGAAGCTCCTGTTCAATGATCTCGCTGAGAGTCATCAGTGTTTTCTCTTCCACACCCTTTGCAACATTTACAATTCTCTGGCCCTTTTTCATATAAGGAGCCATCCGTTTACAGGTGCTCCGGATATAAGGAGAGGGAACTGCAAGAACCGCTACATCTGCATCTCGCAGACTCCGTTCCAGATCTGTGGTAATATCAATTGCCTCTGGTATCTTTACTCCCGGAAGTTTGCTTACATTCTCCCGCTTTTCTCTCAGAACATCAATTTCCTCTCCCAGGGCAGACCATAAAATTACCTCATGCCCATTATTATGAAGAAGTAACGCCAGTGCTGTTCCCCAGCTTCCCGCACCTAATACACTGATCCTAGCCATAAATACACCTCTTTTTCCTTCCCTTACTCAGGAATTATTGATTCTTTTTCTTTTTTCCCAGATAAATCTGACTTTCTGTTCCGTCCAGAAGCCGTTGGATATTCTTTTTATGACGGAAAAGCGCCAGAACTGTCAAAAACGCCATTACCACATAAAGCTCCAGCATGTGGCTCTGATCCATGTGATAATCTCCTCTCTGCCCGAATACTACCATCAAAATAAAGGCAGTCACATAAGCACTGATAGAGCAGAGAGAAACATAATGTGTGGCAAAAAACAATGCAAAAAACACAACGGCACAAATCAGCAGAAGCCGCCAGTCAAAGGCAGCCAGCAAACCTACAGAGGCTGCAATTCCTTTTCCTCCTTTAAAATTAAGGTAAAAGGGAAAATTATGCCCCAGGATACATCCGGCTGCTGCATACAGGCTCAACAGAGGCAGAATATCAGCATATCTGTCCTCGAACAGTGCCCGGACAATAAGGATCGCAACCACACATTTCAGACAGTCACAAAGCAGATTCAGGGCTCCCGCCTTTTTGCCCAGGGTACGCATTACATTGGTAGATCCCAGATTACCGCTTCCCTGCTTGCGGATATCTGTATGATAGATTTTTCCCATAATATATGCTGTTTGAAAAAGTCCGCACGCATATCCAATCAGTAAACAGATTATACGTTCCATAACTATTCCTTTTCACCCCGTTCGCGGACAATAAATTTCAGCGATGTTCCTGCAAAACCAAAAGCGTCACGGATTTTATTCTCCAGATATCTTGTATATGAAAAATGCATCAGTTCTTTGTCATTGACAAAAATCACAAAGGTAGGCGGTTTGACAGCCACCTGGGTCATGTAGTAGATCTTCAGACGTTTGCCCTTGTCTGAAGGCGGCTGCTGCATAGCCACTGCCTCAGAAAGAATCTCATTGAGAACACCGGTCTGAATACGCAGGGTCTGATTTTCAATAACCGCATCAATGGTCTCAAACATTCTGGAAATCCTGAGCCCTGTTTTTGCAGAAATAAATACAAGCTCTGCATAAGGCATGTATGCCAGAACCTCCCGGATACGGTTGGTATGTTTATAAATGGTCTTGTCATTTTTCTCAATAGCATCCCACTTGTTTACTGCAATGATCACACCCTTGCCCCGCTCATGGGCAATTCCGGCGATTTTGGCATCCTGCTCGGTAACTCCCTCAGAAGCATCGATCATAACAATGACCACATCTGCCCGCTCCACTGCAGTAACTGTACGGATCACACTGTAACGTTCAATCTCCTCTTTTACCTTACCCTTACGGCGAAGTCCGGCAGTATCAATAAAGATATAATCCTTTCCCTGCCACTTCACTCTGGTATCTACCGCATCTCTGGTAGTACCGGCAATATCTGAAACAATTACCCTGTCCTCGCCCAACAGCTTGTTCACCAGCGATGATTTTCCTACATTTGGTTTTCCCACAATGGCAATTTTCGGAATATCCTCATCCTGCTCTGTATCCGCATCCTCCGGGAAATCCTTGATTACTTCATCCAGCATATCACCCAGGCCCATACGGTTTGCTGCAGAGATAGGGATGGGCTCTCCGATTCCCAGATTATAAAACTCGTATACATCCATCATAAATTTCTGTACACTGTCTACCTTATTTACCACAAGGACTACAGGCTTTCCGCTTCTGCGGAGCATATCCGCTACCTTGGCATCTGAATCCACCAGTCCCTGGTGCACATCTGTAATAAAAATAATTACATCTGCTGTATCAATGGCAATCTGTGCCTGCTCCCTCATCTGGGAGAGGATAATGTCACTGCTGTCCGGCTCAATACCACCTGTATCGATCATGGTAAAGGTTTTGTCCAGCCAGGTTACATCTGCATAAATCCTGTCTCTGGTTACACCCGGTGTATCCTTTACAATGGAAATCTTCTCACCTGCCAGTGCATTAAACAGGGTGGATTTACCTACATTAGGCCTTCCCACTATTGCTACTACTGGTTTGCTCATATATTTGTCTCCTTTTTATTTTTTTATGGTCGGGGGGATTGATCACGCAATCCACAAGATCTGCTCCCGGTTCATCTACTACCACCAGCTCTGTTCCCAAGGCTTCCCTTATGTCATCCACTGTCAGGTCATCCAGAAAAACATCCTCGCCGCTTCTGAGCATATTACAGGGGATCAGGATTTTCTCTCCCAGTTCTCTGTCCTTCAGCTGTTCTCTCAGATCTGCACCGGTGATCAACCCGGAAACTGTAATTCTTTCACCAAAAAAATCATTTCTGATAGTGTAAACATTTACTTTTATATTAGGAAATTTTTCCTGTATCAGTTTCATATATTGTTGAATAAAGGGAGCCGCAAGCTTTCCTGTTGCCACAGAAGCTGTAAACTCTCTGTTATCCCCCTCCAGTCCGGCCAGTCTTTCCTTCACTTCCGTTTCCAGGAGACGCATCATACCCACACCGTTTTCCAACTGCAGATATCCGTCATAGCGGGTCTCCTCAGGAAGTTTTTTCCCTGCCAGGATATACCACTCATCTGAAGCGTGGATAAAATGGATTCCATGGCGCTCCATCATGATCTTCTGCCAACGCTCCACCTGTTCGATCAGGTACTCTGCATCTTCTCTGTCAAAGGGCTCCAGCGGATAAAGGCCATCCCTGTATTTTGAAAGTCCCACAGGCACTACCGATACGCTCTGAAGAACCGGTGCATATTCAGAAAGCTTCTCCAGGCTGTATTCCAGTTCATCCCTGTCATTGACCCCCTTGCACAACACGATCTGTCCATTCATGATCACACCGCCCTGGTACAGCTTGTCTACCTTTTTCAGTGCATCTCCGGCAAAACGATTGTGGAGCATCTTACATCTCAGCTCCGGGTTCATGGTCTGAAAAGACACATTGATAGGGGAAAGATGAAACTTTATAATACGATCCAGGTCATATTCGCTCATATTAGTAAGGGTCACATAATTCCCCTGCAAAAAAGAAAGTCTGGAATCATCATCCTTGAAATATAAAGTTTCCCGCATATTGGGCGGCATCTGATCGATAAAGCAGAAAATACAATGGTTGGAACAGGAGCGATAATCATCCATAAGACTGTTTTCAAATTCTACTCCCAGATCATCCTCATAATCCTTCTCAACCTCAAGCTCCCATTCCTCACCGTTTTTTTTGCGGATCAGAAGCTCTACTACCTCATCATTCATCAGATATCTATAATCAAAAACATCCTCCACCGGCTGGCCGTTAATGGATACCAGTACATCCCCTGGTTCCAGTTCCAGTTCCTCCCCGATACTTCCGGGCAGCACTCTGGAAATCACATGCATATTTTTTTTCATTAATATTACTCCAATACTACTTCATAAATATCAAAAATGATATATACGATTATACCGCTACCTTAGCATAACAATTTTATAAGAAAAAATCAATAAATTCCTTGACTGGATTTAGGTCAAATGTTATAAACTATATTGGAATCAAATATTTTTTCAAACTACTTAGGAGGAATATTATGCCAAACATAGAATTATTGGAAAAATCCATGCCTGTAGCTCCTATTCGTATTGCTGCCCTTGGCTGCCCGGAGCTTGCCCAGGAGGTAGACAGAAAACTGGTGAAATTCCGTAAGGAACTGATTGCAAAAAAACAGCTCAGTATTATTCCCCAGGGCTACAGCGAGGAATCTTTCATGGTTGAATGTGAATGCCCACGTTTCGGAACCGGCGAGGGCAAAGGCTATATTAAGGAATCCGTTCGTGGTACCGACCTTTTTATTATGGTGGATGTTACCAATTACAGTGAAACCTATACTGTATGTGGCCATGAGAATCATATGTCACCGGATAATCATTTCCAGGACCTGAAGAGAATCATCTCTGCAGCCACAGGTAAAGCACACCGTATTAATGTTATTATGCCATTTCTCTATGAGGGACGCCAGCACAGACGTACCAAGAGAGAATCTCTGGATTGTGCGCTTGCACTGAAGGAATTAAGCGACATGGGTGTATCCAACTTCATCACCTTTGATGCCCACGATCCCCGTGTACAGAACTCCATCCCTTTGAATGGATTTGATAATTTCTTCCCTACCTATCAGTTTCTGAAGGCTCTGATCAAAGGCGTGCCGGATCTGAAGGTAGACAATGATCATTTGATGATCATCAGCCCGGATGAGGGCGCTATGTCCCGTGCCGTATATTTTTCAAATATCCTGGGTGTGGATATGGGTATGTTCTACAAGAGAAGAGATTACTCCGTTATTGTTAACGGCAAGAACCCTATTGTTGCTCACGAATTCCTTGGTGACTCTGTTGAGGGCAAGGATGTGGTAGTCATCGATGATATGATTTCTTCCGGCGGAAGTATGCTGGATGTGGCCAAACAGTTAAAAGAGCGCCATGCAAAACGTGTTTTTGTGTGCACCACCTACGGCCTTTTTACTGACGGACTTGCAAAATTCGATGAATATTACGAAAAAGGCTGGATGGACCGTGTGATCACCACCAACCTGAATTACCGTATTCCGGAACTTCTGGATAGGCCTTACTACATTGAAGCAAATATGAGTAAATATCTGGCAAGTATTATGGATATCATCAATCATGATGTATCTGTAGAAAAAGTACGTTCCAGCAATGAGAAAATCATGTCTCTTATGGAAAAAATAAACGCAAAATAAAAATAACGGCAGCAAACATTTTTACGGTTTACTGCCGTTACTTTTATTTCTTCAGCCCCAAAAAGGCTCCCAGATTTCCTCTTTTTCCATGAGAGGCTCTGTGGGAAAAAAGCAGTTCCGGATTGCAGCAGGTACAAAGATTCGGCATGGATATATGCGCCGGCTGAATCCCGGACTCCAGAAAGACAATACGATTAGCCTCCCAGAGATTTAACTGGTATTTCCCATCTGTCTTTCCATAGAACAATATATCCCAGTATTTTCTGTCAAAAGCATCCTTCACATGTTCGATTACATCTTCACTTACCTCATAACACTCCTGACAGATGGAAGGCCCCACTGCCGCCAGGATATCCCCGGGATCGCATCCATACTCCTCTGTCATTTTCCTGATTGTCACATTTCCGATTTTCTGGACAGTTCCTCTCCATCCGGAATGGGAAAGCCCTACTACTCTCCGTTTGGGATCCACAAAATATAAGGGAACACAGTCTGCATAAAAGGTGGCCAGTATCAATCCCGGCACATCTGTGATCATACCGTCCACATCTGTATAATCTCTGGGTCCGGTAATTCCCTTTCCTCTGTCTTCAGCTGTAACCTTTCGCACATTGGCTGTATGGGTCTGATCGGAAGTTACAACATCTTCTGCGCAAAAGCCTATGGCAGCAGCCAGTCTGTCATAATTTTCTCTGACTGCCTTTTCCTCATCTCCCCGGGTAAAGCTTAAATTCATGGAGGTGTAAATTCCCTGGCTTACCCCTCCCAATCTGGTACTGAATCCATGAATGATTTCCTCCTGAGAATCAAGAGCCGGATAGGTCAGATATACTACACCATTCTTATCATGTACCGTCATTTTCTGTGCATTTTTATCATGCCATTTTATTTCAACCATTTTATCCATCTGTTTTTCTCCTAAATTCCCGCCACAGCCGGAAACCGACAGTATTTCCTTCAACTCCAGCAGTCAAAAGCATTTTTGATCCAGGTAAACTGGTTTCCGTCAATTCCTATCACATCAAAACGGCAGAGCAAATCCACGTTATGATATTCCGCTGTAAGAAAGTACTCTGCCACCCTGCTGATCACCCGCTGTTTGGCAGGAGTCACAGCAGTCAGTGCGCTTCCCGAAACTGCGGTATTCCTATATTTTACCTCTATAAACACAAGATACCTGCCATCCCTGGCGATCAGATCAATTTCACCTGATCTGCAGCGATAATTCTTGCGCAGGATCACAAGTCCCTGCTTCTCCAGATAAGCAGCGGCTGCTGCCTCATAGCAGCCACCTGTCCTTCTCTTATTCTGCATGTAAAACTCCTGGTCTCTTTTTTGTAGGTATCTTTTGTATCAGGCAATATTATACAAAATGAGTAATAAAGGTTCTTCTGTGGATGGGACAGGGACCATATTTTTTCAGAGCCTCAATGTGTATCTGCGCCCCATAGCCTTTGTTGGATGCAAATCCATACTCCGGAAAAGTTTTATCATATTCTTCCATCATCCGGTCCCTGGTCACCTTGGCCACAATGCTGGCCGCAGCGATAGACACACTTTTTGCATCCCCTTTAATAATCGGCACCTGGGGAATCTGAATCTCCGGAATCGTAACGGCATCATTCAGCAACAGCTGAGGCATTACCGAAAGCTTTCCCACAGCTTCCCGCATAGCTTCATAGGTTGCCTGAAGGATGTTGATCTGGTCAATCCTTTCCGGATCAGCCATTCCAAGGCCTACTGCAACAGCCTCCCTCATGATCACCTCATACAGCTCCTCTCTTTTGGCTGCTGTAAGTTTTTTGGAATCATTCAGATAGAGAATCTGACTATCTGTGGGCAGGATCACCGCAGCAGCCACCACCGGACCTGCCAGAGGTCCTCTGCCCACTTCATCAATCCCGCAAAGCCAGCCCAGATGCTCATATTTATGCTCATAATACTTCATGGCTTCTGTCCGCTGTTTCTCAGCTTCCAAGGCTGCCTCTTTTTTATGGCACTGCTCTATCAGTTTTTTTACGCCGCTTCTGGAATCCTCTTCATACCTTTGGTATAAAGATGGATATTCGCTGATATCTGCCGCAGCAAACTCAAACTTTATTTCACTGATCGTTTTCATTTTTCACCCACTCCAAGGTAATCCGTCCCAGCTTACCGGAACGGAAATCGTCAAACAGAAGAAGTGCTGCTTTTGCATAATCCAGTTCTTCCTGCTTTTTCAGGCATCCTCTGGCTTTTGCAATCTGCTCCAGGACTTCCACAGAAGTTCCCTGCTCTGTGATCTGATATCTTTCTGTGAGAGTTCCCTGATAGTTTTCTCTCAGATGATCGATCAGCCAAAGGGAAAGTTCCTCCATATTCAAAATATCATCCTTGATAGAACCCACACAGGCAAGGCGCATTCCCACCTGCTGGTCTTCAAATTTTGGCCAAAGAATTCCCGGAGTATCCAGAAGCTCCACCCCCTTATTCAGGCGGATCCACTGTTTTCCTTTGGTAACTCCTGGTTTGTTTCCCGTTTTTGCACAGGCTTTTCCTGCAAAAGTATTAATAAAGGTAGATTTGCCTACATTTGGAATTCCTACCACCATGGCACGGATCGGACGGTTTTTAATCCCGCGTCTCCGGTCTCTCTCTGTTTTCTCTTTACACGCCTCCAGGATCACGTTCTGAATTGCCTTCATGCCGGAACCCTTTCTGGAGTCTATCTTTACCACAAAAAAGCCTTTGCTCTGAAAATAAGCCTTCCAGGCCTCATTCTGCCTTTCATCTGCCAGATCCGCTTTATTCAGCAAAATCAGTCGGGCTTTGTTTTTTCCAAGTTCATCAATATCCGGGTTTCTGCTGGAAAGAGGCACACGGGCATCAACCAGCTCAATGATCAGATCGATCAGCTTGATATCTTCCTGCATCTGCCTTTTAGCTTTGGTCATATGACCAGGATACCACTGTACGTTCATAACTTACCTAACCTTTCAAAAATCCAATTTTACTTCTGGGAGAAATGGTAAACCATAACTTTCCCACAATATATTTTTTCTTTACATTTCCGATATCAGCATACCGGCTGTCTTCACTGTTATTCCTGTTGTCACCCAGCACAAAATATTCACCGCTTTCCAGCGAAACCGCACTGGAAGCAAGTCCCCCATTGCTGATCTCAGGAAAATCACCGTCATTTTCATAGACAGCACCATTGATCAGGATTTTTCCTCCTGAAATATGTACTGTCTCGCCGGGAAGCCCGATCACACGGCTGATATGAAGAGCTGCATCGTCACTTCCATTGGTTTTAAAAACAATAATATCACCTCTTTGGGGAGAAGATATTTTATAAATCCCTTTATTAACTAAAAAACGTTCTCCTACAGACAGAGTTGGTTCCATGGCACTTTCCTGCATGGTCACAGACTGAAACATCATGATTCCCACTACAATGGCAAAAAACAAAGTTACCAGAATCTCAAATATCCATGTAACAATCCTGCGGGTTTTGGCATTTTCCAGCCTGACCTCCAGCTTATCCTCTGCCTTATCCTTAAATCTGGATTCTTTTTTCCAATTCTTCATATTTATTGAAATCTCCTGACCGTTCCCTTGCATTCACAACGATGCCACTCTCAGAGGGGCATATATGTTCAGCATCGAAAAAGAGGGACAATACACAAGTTATTGTCCCTTCTTTCAAATTAATTCATGAAATTATTTAACAAGCTCTTTAACCTTAGCAGCTTTACCTACACGGTCTCTTAAGTAGTTCAGTTTCGCACGACGTACTTTACCACGACGGATAACTTCTACTTTAACAACATGTGGGGAATGCAGTGGCCATGTTTTTTCAACGCCTACACCGTTAGAATTCTTTCTTACAGTGAAAGTAGCTCTGTTGCTTCCGCCCTGTTTCTTAAGAACTGTTCCTTCAAAAATCTGAACACGCTCACGGTTACCCTCTTTGATCAGCGCGTGTACTCTTACAGTATCACCAGTTTTGAATTCCGGTACTTCAGCCTTCAGCTGAGCAGCTTCAATGTTTTTGATAATTTCGTTCATTTTATTTTCTCCTATTCTTATATGGATGTTCTTAATACAATTTTTGTAACAGAGGACCATCTTTTTTCACAACATTTGTGATTATACTATAGGGCAATGCAGTTTGCAAGCCTTTTTTGCAATTTTTTGATAACCAGGGCCAAAAATTCAAAAAGTCGTTCGTGCTTGCACGATAAGACTTTTGAATTTGGGGCCCGCCAAACATGAGAAAGTAGCGATTTACGCAGTAAATCAGCGGATTTCGAATGTTTGAGAATTGCGGGAGCTGCTTCGCAGCGGAGCAATTCGTGGATATCAAGTTAGGGGCAAAATATTTTTTGCCCCTAACTTCCTTTTACCAGCAGATCACTTCGCAACCGGTTTCTGTGACCAGAACAGTAACCTCCCACTGTGCGGAGGGAAGTCCATCCTCTGTACGCACCGTCCATTCATCCAGCTCATCTGTCCAGATCTCATCGCTTCCCATATTAACCATAGGTTCGATTGTAAACATCATACCCGGCACCATGAGAACGCCGGTATTTTCTTCTGATACATAGCTTACCCATGGATCCTCATGGAACTCCACACCTACTCCATGGCCACCAATCTCCCGTACCACAGAAAAACCATTTTCTACTGCATGCTTATGTACTGCGCTGCCCATATTTCCGATAGGAGTCCATGGCTTTACCATGGAGATACCGATCTCCACGCATTCCTTTGTCACCTTTACCAGCTTTTCCTTTTCAGGGCTTACCTTGCCAATGCAGAACATTCTGGAGGAATCAGAATAATATCCGTTATAGATTGTGGACACATCCACATTGATAATATCCCCCTCTTTAAGGATCTCCTCCTCATTGGGAATTCCGTGGCACACTACATCATCAACAGAGGTACACACGCTTTTGGGGAAGCCTTCGTAATCAAGGGGTGCCGGGATTCCTCCATGGCGGACAGTCTCCTCATGAACCCATCTGTTAATCTCCGCCGTAGAAATTCCGGGACGGATATGCTCCTCAACATAATCAAGTACAGCAATGTTGATCTTACAGCTCTCTTTAATCTTTTCAATCTGCTCAGGGGTTTTGATCAGGCTGTGGTCGATCACTGCATACCCCTCCCGCTTCATTGCCTCCATTTTCTCATCAAACGCCTCATGGCATTTCTTGTATTTTTTCCCGCTTCCGCACCAGCACGGATCATTTCTGCCGATTTTTACAGACATATATTTTAACGCTCCTTAGTTTCTATTCATCCGCGGATTTCTTGTCTTTAGATGTTTCTTCTTTTGTTGTATTGCCCTCATCTGTTGTATTACTTTCATCTGAAGACATGATCTGATTCAGTTCATCGATCATCTCTTCATCTTTTAAGCGGAATTTTACCTCCACTCGTCTGGACGCATCCTTATTTACATTTCCCTGGGCATCCAGAACGGGATTTGCACTGGAATGTCCGTTTACAGTCAGATAGGTCTGAAGATCTGAAATCTGATTCTCATTCAGGAAATTCTCACGGATCTCAGTAAGGTACTCTGCCACTGCCAGGGAACGTCTCTGGGACAGCTCCAGGTTATAGGTATAGTCACCGTCTGTATCTGTATAGCCGTCAATAATAATCTCTGCCAGATATTTCTTGTACTCATCCTGCAAAAGAACTTTACAGTAAATGGGAAGAATATTGGAAAGCTCTGCCTTACCTTCGTCTGTCAGCTCTGCCTGGTCATAGTCAAACAGTACGCTGGCATTTAAAGTCAGAGCTCCTGTCTGGGAATCAATATTTACACTAACATTGTTTTTTTCAAATTCTTTCTGTAAAGCTTCGATAACGTCTGCTTTTACACCAATAATATTATCAATCTTCTGCTGCTGTTCGGACAGAAGGGTGGTCTTTTCATCCAGGGCGCTTTTTTGTTTCTTCAAAGTAGCCTGCTGCTTTTTCAGCTTGGCCGCAAGCTCTTCCAGCTGCTTTTTCTGTTTATCCAGCTGTTCATCCTGAGAACTTAGCTTGCTGTCTTTTTCATCCAGCTCATTCTGCTGAGCAAGGATTTCCGCAGTATACTGCTCCTGTAGGGCAATTTTGTCATCTCTTTCCTTGATGCTCTCATTATAGCTTTTCTGTGCCTGAAAAAGAGTGACGCACATAATCAGGACGAAAAGGAGCAATACACCGGCCATCATATCAGAATAGGAACGCCAGACATTAAATCCGCCTTCCTCTGATTTCTTTTTTTTGCGCATAGTCTTCTCCTTTTCTTATCTGAATAAACCGAATTTCCCTTTCTGAGGAGTTTTGGAAAGTTCCCCCAGGTTTCTGTTGATTTCTTCCAGGAGAGCTTCCTGTTTTTCTCCCTGCTCCTTCATAAGAGCATATAACCGATCCACAGACTGCCTGTCAGCCATTCTGGAAGCGTTCAGGTTCTGCTGTCCTCCTGTAAGAGAAATATTACCATTTTCCTTTGTAACTGAAATATCAGTCAGAAGTCTGCGCACCTCTTCCATGGTCTGTAAAGTCTTATCCTGGCAGGACGCAAAATCTGCCAGTCTTTTTTTCAGCTCTTCCATTACCTGCCGGTTTGCATTGAGCACATCTGTACCTGTCTGACTGGCAGCAGAAACCTTTTCCATTCCCTGGGAAGCTGTCTCCACATATCTCTGCATGGTCTGGTTGCAGGCTACCCAGAATTTAGCAGAGGTTTTCTCAGCCTCTTTGAGATATTCTGCCACTCTCTGATAATCCTGCTGCTGCATTTTCTGAATCTCCTGGTTCTCCTGGGCAATCCTGGAGGCAGTAGAAATATAACGTCCCTGGGCATTTCCAAGCTCATTGACCATGTCTTTCATAGTCTCACTCTGTTTCTCATAGGAAGAATTCAGCTGATCGCTCATAGTATGATACAGACTGGTGGTATAGTCTGTATTTTCCTTCTGAGCTTTCTTTAATTGTGCCAGAGCATCGTTAAAATCCTTAAACTGCAGCTTAAAGGAGCCGTTCATCTCCCGCAGGAAGGAACGGAGGATTTCCTGCATCACATCCTGCTGGCAGCTGGTTACAGATTCTGTCAGCACATCCAGGGATTCATTCATCTTCTGGAAAGTAGGATTAATGGCCTTTTCAAAGCTCTGTGCCATTTCTGCAGAAAGCTGCTCTGCCATCTGTTTCATAGCCTTTACCTGAAGCTTCTGACTGGCAACCATAAGATTTCTGGATTCATTCTCAGCTGTAGGCAGGACATAAATATGGAATTTCTCCAGAAATGCCTGAAGCTTCTCATTCATATCAGAGAAAACACTCTTCATCCCTGAGGTATAAATAATAGCAAAAGCAATTCCATAGATAGAGGTCAGGAAGGCAACCTTAATACCTGCCACCAGTGAAGACACAGAATTGGTCATTGTCTCGTAGCTGGAGGGTTCAAAGTTCTTAAGTCCCCATACCAGACCGATAAAGGTTCCCAGAATACCCAAACTTGTAAAAATATCCGGGATCATTTCCAGAATACGCTTATGTACATGAAGATCAATATCATCCTCATTGATATAGTCCTCAATCTCACCGATCCCTTCTTTTGCCTGATTCATTCCATCCACAAAGTCATCCAGTCTTCCGTCCAGATATTTGTGATCAAAAATTCCTTTCAGGTAGACAAGGCTTTCATTTTTTACCTTGCCGGGCGTTTTGAAAATGCCTGTCAGTTCCTCTTCTCCTCTGTGAAGGGCCTGTCCGATCCCTTCAACCCTGAACATTCCGCCCAACATTCCGGCCAGATAAAGCACTGTCATGATTGCCAGAAACGCAAAGTTATAGATCATGGTACTGACAGAACCCTTACCTGTAAAAACTGTCATTGCAATGCATCCTGCCAGCACCGCCAAAAATGCCAGCAGATTTAAAATCTTTTTACTCATGGTACACCTCCTGTAATCCTCAGTATTTTTTACCAGTAACTGTTCCGCATATACACAGTTACATTTATCATACACAACCGGCATGAAAAATCTGTAATCATCATATCACAACATCATATCAAGAACAAGTAAGACTGCGCAAAAAAGTCCTGGACAGCACCTGCCCAGAACTTCTTTTTCACCCAAAATCCCTCTGTAAATTTTCTGTTTATGCGTATACCTTATCTTCTTCCAGAAGGCAGGCTTTGCCGTCCTTTACTTCCACAAGATTAATACTGCAATTGGGCGGTACACAGCCATGCCAGAAATGTGCCTCATCCTGATAAACATTCTGAAGCAGGGCTCTCACAGCACAGCCATGGGAGGAAACCAGAATGGTTTTGTCCTGTAACGCCGGATCTGTTGTTTTTTCCATCCAGAAATCCCGGGTACGCTTCAGGATATCAGCAATATTCTCACCGTTTTCCGGCCTCTCAAAAGCCAGCGGCTTATTAAAAAAAATATCCATATCCGGACTGATAATATTTCCTCCGGCATCCTTA
This sequence comes from Blautia sp. HCP3S3_C12, assembly GCF_052064155.1. Classification (NCBI taxonomy): domain Bacteria; kingdom Bacillati; phylum Bacillota; class Clostridia; order Lachnospirales; family Lachnospiraceae; genus Blautia; species Blautia sp. HCP3S3_C12. Next base: position 68,900 of record NZ_JBQHWC010000012.1, on the reverse strand, counting down.
AACTGTGTTCCCTCCAGAATACCAAAATCAATCTCCTGAATTCTCTTATCAGGAATTACAGGGATTTTTCTGTCTCCCAGCACATAATGTGCGGTTTCTCTGGCTCTGGTCAGAGGACTGGTAAAACAGACATCAAAGGGAACATCCTTCAATGCCTCCCCGGTACGTTTTGCCAGTTCAATTCCTTCCGGTGCCAGGGGAATATCTACATCCCCCTGCACCTTCTTTAATTTGTTCCACCGGGTAATTCCGTGTCTTAATACATAAATCAGCATTAGCTTCTCAGCTCGATTCCAAGATCTGTCAGTCCATTCAGGATTTTCTTCATTGCTGCTGTGATCTCGCTCTCCTCCAGAGTTTTGTCATGATGACGGAATACCAGAGAATATGCCATGGATTTATATCCTTCTTTGATCTGATTACCTTCATAAATATCGAAGAGCTGGAAGCTTTCCAGGATCTTACCGCCTCTCTGTGTCAGTACATGCTCGATCTGGCCTGCCAGTACAGCCTTCGGAACAACCATACTTAAGTCACGGGTTACAGCAGGATATTTGGCAATTCCTGTATATTTGTGATTAAAGCTTGCAAATTCCAGAACTGTAAGGATGTCGATCACTGCCACATAGGCCTTGTCGCCGATTCCATAAGCATCTGCAACCAGCGGATGAACCTCTCCCAGATAACCTACAACCTTACCACCATAAATCATATTTGCCTGTCTGCCCGGATGGAGATAGGATTTTTTGCTGTCAGGATCATAATCCACTCTTTCACGCATACCTACCTTTTCAAAGAATTCCTCGCAGACACCCTTCATGTCAAAGAAGTCACCGTTTCCATACATTCCCAGGGTAAAATGCATTCTTTCCTCCGGAAGCTCAGTAAGAGGCAATGCCTTTGGACGATATACATTTCCCAGTTCATAGAGACGTACATCTTTATTTCTTCTGTTATAGTTTGTTGCCAGAGAACTAAGCATACCATTTAAGGTAGTTGTTCTCATAACACTATAGTCCTCACCCAGTGGATTGCTGATCACAATTCCCCTGCGGAGTTCACTGTCAGCCGGAAGTCTTAATTTATCAAATACCTTTGGGCTTTCAAAGGAATAAGTCATGCCTTCAGAAAAACCACAGTATTCTGCGATATCTCTTGCAACAGCTTCAATACGAAGCTTAAATGGCAGTTTACCTGTTGTAGCTTCTCCATTTGGCAATGTGGTAGGAATTTTGTCATATCCGAAGAATCTGGCAATCTCTTCCGCTACGTCAGCTACATAGTGAATATCCTGACGGAAGGTAGGTGCTACGATCTCATTGGTCTTCTCATCATAGGTAAGCTCAACCTTTGCCAGGAATCCAAGCATTTCTTCCGGAGTAAGGCTGGTTCCCAGAAGTACATTGATCTTCTCCGGTTTAAAAGGTACTCTGGACGGCTCGCTGACTTTATTGCAGACATCCACCATTCCGCCGACAACCTCTCCTGCACCCAGTTCCTCCATGAGCTGGCAGGCTCTGTCAATGGCAGCCTGTGCATTGTTTGGATCCAGACCCTTCTCAAATTTACCGGAAGCATCTGTACGGAGGCCAATCCTCTTGGAAGAAAGACGGATATTAGTGCCGTCAAAGCAAGCAGCCTCAAAGAGAACTGTTTTCACCTGATCTGTGATCATAGAATTCTCTCCGCCCATGATTCCGGCAATTCCTACAGGCTTTTTGCCGTCACAGATCATTAACACCTGATCATCCATGGTACGTTCCTGACCATCCAGGGTAACAAATTTTTCATCTTTTTCTGCACAGCGTACAACGATCTCTCTGCCTTCAATAGTATCCAGATCATAGGCATGCATTGGCTGGCCAAATTCTTCCATAACATAATTGGTGATATCAACCAGATTATTGATAGGGCGGATTCCGTTGGAAGCCAGACATCTCTGCATCCATTTTGGGGACGGTCCGATCTTTACATTTTTTACAACTCTTGCACAGTAACGTGGGCAAAGCTCCGGATTCTTCACTGTAACCTTTACATAATCAGATGCCTTTTCTTCATTGCCCTTACAATCTACAACAGGAGGACAGAATTTTTTATCAAAGGTAGCCGCTGCCTCTCTGGCAATTCCAAGAACTCCATAGCAGTCCACACGGTTAGATGTGATCTCATATTCAAAGACAACATCATCCAGTCCAAGTGCCTTTACCGCACTTTCTCCTACTACTGCATCCTCCGGGAAAATATAAATTCCGTACTCCGGTGCATCCGGGTACATCTCTCTGGTACTTCCCAGTTCTTCAATAGAACACATCATACCATAAGAATCCACACCGCGGAGCTTGCCCTTTTTGATCTGGACTCCTCCCGGAGTTTTCTTGCCGTCATGTCCGCCTGCTACCCGTCCGCCGTCCAGAACAACGGGAACCTTATCTCCTTCTTTTACATTGGGTGCACCGGTTACGATCTGAACTGTCTCTGTTCCTACATCTACCTGGCAGATGATCAGCTTATCTGCATCCGGATGTTTTTCAATTTTTTTAATCTGTCCAATGACGATTTTGTCCAGGTCTGCATCCAGCTTCTCAAAGCCCTCTACCTTTGTACCTGTCAGGGTCATGGCATCTGTATATTCCTGTGCTGTCACATCAAGATCCGGCACATACATTTTAATCCAAGATAATGAAGTATTCATTTTTCCTAATCCTCTTTCCTATATAATAATAGCCGTTCGCTTCGCTCATACTTAAGGAGTTTCCACGACGCTTGTCGTGGAAGCCGTTCGCTTCGCTCACTAAAACTGTTTTATGAAGCGAATGTCGTTTTCGTAGAGCAGGCGCATGTCGTCGATTTCGTATTTAAGAAGAGCAATTCGCTCCAGGCCTACACCGAAGGCAAAGCCTGTATATTCCTCAGGATCAATTTCGCACATGCTTAATACATTTGGATGTACCATACCACAGCCGAGGATTTCAATCCATCCGGAGCCTTTACAGAAACGGCAGCCTTTACCGCCACACTTGAAGCAGGATACGTCTACCTCAGCACTTGGCTCAGTGAATGGGAAATGATGGGGCCTGAATTTGGTTTTTGTCTCAGGTCCGAAGAGCTCCTGGGCAAATTCCTGAAGAGTTCCCTTCAGATCCGCAAATGTAATATTCTTATCAATAACCAAACCTTCGATCTGATGGAAGGACGGAGAATGTGTAGCATCTACTTCATCAGAACGGAACACACGTCCCGGTGCGATCATACGGATAGGAAGCTTGCCTTTTTCCATAGTACGTGCCTGTACCGGGGAGGTCTGGGAACGAAGCAGGATGGAATCTGTGATAAAGAAAGTATCCTGTTCGTCACGTGCCGGATGGTTTTCCGGAATGTTAAGCTTTGTAAAGTTATAATCAGCATATTCAACTTCCGGACCTTCAACAACCTCATAGCCCATACCTACGAAAATACGCTCAACCTCTTCCAGTGCGATGGTATTGGGATGACGATGTCCGATTTTCGCTTTCTTTGCAGGAAGTGTTACGTCAATAACTTCCTGTTTCATTTTTTCCTCACGGACAGCTTCCTCCAGCTTTGCCTTTGACTCATCCAGGAGAGCTTCTATCTTTGTTCTGGTCTCATTTACCAGCTGTCCAACTTTTGGGCGTTCCTCCGGAGCAACATCCTTCATGCTTTTTAAAATAGCAGTCAATTCTCCTTTTTTGCCAAGGTATGCAACACGTACCTCGTTTAACTTATCCAGGCCCTCGGATTCATCAATCCGTTTTTTGGCAGCTTCAGCCAGTTCCTGAAGTTTTTCTTTCATATCCATGATTCTTTTCTCCTTTATAAAAATATTCGTAATTTCCTGATTAAGGGTCGCAGATCCGTAAATACAAAAAAGCCCCATCCCTCATATGAGGGACGGAGCATATCCGCGGTACCACCCTGTTTCCTGTTTTACACAGGCTCTCGGTCTGCTTAACGCGCAGCAACGTCATTCCCTACTAAACAATCATATCTGATCACATCATCAATCCTAACAGAACATTCAGGAATGCAGCTCCGGTGGGAAATTCAGGAAATATCTGAACCTGTGGAAGCTTTCAGCCGATGACCTCCACTCTCTGATGGAAAATAAATCCCTAAAAACACCTTCTGTGCCTTTTCATTTATTAACAGTATTTACTATGCCACAGTCCGAAAAATATGTCAAGAGTCATTTTCTACTTTCTCAGTTGATGCTTTCTCATCTGCCGCCTCTTTTGCCTGCTGTCTCCGCTCTCTCTCATGATCGATCATTCCTTTAACAGACCGATGGGCCTTACGGAAATCCTTTTCAAAATATGCATTGATCTCTGCTCCGTACAAAAACAGGTTCATGCAGAAATACAACCAGATCATTACCATGATAATCGTGGTCAGATTTCCGTACATATTGGAAAATCCCGGAAAAATTTCAAAATAAAGGGAAAATCCATAGGAAAATATAGACCAGGCCACCGCAATGATCAGAGCTCCGGGAACCTGACTTTTCAGAGTTGCCTTCCGGTTCGGAAGCACCTTATAAAGCAAAAGAAATACCAGAAAAAGCACTGCAAAAACCAGCTCTGTCCTGGCACCTAATATCCTGCCCAGAACCTTTCCCACAAAAGGAACATACATGGCCGCAAGCTCCTGGATCCGGTTACCAAGCACAAGCATAAGCAGACAGATGATCAGTGCCACCACCAGTGAAAAGGTATAAAAAACCGCATAAATCCTGGTAATCAGCCAGTTACGGGTTTCCTTTACATGATAAATGGTGTTCAGTCCATTGATCAGGGACTGCATACCTTTTCCCGCAGACCACAGTGCTACAAGGGCAGAAATAGGTACAATGGCCGTACTTCTCTTATAAACATCCACTACGATTCCAAGAACAAAGCTCTGGATATTCTCAGGAACAAATGCAACAATGGCATCACGCACCATATTATAAGTAATCGGTGTATATCTGACCAGTGTTGTCAGAAAAAGGATACAGGGAATAAAGGAAAGAATCAAAAAATAGGCAGCCTGTGTGGCATATGCTCCTACGTGATCCCCTGACACACGATCCATAAATCCAAGCAGAAGTGAAACCACTGATTTCTTCTCTTTCTCCTTCTTCATATATATCTCCATTCTATTTATATTCAGGGAGATCCTTCTTGCCGTTTACCGGCAAATCACTTCTTATTATTCTTTTATGTAAAACCTGTAAGAAGTTTCAGAGTTGTAATGCTCTCCGGCTGCAAGAACAGGAGAATGGAAATCCTCTACATTTACAGCATTTGGCTCTACCTGTGTTTCCAGACAGAAGGCATCTCTCTGATTGTAAACATGTCCGTTTTTACCCTTTTCGTTCTCTACAAAATTAGCTGCATAGAACTGCACACAAGGACAGTCAGAAGTTACATCCATAGCAATTCCGGTTTCCTTGCTGTATGCAGTGGCAATGAGTCTGCGATTGCCCTTGGAATAATTGTCGGTTACATAATTATGGTCATATCCGCCGGTAAATTTCAGCTGTTCAAAATCTGCATTAATCCTCTCTCCCATCTGTCTGGAAGTTCGGAAATCCATAGGAGTACCTTCCACCGGTGCGTATTCTCCCGTAGGAATGGAATGGCTGTCAGCTACAGGTGTATAGTAATTTGCATGAATGGTCAGATACTGATCCATGGCTGAACCGCTTCCCTCTCCACTGAGATTAAAATAAGAATGGTTGGTCATATTTCCTACTGTAGGTTCATCACATACGCCCTGATAATGGATTTTCAATTCATTTTCTTCTGTAAATTCATACTTTACAGAAACATCAAATTCTCCTGGAAAACCATTTTCTCCGTCAGGGCTGATACGGTTAAATACAATGCTGTTTTTATCCTGGGAAATCTCAGTCACTTTCCACAGCTTCTTCTCAAACCCATCCGGACCGCTGTGAAGATTATTGTCATTTTCATTCTGTGCAAGTCTTACCTCTCTGTCTCCAAGCATAAATCTTGCACCGGCAATACGGTTGCCACTTCTGCCGATCACTGCTCCGAAAAAGCATCCGTTCACCTCATAAGATTCCAGATCATCATATCCCAGAACTACATCTGTCAGTTTTCCTTCTCTGTCCGGCACGCACAGCTTCACCAAAAGAGCCCCAAACTCTGTTACTTCCACAAATGCTCCGGATCCATTCTCCAGATGATAGATCTTAACTGTTTCTCCTGTGGGCAATACACCAAATTTTCTCTCGTTTACACTCATTGCCTGTAACCTCCCATTATACTATATAATCACGAAAAGCCTTTTCATTTGCTTTTTTACTGAAAAAAAGAGCCCGGTCACGGCTCTGTCTTTTCTTGAAACTCCCGAAATGTCGTTCCCTTCCCATTGACGCCTAGCCGTAGCTAGGTGGGTATCCTCAATAACATTTCTGTCTTCCGCTGCATAATGACGGCCTGACATCCATGGTACAATGTTGGATTCCCGTTAAAGTCGATGTAGGTTCAAAAAAAGAAGGGGCCTCGAACATTTCAGGATATTTAGATGGTTTTATTATACTCTAGTATATAGTTTTTTTCAACATAAAATGCACAAATTATAAGATTCCAAGAATTTCCTTTACAGCCTTTGGCATATCAGGAGCATCCACCACTTTGTCATGAAGAACAGGAGCTGTACGGATGGTCTCAACTGCCTGGGGAACCTTCACACCGGACAGGATACAAAGTTCATCAGCCAGGGCAAAATCATCCTTGCCCTCTGTATCAACTCCAAGAGCATCCATAACACTTCTGGTAAATTTATAAGGGCTGGCTGTGGAAGCGATCACTGCCGGAAGCTTATCTCCTGTTTCCTTTACATATTTGTCATATACACCGGCAGCAACTGCAGTATGGGTATCAATCACATAATGACTGTTTTTAAAAACTCCGGCGATGGTTGCAGCTGTTTCCTCTTCTGTGCAGAAATTTCCGTAGAAATCTCCCAGCTGGGATTTCATTTCCTCTGTGATCGTGTACTCTCCGCCTGCAGATAATGCCTGCATCAGCTCAGCACATTTCTTTGCGTCTGCACCTGCAATACGGTAAATAAGACGCTCCAGATTGCTGGAGATCAGGATATCCATGGAAGGAGAGGTTGTCAGGATAAAGTCACGTTTTCTGTCATAGGTACCTGTACGGAAGAAATCATACAGTACTTTATTGTCATTGGATGCACAGATCAGCTTATGTACAGGAAGACCCATCTGCTTTGCATAATATGCAGCAAGGATATTTCCAAAGTTTCCTGTAGGAACTGTGATATTGATCTCCTGTCCATCCTTGATCTTTCCCTGGCGGACCAGGGATGCATATGCATATACATAATATACGATCTGCGGAACCAGACGTCCGATATTGATAGAGTTTGCCGAAGAGAACTGATAACCTGCCTGATCAAGCTCTGCTTCCAGCTTCTGGTCATTAAACATTTTCTTTACAGCAGTCTGAGCATCATCAAAATTGCCGGTAATTCCCACTACGTAGGTATTATTTCCCTTCTGGGTAACCATTTGCTTCTCCTGAATAGGGCTTACACCGTTCTTCGGATAAAAGACAATGATCTTTGTGCCCGGTACATCTGCAAAGCCTGCCATGGCAGCCTTTCCTGTATCCCCTGATGTTGCAGTGAGGATCACGATCTCATTTTTTACATTATTTTTCTTTGCTGCTGTAGTCATAAGATGTGGAAGAATTGATAAAGCCATATCCTTGAATGCAATGGTAGCTCCATGATACAGCTCCAGGAAATATACTCCGTCTGCCTCATGAAGTGGTGCAATTGTCTTTGTATCAAATTTATCGTCATAGGCTCTGCTGATGCAGTTTTTCAATTCCTCTTCTGTGAAATCTGTGAGGAAACGCTTCATTACCTCATATGCGGTCTCCTGATAACTCATCTGTGCCAGCTTATCCATAGGGACATCCAGCTTCGGAATCTCTGTAGGCACAAATAAACCGCCATCCTCAGAAAGTCCCTTTAAAATAGCCATGGAAGCTGTTACAGCCTCTTCTTTTCCTCGTGTGCTTTTGTATAATACCTGCATTGTATATCCTGCCTTTCCAAAGTTTTTCGTTTGTCAATTGAACCCATTATAGCATATGCTTTAACAAAATACCATCCTAAATTATATCTCATTTATATGCCATCCATTTCTGTACAGATAGTAATTTTTCACAGAAAAAAAGAAAGACAGCTCTCTCAACGGAAAGTCTGTCTTTTATATCATCAGTTTGTTTTTGCCATCTGGACAATATTGGAAGCTCCCGCCTGATCAACAAGCTTGGACTTGTCCCCTTCATCCGGATATGTATAAAATTCATGTACGCCATATTTGAAAAGCTTTTTCAGATCCTTTTCAAACCAGGTAACATTGTGGGATTCTGCCTCGGATTTCTGAATAAAGAAAAGTGCACCTTCAGAATAATCCTTACCCTCCAGTGCCTCACGCACTGCTTCTCTGGTATCATCCGTAACCTCAACCTCATTGATCCTGCCATCATAGGTAGGAGAAAACTGCGGAACACCATTTGTGGATTCCCACACTACTTCTGTAACATTATCAGGAAATTCTTCATTCTGCACACGATTCATGATCACATTTGCCACAAGCACCCGTCCCTTGATGTCCTCAGTTCCCGCTTCTGCCTCCACAATACGGAGCAGTGTATCGTAATCCTCATCGGACATAATTGCGGATTTCTGAGCAGAACTGATATATTTCTCATTAAGAGCATTGATCTTGCTCTCCATAGAAGCACTCACATCAAACTCTGCCACACTGTCATCAATTTTCTTTACACGCTGTCCTACCATAACCTGCTCACAGGAAGTACCAATCCGCTCTACAGACTTCTGTCTGGTAACTGTACTGTTTACCCCGGACATTACGCCTGCGATCCCTGTAGGAAGTATGTCTGATCCCGATTCAACTGACTGGGAGGAAAAAGTCTCATTTTCATTCCCGGAAGCTGCATATACCTGTTTCTTACTGTTATCTCCAATTCTTCCGCCGGCGGCCAGAACAACTGCAGCGCAGGTACACGCCGTAACCAGTATAAAGCTTTTAGCAGGATCTCCGGATTTTCTTCTTGTCACTGATCGTCCGGGCTGACCTTGTCTTTTTTGAACTTTCATACCTTTTCATTCCTCTTTTTTCTTAATTCCAAAGCGCAACATATGGTTGTAACATTTTTGTAATTTATAAGAAAATTATATTTAATAAAGGCATTTTTGTCAAGCTTTTTTTACATTTCTGTAATATTTGTGGCCTTTACACAAATGATTATAGCGCCCCTACATCTGTACAGTCAATCTTAATTGCCCTTGATTTTTCGCGTTTTTTCAAGATTTTCCATACTTTGTTCGAAAAAAAAGGAATCCTTTTTACAGAATTCCTTATAAAATATTCGAAATATTTTCGTAACTTTTTCCGGCAGTTTAACTGCGTTTTTCCCCGCACACCAGAAACATAGGAGTAGGATTATAAAATTCATCTTTCTTCTGATAAATCCTGCTGCTGATTCCAAGATCAATGGAGAATTTTTCCATTTCAAGCCTTCCCAGAGTCTCCAGATCCCAGGCCGGCCGGATATAAGAGCTGATAGGCAGCTGACGCTTGATTTCCTCACATTCCTGCATCATGGCATCTCCCACTGCATGATGGGCATGATTGGCAGGAAGTCCCGAGGTATCCGTAAAATTATCAGCGCCATAATTGGCATCTGCATTGAGAAGGATTCCACCCGGTCTCAATACCCGGATCCATTCCCTGTATGCACCTGCTGCATCCGGTAAAGTCCATGTGAGATTTCTGGAAATAACCACATCAAAACTACCACTTTTAAAGTCCAGTTTCTCCCCATCCATAATCTTAAAGGTACAGGAAACCTTTTCCTCCTCAGCCAGCTCCCGGGAATGGCGGATCATATCAGGAGTCAGATCTATTCCTGTGACCTCATGTCCCAGTTTAGACAGAAGAATGGTAAAAAATCCGGCACCGCATCCCACATCCAGGATTCTGAGTTTCCCTTCCGGCAGATACTTAAGGATCTCTCTCATCCATTTATCTGCCATATCGCTGTGAAGCTCAGCCCTTCTCTGTTCCTTAAAGCTGTCACTGCGTTTGGTCCAGTAAGCCGTAATTTTCTCCTTGCGGCTGTCCTCTTCCCTGCTAAAGGATCCATAAGTGATCATAGGCCCATCCTTGATCACCTGAAGGCTTCCGATCTGATAAAGGATCACGCCGTTCAGATCGGAATAGCTTTTCTCCAGGATCTTTCCTTCATAATCTTTGGTACAGCCCAGATATTCCCCGGTTTTCACCAGATCTCCCGGCTTTTTGGCAGGATACCACAGACCGGACACAGTTGCAGACTGATACCGTACATTTTCAATTTCCATAGGATAATAGGTACTGTAGCTTCTCAGTCCCTGATAGACTCCCAGGAAACAAAGAATATTCTGCACATCCTTTCCTGTAGATTTCACTTCCTCTGCAGTCCAGCCGCCCATCTGTCCCCGTTCGATCAGAACACTGGGAATCCCACAGGAAGCCGCATAATTATAAGCTCCTCCTGCGCCCACATTAGATTTGACCATATAAGGAACATCTGCCTGCTGTGCCATTTTCTGAGATATTTCCCTTACCTGCTGCACAGACTTTCCTGCATAATAAATATAAGGGGTCAGCTCTTCAAAGGAATCTCCGCTGTGCAGATCTATGTAATAATCCGCCACACTCTGCAGCTTTTCTACAACTGCATAAGCCAGACGGTCCATACGGGTCCCTTCCGGATTTCCCGGAAAAACACGGTTAAGATTTTTGTCATCCTCCGGACAGATACTGCCGCTTCGTTCTTCAAATTCCTTTCTGCAGACAGTTTTTACAAGGATCACCCTTCCATTCATTTTCTCTGGCTTCAGCTGATCCGCAAGCTCTATTGCTGCCTGGATTCCCACATACTCTCCGGCATGGACAGAGGCAGTGATCAGAACTGTTTTTCCGGGATTACTGCCGCAGATCACTGTATAGGGAAGGGCAAACTCTCCGCCTGCCAGCCTCAGAAAACCGCTCTTCTTTGTTCCAGGTTCTGTCCAAAGAGGGTCCTTTGCTTTCTCCAAATCTTCCTGTTGTTTTTCTGCGCAGATCATAAACATAGGAGTTGAATGATAATTCAGCTTCTCTTCCTGGCTCCATACTCTCTCCCAGATATTCAGATCTATGGAAACGGATTCAAATCCCATTTCTTTTAAAATATTTCTGTCCCAGACAGGCCGTTCAATGGCAGACAGAGGCATTTGCAGGGCAATTTTCTCCATTCTGTCAATATCCGTACAGAGATAATGATCGTCCAGATTTTCATTCTCTACAAGCTTTCTGTCCTCTTCATAGGACCGACGCTTCTCCTCGTCATAGAGATAGCCATACCAGTTTGCATCAAAATTCAGAAGCTTTCCACCGGGTTTTAATACCCGGTGCCACTCCCTGTATGCACCTTTTGGATCCTTCAAATTCCAGGTAAGATTTCTGGAAATAACCACATCAAAGGTATTATCTTCAAACTCCAGACTCTGAGCATCCATTTTATGAAAAACAATCTTTTCGCAGAGCTTACCTGCATTCTTTTTTGCAGTGTCCAGCATTTCCTGTGTATAGTCTACAGCTGTAACCTTGTATCCCGCCTCTGCAAGAATTACGGGAAAGAATCCCGGACCTGTACCGATATCCAGGATTTTCAGCTCTTCTTTCTTTTTCTCAGGAAACTGTCTTTTCAGGGTTTTCAGCCACGCTTCCTTCTGTATTCCATTTAATTCTTTATGATTCACCTCAGAGTATCCCTCTGCACGGGTACTCCAGTAGCTTTCAATTTCTGACAGCAGCTTATCCAATTTCTGTATCCGTTACTGAAAACTTATAAAAAGTTATAAACTTCTATGTTTCATTCCTACTTCAACGAGTATGCTTTTGATGATATAAATATCTATCTACTCACAAGTTCTTGTACTCTCCATAGGCGTAAATTCCGGACTAACGTATCCGTACATATTTGCATTAACGTTTCCGTGTCAGCCTGCAAATTTTTCTCCATAAGTCTTGAGATTTATAGATGCCTGGAAATCTCTGTCAATCATATTCCCACACGCACATCTATAAACTCTGTCAGATAACTTCAGATCTTTTTTGATGTTTCCACAACAGCTGCAAAGCTTTGATGATGGATAAAACCGATCAGCCACAATAAGCTGAATCCCTTTATCGCTGCACTTATATTCAAGCTGTTTTCTAAACCAAAAAAATCCCTGTTCCTGGACTGCTTTGGATAAATGTCTGTTTTTCATCATTCCGCTGACATTCAGATCTTCAATACATATAAATCTTGGTTTTCGATTTATGATCTCAGATATGGTCTGATTCAAATAGTTTTTACGGATATTTGTTAATCTGTGATCTCGTTTTAATAAAAGTTTTTCCTTTTTGATTACATTATTTGTTTTACAGTAACTTTCTCCTTTTTTATTTTTCTCGTAAGAACGAGAGATACTACGCTGTAATCTGCGTTTCTGTTTTTCTAATTTCTTTATTTTCTGACTCTTATTGATGTTCTTATACTTAGTCCCATCAGAGCAGACAGCCAGTTCTTTGATTCCCAAGTCTATACCGACTCCGTCATCATTAAGTATTTCCCTACAGTCAGGAAATTCTACACATACACTGATCCACCAGTTCAATCCGTCAAAGGATATTCGCGGATTCATATATTTAGCATTTGTCGGAATTCGTCCATGTTCTGCAAGTCTTACCCAATTCATTGTTTGTTTGTTGGTTTTCCTGCTGGAGGAAAATCCTTCAAATTTAACGTGTGTATTACTGAAGCGTATCTTAACGTTGTCCTGATAGAACTTTGGCATTGATCTCTTTTTTGACTTGAATCTCGGGAATTTCTGCAAACCCTTAAAAAAGTTCTTATACGCAGTACAGGCATCTTTGATCGCCTGTTTGGTTACATTATTTGAAATACTCAATAACCATGCATATCCATCAGAATGTCTAAGCTTTGTAAATTCTTTTCTGAGTTCTGCATCTGAAAGGAATTTTCCGCCTTTTTCATAGTTTTCTATTTCCCTTGCCAAAGCCCAGTTATAGGCAAACCTTGAAGCACCGGCGTACTGAAACAACTTAGTTTTCTGCACGTTATTTGGTATCAACATTACTTTTATGGCTTTTACCATCTGCTTCCTCCTGTATCAATTCCCGGATAAGTTTCTTAGCTTTGTTTGCTCGTTTTCCTTGTAATTTGCAACTGAATACAGTGATTATCTGAACCAGATCTTCAACAAGTTCCTGCTGTTCGGACTTTTCGGTATTATCAATAATCTCAATCTCACAATTATAAAGTGAAGCGATATATTCTATCAACTCAAAACCAAATCGCAGTAACCGATCTTTATACAAAACAACAACCTTTTCAACCTGATTTTGAGATATTCGCCTGATCAATTCCTGGAGCCCTTTTTTCTTATAATTAATTCCGGAACCGATATCACTTATTATCTCAAACGGCTGTCCTTTTGCCAGAAGATATGTTTTAACATTATCAATCTGTCGTTCCAGATCATCTTTTTGTTTATGACTAGAAACACGACAATATCCAATTGTAATGCGGTTTTTAGGCTTTACATTTATTACCTGGTTGAGTTGCTCATCAGAATAATATCTATAGCCACTTACTGTAGTATGATGCGGATGAAGTTTTCCATTGGCATCCCAATTTCGTAATGTCTGGGCAGATACGCCTATAATTTTTGAAAATTCATGTATAGAATAATATTTACTCAAAGCATCAACTCCTTTCAATGATATTCTACTCTAATATCTTATAAAACTCAACATGTGCTTATATAATTTTATAATTTATATTTAACTGCTAATAACCTCCGTTTGTAATGATGTCAGGCTGATATGTGTCAAAATTCCCACAACATAATATTCTAACAAATACAATCCTCCTCAACAAGCCCCCCGGGGGGACAAAAAAGGCTGTCCGAAGACAGCCTTTTGCATTATTATGCTTTATATTGCCCCTAAAATTTTGCGGGCATTATCGATTCTTTCCTGTGTGGGCGGTTTTACACCTTCAAGGGGATACGGAATTCCCAGTTTTTCCCACTTAAACGTTCCGAGAGTGTGATAAGGAAGTACCTCCACACGCTCTACATTTTTAAGTGTATGGATAAAATCTGCCAGTCTGTGGAGATATTCATCCTTGTCGCTTCCGCCCGGCACAAGCACATGTCTGATCCATACAGGTTTCCCCATATCAGATAATTCCTGTGCCATGGCAAGGATATTCCGGTTGGTATGTCCTGTAAGCTTTATGTGTTCCTTTTCATCGATCTGCTTGATGTCCAGAAGCACCAGATCTGTATATTTCATCAGCTCCAGCCATTTGGTATGCCAGGGCTCCTTTTCTGTGTAGGGATTGGCACTGGTATCCAGAGTTGTATGGATTCCTGCCTGCTTCGCTTTACGGAAAAGCTCTGTGAGAAAATCCATCTGCAGCAGTGGTTCTCCTCCGCTGACTGTGATCCCGCCTTTGTTTCCCCAATAGCCTTTGTAACGCAGTGCCTTATTCAGCAGTTCATCTGCTGTAGTGACCTGTCCCTCTTTCATATTCCAGGTATCCGGATTATGGCAAAACTGACAGCGCATGGCACAGCCGCTGAGAAAGATCACATACCGTACTCCAGGGCCGTCCACAGAACCAAAACTTTCCAGGGAATGTACATATCCTTCCATAAATTTTACATCCTGTCGTGGCAGGTTCTTGCGATTACGTCAAGCTGCTGTTCTCTGGTCAGGTCAATAAACTTAACTGCATAACCGGAAACACGGATCGTGAAGTTTGCATACTCTTCTTTTTCCGGATGTTCCATAGCATCGATAAGCTTTTCTTTTCCAAATACGTTTACATTGAGGTGATGTGCACCCTGGTCAAAATATCCGTCCAGTACGTGTACAAGATTCTCTGCACGCTCTTCCTCAGTATGTCCCAGTGCATCAGGATTGATAGTCTGAGTATTGGAGATTCCGTCCAGTGCATCCTCATAGTCAAGCTTTGCAACAGAGTTCAGGGATGCCAGAAGGCCATTCTGCTCTGCACCGTAGGATGGGTTTGCGCCAGGTGCCAGAGGCTCTCCTGCTTTTCTTCCATCCGGAAGAGAACCTGTAGCTTTACCATAAACAACGTTAGAAGTAATGGTAAGGATAGAGGTGGTTGGTTTGGAATCACGATAGGTATGAATGTGTTTCAGCTTCTCAAGGAAGGTAGAAAGCAGAGTAGTAGCAATCTCATCTGCTCTGTCATCATCATTACCATAGCGTGGGAAGTCACCCTCTACCTGGAAGTCTGTGGTGATTCCGTCTTCATCACGGATCGCTTTTACCTTTGCATATTTGATAGCAGAAAGGGAATCAACCACATGAGAGAAGCCTGCAATACCGGTTGCAAAGGAACGGTCAACCTTTGTATCGATCAGAGCCATCTCTGCTGCCTCATAATAATATTTATCATGCATGTAATGGATCATATTCAGTGTTCCAACATACAGATGAGCCAGCCAGCCAGTCCATCATCTTATCATATTTTGCAACTACTTCGTCATAGTCAAGGTATTCGGAAGTAATAGGCTGATAGTTTGGTCCAACCTGCTGTTTGGTCTTCTCATCCACACCACCGTTGATCGCATAAAGAAGGCATTTTGCAAGGTTTGCACGAGCACCGAAGAACTGCATTTCTTTACCGGTCTCAGTGGCAGATACACAGCAGCAGATGCTGTAGTCATCTCCCCATACAGGGCGCATAACATCATCATTTTCATACTGGATAGAGCTTGTAAGGACAGAAATATCAGCTGCATATTTCTTGAAGTTCTCAGGCAGTCTTGAGGAATAAAGTACAGTAAGGTTTGGTTCCGGAGCAGGCCCCATATCCTCCAGTGTATGCAGGAAACGGAAGTCATTCTTTGTTACCATAGTACGTCCGTCCTGTCCCATACCTGCTACTTCCAGAGTTGCCCATACAGGGTCACCGGAGAATAACTGGTTGTAAGATGGGATACGTGCAAATTTAACCATACGGAATTTCATTACCATATGGTCTACAAGCTCCTGAGCTTCTTTTTCAGTAAGTGTACCGTTCTCCAGATCTCTCTCAATATAGATATCAAGGAAGGTAGAAATACGTCCAACACTCATTGCTGCACCGTTCTGAGTTTTGATTGCTGCCAGATATCCGAAATACAGCCACTGGAAAGCTTCTCTTGCATCCTTTGCAGGCTGGGAAATATCATAGCCGTAAGCTTCTGCCATAACCTTCATACCCTTCAGTGCACGGATCTGGTCTGCAATTTCTTCACGAAGCTGGAAATCATAGCGTCTCATACCCTGACGGTCGCAGGCTGCAAAATCTTTTTCCTTGCCTTCGATCAGAGCATCGATTCCATACAGAGCCACACGTCTGTAATCGCCTACAATACGTCCACGTCCGTAAGTATCCGGAAGACCTGTCAGGATCTTGTTATGACGTGCAAGCTTCATCTCTGGTGTGTAGATATCAAATACTCCCTGATTGTGAGTCTTGAATTCATAGTTATAGAAAACATCTTTGATCTTGTCACTTACGTGATAGCCATAGGTTTCGCATGCCTGTTCTGCCATTTTAATTCCGCCGTATGGCATAAAAGCACGTTTCAGAGGTTTGTCTGTCTGAAGACCAACAACCTTCTCCAGATCCTTTGTCTCCTCATCAATATATCCAGGTCCGTAAGCAGTCAGAGAAGTAACAACTTCTGTCTCCATATCCAGGACACCGCCCTTTGCACGCTCCTCTTTCTGAAGTGCCTGCAGCTTATCCCAGAGCTTATTGGTAGCTTCTGTAGGCTCTTCAAGGAAGGAAGCATCTCCTTCATATGGAGTATAGTTCATACTGATAAAGTTACGAACATCAATTTTCTCCTTCCAACGATTGCCCTTAAAGCCATTCCACTGTTCAAAGTTTCTCATCATCTTACCTCTTTCTTTTAATATTTCCGCGCAATTCTCACGTCAAGTAAGATAATAAGATTTATTTTGTTTTGTGTTATCCACGCCGATAGTATACGTGACATTCTGATCTTATGTCAATTGATTTGGCCTATGATTTTATTTTTATACAATTTACTGCAAAAAGCAGAAATGACTGTACTTTTATCTGTACAGTCATTCCTGTTTTTTAACTTTTCTATTATTGTGATATCCGCAAATTGCTCCGCAGTGAAGCAACTCCTTAGCGATTGTTGATAGCAGTTACCAGGGCGTCAATGGATGCACGGATGATATCAGGGTCCACTCCTGCTCCCCATGCCAGGGTTCCGTCCGGTTTCTTAATTCCCACATAGGCGATAGCCTTGGAACTGGAACTGCGCTCCAGCGCATGCTCCTGATAGGTTTCCAGAGAATACTCCAGATCATAGGCTTTCTTCAGGGCATTGCTTACTGCGTCCAGACGTCCGTTTCCGCAGGCTTCTGTAACAATGGTCTCACCCTGGAAGGTTGAGGTTACCTGTGTGGTAATTCCTCCATCCTTCTGCTGGAAATGTACCTCATTGATACTGTATGGCTCAACCACATTCTCAAAGGTTGACTTAAACAGACCAAAGATCTCATCAGGATGAAGCTCTTTGTGCTTATGATCAGATACTGCCTTGGTGGCATAGCCCATGGCCTCACGCATTTTCGGAGGAAGGTTCAGGCCATATTTGGTCTCCAGAATATAACCAACACCGCCCTTTCCGGACTGGCTGTTAATACGGATTACATCTGCATCGTAGTTTCTGCCTACATCTGTAGGATCAATCGGCAGATACGGTACATTCCAGTGATCCGGATCTTTGTCATCTCTCCAGTGCATACCTTTGGCAATGGCATCCTGATGGGAACCTGAAAATGCTGCAAATACCAGGGCACCACTGTACGGGCTTCTCTCTGTAACCTTCATGCCGGTGCACTCCTCATATACTTCGCAGATATGAGGCATGTCAGAGAAATCAAGCTTAGGATCCACTCCCTGGGAATACATATTCATGCCAAGTGTTACAATATCCACGTTACCGGTACGCTCACCGTTTCCAAATAAAGTTCCCTCGATCCTGTCTGCGCCTGCCAGCAGTCCCATCTCAGAATCTGCTACGCCACATCCTCTGTCATTGTGCGGATGGAGAGATACGATCACGTTTTCACGATATTTCAGATTATCACACATATATTCCACCTGGCTGGCATATACATGGGGCATGGAATGCTCTACTGTAACAGGCAGGTTGATAATACATTTATTATCTGCTGTAGGCTGCCATACATCCAGAACTGCGTTACATACCTCCAGTGCATATTCCGGCTCTGTTCCGGTAAAGCTCTCCGGGCTGTATTCAAACTGGAAATTGCCTTCTGTTTCATCTGCCAGCTTTTTCAGAAGTGCAGCGCCGTCCACTGCAATCTTTAAAATCTCTTCCTTTGTTTTCTTAAATACCTGTTCTCTCTGGGCAACAGAGGTGGAATTGTACACATGTACGATTGCTTTCGGAGCACCTTTGACTGCCTCGAAGGTTTTACGGATAATATGCTCTCTGGCCTGGGTCAATACCTGGATGGTCACATCCTCAGGAATGAGATTCTGCTCGATCAGAGTACGCAGAAATTCATATTCTGTCTCAGAGGCTGCCGGAAAACCAACCTCGATCTCTTTAAAACCAATTTTCACAAGAAGCTTAAAAAACTCTATTTTCTGTTCCAGGCTCATGGGAATGACCAGTGCCTGGTTACCATCACGCAGATCAACGGAACACCAGATAGGAGCTTTCTCCACATATTCCTTCTCTGCCCATTTCATGGATTTCACCGGGGGCATAAAATACTGTCTCTGATACTTGCTTGCTTTCATCATTTTCTTTATCCTCCACTTTCTTATGTACTTAAAAATAGCTACGCGGTCTGTTTCGCAGGAACTAAAAAAGCCTCCCGCCCTGCATGATCTGCAAGAGACGGAAGACATCAAATTCTTACGCGGTACCACTCTTTATTTATGAACTACGTCATCACTCACCGGATACAGAATCTGAGATCCTTATATCCTCTCCCTTTAACGGTGGACACCGTCTGCGCCTACTCTCCTGTATAAAGATTTCAGGCAGCTGCTCAAAGGCGAGTTCCACAATTTCCATCCGCTGCTTCTCACCGGCCAGCAGCTCTCTGGGCTCAGGTTACTGTGTACTATTCCTCATCTATGCATTTCGCTTATTTTTGCTGAGTAATACGTTAACATCAAAAAGAGTTTTTGTCAAGACCTCTTCCTGAATTTACCTGAATTTGCCAAAATTTTGCTCAAATTAAAAAAAGCACTTGCAATTTGTTTATACTTTTGTTACAATAGCAAATGTTGCGGGGTATGGCGTAGCTTGGTAGCGCGCACGGCTGGGGGCCGTGAGGTCGCAGGTTCAAATCCTGTTGCCCCGACTAAAGACAGTAAGAAAAAGAGTTTCCAAAACCTGGAAGCTCTTTTTCTTTTGTCCTTATCAGACGTATTATTATTTCTTTTCTTACTGATATTCTGGTATATGCCAATCAGGAAATCAATATAACTTATGTATAAACAATCCGCTGCGAAGTTTTGGCTCGAACCAGGTGCTTTTTGGGGGCATAAGTCTGCTCTCGTCTGCAATCTTCATCAGATCCTCCATGGAGGTTGGATACATGACAAAGGCAACACCTCCGGTCTTATCTGCCATCTGTGCCAGCTCTACAGCCTTGTGGCTTCCGCCTACAAAGGAAATACGCTGGTCTGTGCGCGGATCCTGAATGCCCAAAACCGGATTCAGTACTTTGTCCTGAAGTATGGAGACATCCAGCTGGGTCACTACATCCTTACCCTCATATACATCCGGCCATGCTTTCAGATGATACCACTGGCCATCCACATACATACCCATACAGTGCTTTTCCACAGGCTTACATGGAAATCCCGGCATAAGCATTAATTCAAAATTAAATTTCAGGGCTGCCAGAAAAGCCTTAACTGTCACTCCATTCAGGTCATGGACAACTCTGTTGTAAGGAAGGATACAAAGCTGGTCATAAGGAAATACTACTGACAGGAAATAATTAAATTCCTCTTCTCCTGTATATCCGGGATTCTGTTCTCTTCTCTTCAGTCCAACCTTCACTGCTGATGCAGCTCTGTGATGTCCGTCCGCAATGTACAGAGAATCAATCCCTGCAAATTCCTCATGGATTTTCCCGATCATCTCTGCATCATCAATTACCCATACTCTGTGGGTGATCTCATCCTCTTCTGTGAAATCACAGGCAGCCGGATGGCTCTTTTTCCAGTCTTCCATAAGCTCCAGCAGAGACTGGGGATATCTGCAGGCCAGAAAAATAGGACCTGTGTTGGCATTGCAGCTGTCTACGTGGTGGATTCTGTCCTGTTCCTTGTCCTCTCTGGTCAGCTCATGCTTTTTGACCACTCCGTTCATGTAATCGTCAATAGAACTGCAGCCTACAATTCCTGTCTGGGTTCTGCCTTTTCTCACCTGCTCATAAATATAATAGCAGGGATTCTCATCCTGGATCAGAATCCCTTCCTTCTCCAGGTTGTCCAGATTCTCTCTGGCTTTTGCATAAACCCTTTCATCATACAGATCAATGGATGGCTCCAGATCCATCTCCGGTCTGTCCACATGGAGAAAAGAAAGGGGATTTTTCTCCCCGATTGCCCTGGCTTCTTCTCTGTTTACCACATCGTATGGCAGGGCTGCCACTGCCCTGGCTTTGTCAGCTGCAGGGCGAAGGGCCTTAAATGATCGAAATACTGCCATAATACCTAACTCCTCTCTTGTACTTTCCTGAATCTCTGATTCATTCTCAGAAAGTTTTCTCTTTGCCCGTTATTTTATCATACTTTATAATCAATATCCAGTAATTCCTGGTCTGCTGCCACCTGATATATTTCCACATCATCCGAATGGGACAATACAACCTTTTTTCCGCCTTTGTCACCGTTCAGCAGTCCAAGCTCTCCAAAATATTTTTTCCTGAAAATACAGGGATTGCCCATATGAGTTCCGTCAGAAACACAGACAATCCCTTTTTCTCCTCTTATACAGGCATGAATAAGCCCGCCTATAGTCCGTCCGGACAGCCAGGGCTGATCTGCCACACAAAACAGAGCTGCATCTGCCTCCTGATTTGCCTCCAGACCGATTCTTACCGAGGAAGAAATTCCCCTTTCAGGAGCCGGGTTATTATAAACTCTAAATCCATATTTTTCTGCCTGTTCAGCAACAAAATCATATTGGGTCACTACAGAGACTTCCAGACAGGATTCCGTTTCCCCGGGCAGCTGTTCCCAGTTTTTCTGCACATCATATAAAGTATCCAGAATATAGCAGAACATAGGCTTTCCCTGAATTTCATACAGCAGCTTATTAGAGCCGAAACGGCGGCTGTTTCCAGCCGCCAGCATAATGATCCCGATCTTCATATCTGCACTGTCCCTCCAAAGCTTCTCAGGCTTCCAGCTGAAGCAATCATCTTTTGTTCCCTGAATTTTCTCAGGAGATTTTCCGGGTTCCTGCCAGACTTCAGAGTGTCAGTTTTATTCAGATACACCCGGTACTCCCTGTTTCCCACATTTTTCTTCAGACCCTCAGCAGAAGACCCTATTCTTACAATGTCCTCTTCTGTAATCTCATCTGTCTCAGATTTTCCCAAAAAACCTGCAGTCAGTTCCTGGCGGAAAGCACACTGTTCTATACTTTTTCCCAGACAATCCAGACCAATGACACCGATTACCAGATCTGCACATTCCGGGATCACAGGTTCCCATTCTGCAGGAATCTTAACAGGTCTGTGTTTGGAACCGTCTGCCTCAACAAGTATCACATCACAAAAACGAGCCAGCTGCCTTATGGCAGCTTCCGATATGGCAGAATATTTTCCGGTTTCAGACTCATAATCCGCTGCGATTACATAATGATGGTTCGCCAGAAGCTCCCGGCATTTACTCTGCACCTTTGGATCCAAAGCTTCACCTCCTTTGCCTACCCTGACAAAGGGGCTGTCCGGTTCATATGCCATGTGTGTGGTGGTGGTGATCATAACCTTTTTCCCGGCTGTCACCAGTTCCTCTCCCAGACAATGGATCAGACTGGTCTTGCCGCCTCCGCCAACCACAGCAATCACAGAATGGTCTCTTAGATCAATCCTAAGTAAATCCAGGAGTCCACCCTGAAGCTCTTTATTTTCCATAAGGAAGCACTCCCTCTGACAACAGGATTTCCAGCACACTGCCGGCAATACACCTTGCCTTGTCGGAAATGGTATAGCAGTTTTTCTTCTGCTCCTTACGGGGATCAATATCTGCGATCTTCATTCCTTCCGAAATCCTGGCACCATCCCGAATGATTCCTCTCAACACTCCGGTAAGGCTGGCTTTTACAGGTACCTCTCCGATCCATCCCAGGATCTGATCCTTTTCCACAATATCTGCAATCCGGGACTGACAGCAGATCACTCCCCCTGCAGGAGCATGGATCACTCTTTCCTTTCCATAACCTGCGATCACTCCCGGAATCCCGGTATTTGGCAGGGCACTTCCTTCCCGGATGATCCTGCCAAGATTATGGCCGCGCATGGTTTCTACCACATAGTCTACATCCTCTCCTGCAGAAAATCCCGGTCCCAGGGCAATGGTAAGGTCAGCCATGGATCTGTCCGTTCCCAGATTCTGTTTTGCAAGGATACCATCGATCAGAGCTGCAGGTCTGTATTCCCTGAGGATTTTTCCCTGGGGGTCGACCATAAGAGGGATTTCCCCTGCACTCCAGATCTCCTGGCATTCTCGGAAGGAATCCACCCTTCTGGCTGTCACACCTTCTACAGCAGAAGCTCCGTCATACACTGCCTCGCAGAAAGCCACCTCTCTCCGGATTGCCGTAGGTCTGTCACATTCCAGCACCAGAACTCTGTATCCGCTGGCAAAAAGCCTGTGAATTGTACCGCTGGCAAGGTCACCCCCACCTCTTACTGCCAGAAAATCCATATTACCCCTCCATAACCGATGATTTCAGTATCAGTTCTTTTCTGTTCTTCTGCCACAGATTCTCGTCCAGTTCTACCTCATATCCGCCGCCATTTTTCACATGCCACTCATAAAAGGATCTGGGAATCTGAGCATATTCCTCCATAATATTCATGATAGTACCGCCATGAATCACCAGCGCGGCCTGAGAAATTCCCCTGCGGATACATCTGGTAACAGCCTTATCAAAGCCTGTCAGATTTCTCCTTTTGGCTTCCTCTCTGCTCTCCCCTCCGGGAAAGGGCAGCATTCCCTTACTGTCCACCCATGCCTGATAATCAGCATTTCCGTCCAGTTCCTTATAATTTTTATTCTCAAATTCCCCGAAATCGCATTCGGACAGCTCTTCAATAATATGTACCGGCTCTCCCGGAAAAAGAATCGCCGCAGTCTGCACACAGCGTTTCAGAGGGCTGACGTAAACGGCGTCCGGCCCTGGATAATCCATTTTGCGGAGAACCTCTATTCCCTCCGGACAAAGAGGTTCATCTGTTACACCAATATATCTGGCTTTCTTATTTCCCTCTGTCATTCCATGACGGATCAGCCATAATTTAATCATTCTTAATCACCATTCCAATCCCGCAGGCCACCCGCGTAACCTTGTGGCTGTAGGCAGCCAGCCTGGTACAGACCCGGCCTACTGCTTCTCTGTATTTTCTGTCAAAGGCATCTATGGGAACGACTCCATATCCTACCTCCTGAGAAACCAGAACCACCTTCGGATTTTCACGGATCAGGACTTCTGCCAGATCAGACACTTCCCTGCCTGCTTTTATCTCTCTGCGGATAAACTCATGAAAATTCAGGACGCCTTCTGCAGCAAACAATTCCTCTCTGGACAGACTGCTGCCCTCTTCCCAGATCAAATCCGGATATTCTTTTTTGGCATATTCTGTTTTTCCCTGATATACACCACCTATAATCATTTCCATACTCTATATACCCCACGTCCTCTTTAGAAATTAGAAATCACAGCCAGTACCACAGCCATTCCCACCTCACAAAGGCAAAGGAAAAAGCCTGACAGATCTCCTGTAGTTCCTCCGAAATATTTCATTGCCATATGATGATAATACCAGAATACCAGCAAAGCTGCCACAAAGGCTGCCAGTCCCCATACAGGGTGGATCCACATCATCCCTGCCAGAAGAAGTACCAGATAAAAGATCAATACATTTCTGGATACCACATCCGAAGAATTTCTGGAAAACTGCGCTACTGTGCCATCTGCCTTTGCCTTGGGAAAGGTGATCACACCAATTCCTGACAGACACCTGGAAACCATAAATCCAAGACTGAGGATTCCTATGGCATGAAGATTTCCCCTTCCATAGAGCTGACTGAAAGCACCCAGCCAGGTAAGAAAATACACGGCTGCAGTGATCACTGCAAAAGCCCCTGCATGAGAGTCCTTCAGGATCTCCAGTCTCCGGCTCCGTTCCTGCCAGGAGCTGAGGGCATCAGAGGTATCCAGAAGTCCATCTACATGGATCCCACCGGTCACCAGTACCGGTATCAGCACCAGCACTACAGTTACAAATCCCGGTTCATATCCAAACCGCAGTCCCAGCCAGGCCACCGCCATTGTCAATATACCGATTACAGTACCGATAAAAGGGAAGAAACAAAACATATATTTCATATTTTCCTTTGTCCAGTCAGCTCTGGGCATGGGAATTTTGGAAAACATGGCAAATGCCACCTTAAAATTATTCCACAGGGATTTCATATATAAAAAACTCCTCAATTATTATTTATTATTATCCGTCTTCTTCAGGTATATCGGAATCCCGTATACCACTTCTACTGCCTCATCTGCCATTTTTGCCACAGCCTGATTGATCTCACCCAGATATCTCAGATAAGTATTCATCTCTTCATCAAATGTAACCCCATCTGAAAAAATCTCATTGGTCACGATCACCATATGCCTGACCCTCTCCTTCAGCTTCTGTACACCAGCCAGAATCTCTTCTACCGTATTCTGATGAGCACCATTTTCCTCAAACATTTCATTTGCCGTAAGGTTGGACATACATTCCAGCAATACCACACTGTCCCCGGAAATCGGTACATCCTTCAGCCCTGTATAGCATTCTATTGTATCAAAGCCCTTGCCTGCCCGCATTTTCCGATGGCGTTCAATCCTTTTAAAGCTCTCCTGGTCAAAAGGGTGCATGGTAGCAATATAGATCCGCTTTGCCTCCCCCAGAGAAAGGACGCGGTCTTCTGCAAAGGCAGACTTCCCACTGCCGCTGCCCCCTGTAACAAGAATCAACATTATTTTAACTCCTCATACTGCTCCACATGAATATCCTCAAAGGTACTCATTGAGTGATAAACTGCTGCAGCCATATCCAATACCGGGAACAGGGTTACTGCACCGGTTCCCTCTCCCAGGCACATATCTGCGTGGAGGATTGCTTCCTTTCCCATATGCTCCAGAATCAGATGAGCAGCCGGCTCCTTTGATACATGGGAAGCCAGAATATAATCTTCTGCTGTAGGGCAAAGCTTCATAGCAATCAGAGCTGCCACACAGGAAATAAATCCATCCATCAGCACCGGCATATGAAGGGCAGCACCACCCAGGAACACACCTGCCATTCCTGCAATATCCAGTCCACCTACCTTGGCCAGTACATCCACAGGATCTGCAGGATCCGGGCGGTTCAGCTCAATGGCTTTTTTAATGGCGGCTACCTTTCGGTTCAGACCTTCACTGGTAAGACCTGCCCCTCTGCCTGTCATGGTTTCTACAGGCTGATCCAGGAGCACAGAAGCCACAGCACTGCTGGTAGTGGTATTTCCGATTCCCATTTCACCGGTAGCCAGGATCTGATATCCCTCAGCTTTCAGTTCTGTCGCTGCCGTTACACCGGCCATGATCCCCCGGATTGCTTCCTCTCTGGTCATAGCCGGACCCTTGGTCATATTATGGGTTCCCTTCATAACCTTCAGGTCTGTACGGACCTTTGTATCTGTCACCATTCCTGTATCCACAGGATAAACCAGAACATTACACTGCCTGCACATGGCACAGACACTGGTATCACCCTTAAGAAAATTTTCAGCCACAATCGCCGTAACCTCCTGGCCTGTCTGGGTCACTCCCTCTTCCACAACTCCATTATCCGCACACATGGCAACCAGTGCCCTTCTGGAAAAATCAATATCCGGATTTCCTGTAATTCCTGCGATCTGGATGAGAAGTGTCTCCAGCTTTCCCAGAGAATGGAGGGGTTTTGCAATACTGTCCCAGCGCTTCTGGGCAGTCTCCATTGCCTTCTTATCAAGAGGTGTGATCGCTGCAAGCGTTTCCTCCAGTGTACTATATCTTTTCATATCCTTAATTCTCCTTAGAATTCTTTTTTCCTGTGGTAAAAACAAAGAATTTGCTGAACACATAATTCAGGATCAGAACAATAAACTGTGTGGCAAATTTGCCCACCATATCATTCATTCCCAGCTTTGCCACCAGCAGCCAGACGCCTCCTACCTCGATGACCATGGTCATAAGACGGGCACTGATAAACTTGCAGAAGGGCCGGATGTGGTCTGCCAGAGTTTGGCATTTATCCTGGAAAACAAACCTGGAATTTACCACATAGGCAAAAAGGATGGCCAGTATAATGGAAATCACATTGGCAATGTTCAGCCCAACCCTTAGCTTTCTCAAAACATAAAAACTGATCAGATTTACCAGTGTGGTGCATCCGCCAAAAAACACATAGCGCACCACAGAGCTTGCATATAATTTTTTTATCAGCTGTTTCATTTATTTTCTACGCTCCAAATCTTCTTCACTTCCGTGGATGATCTTTGACACAATATAGCGGGGACGATGCTTCACTTCCTCATAAATCTTGGCAATATAGTATCCGATGATTCCAAGACTGATCATGATAGCACTTCCTATAAGCAAAAGCACCAGAAGCAGGGTGGTATATCCCTCTACTGCCCGTCCTCCAAAATATTGAATCAGAGAATAGATCATCAAAGCCAGGGAACACAGAAAGCAGATCAGTCCGCTTACTGTGACAAACTGCAGGGGAACTGTAGTAAATGCCACAATATTGGTAAATGCATATTTCACCAAAGACCAGGGAGACCATTTGGAGACTCCTGCCTCTCTCTCCTGTACTTCAAACCTGACACTGGTAGTCTTAAATCCTACCCAGGAGGAGGTAGCCCTGAAAAACATATTTCTCTCAGGCATAGACAAAATGCTGTCCACCGCCTTTCGGTCCATCATCTTAAAATCCGAGGCATCCTTCATATTCACCTTTGTTGCCTTAGTCATAATGCCATAGAAAAATTCTGCACACTTTTTGTGGACAGCGCCCTCTTTTCCTCTGTCTGATTTGACGCCCTCGATCACTTCATATCCATCCTGCCACAGGCGGTACATTTGTACCAGCGTTGCCGGGGGATGCTGTAAATCACAGTCCATCACAGCGATCACATCACCGGAGGCCTGGGCCAGTCCTGCAAAAACAGCTGCCTCTTTGCCAAAGTTCCTGGAGAAATGAACTCCTGTTACATTTGGATCCTTTTTCCCTGCCTTTTCAATCTCCGCCCAGGTACCATCTGCAGAACCGTCATTTACTACCACCAGCTCGTAAGGGATCTCTGCCTCTGTGAGAACCTCCCTCAATACCCGGCAGGTCTTTCCCACCATCAGTTCCTCATTATATGCCGGAAGTACTACTGATAATCTTTTCATCTTATCTCCTCGTCTGTCTTTCAAAAATTATTATACACCAAATCTGTTAGCTGTCTATTCTTACCTACAGGTTTTCTTTCTGCGGCTTCTATATACCAATATAAAATATAAAAGGAGCCCCGCCAGAGTAAGTACTGCTCCGGTTTTTATGTAGGGAGTGCAATAAATAAGCTGTATTGTATGATGTCCCTCTTCCAGTTCCACTGCCATATACATGGTATTGGCCTTCTTAAGCTCTGTCTTTTCCCCGTCCACATAAGCAGTAAAGCCTTTGCTGTAAGGAATTGCCAGAACCAATGCCCTTTTGCCTGAAACCGTAATCTCTCCAGTAATCTGGTTCTCTTCCTGATTTATATTCTGAAGAGCTTCTGCCTCAAGCTCCTGTGTCTTTTCCTGGATTCCCTGTACAGGCTGGCATACAACACGAAGCTTATCATAAGTATAAACGCCTGTATTTTCAAAGGTAAGTGTGATCACCTTTCTGCAGATTCTGGAATATCCCAGATTGCACAGGAAATTATGGCGTCCACTGTATGCATTGTATTTATCCGTAAAAATCTTAATACTTTTCTGTACATCACCGGAGGCCACTGACATTGCCGCCTCCTTTGTCTCTTTCCAGTAACGCCACATACTGTCCTTATTCCAGACTTTATTTTTCTCATAATCAGACAGGCTGTTCCACTGTTTTTTGCCGATCAGCTGTCTGGGAGAAAGGCTGTCATAATCCAGGTCATCTGCAATAAGATAAGTCTCACATTCCGCCAGTCCGTTAAAGACCAGCTTCAGGCTGGCACCCTCACGGGTTACATAAATTTTGCCGTCAGATACCGTACATCCCTCTCCCGGTTCTATTCTGTAATCCATAGATTCATCGTCAAAATAAGTAGAAGCTTTTGGCAGGGAACTATCCTCCAGCACAACTCCGTCCAGAAGAACCTGCTGCTTTTTCACAACGTCCATTTTTTCATATTCAGACCTGGGAATGTAACTGTCATAGGTATACCCCAGAGGCAGTGTGCTGTCTCCTGTATATGCCCTGCATTCTTTGTTTCCCTTACCTGCTGAACCTTTTTCCCGGTTATATCCATAGGGCAGATATTTGTAATTATTGCCGCTGATCACAAAATATTTCACTGCAGCCAGACGGTCAAGGATCGTCCTGCTGTCCAGATTCTCATAATGCTGCTCCCAGGGCGTATTCAGATACATTTCATTAAAAAACTGACTGATACTTCCGTTAGCCAGGCTGAAATAATAGGCTGTACTGTTGGTACCCATATACATGGACGTATTATCATAAGGAAGAGCACCATACTGATCGTATCTGTACACCCCTTGGTCTCCGGTATTCAATACTGCCTTATCTGTATTAGATTCCAGCTTGTCTATTACATCCTCTGCTTCTGCAAACTCAGACAGATAATCCTTTTCATAGGAATACTGATAGGATACGTTCAGTAAAATACTGACCACCAAAAGTCCAGAAAGCATGCCGCACATATATTTTCCCTGAAGGAAAATATTGCCAAAGGAGGTAACTGTAAACACAGCCAGGACCAAGACGATCACTGCTGCCATATTTCTCTGCGTCCGGGCTGACTGCGCAAATAAAGCCAGCACACAGTACGCCACCGTCATGACAAAAATCTTCTTCTTTTCCCTCACAGTCAGAGTAAACAGCTCAGGATATGCCTTCACGAAAATATACGCAATCATCATCCCATAAGCCCAGATCCACCTGTTGGACACATAAGAGAAACCATTGAGCGCATGCCCTGCGAAAGGCACCAGCAAGAACAGATTCAACAACCCAAATCCCAATTTCAGATCCAGGTACTTCTTCTTTCTGGAAAAAAGCACAAACACACCTGCCATAGCAACAGCAGAATACCCGGCAACCCCCCACTGGATCATATTCTCCCCGATCAGATCGCCCAGATACTTCTCATAATAAATCTTATCATATAAAAGAGGCACATAATTCTCAGCCTGAAACCTGTCCGTACCAAAAAGCGTCATGATCACCGGCAGAAAAATAACCGCCGCAATCATCAAAGCCACCGCATAATACCCGATAAACTTCACCAGCCATCCCAGAACATCCTTCACACTTCTCTCACTGAAAATCCCAAAATACCGGAAAGCCGCATAAATAAACATAAAAATACAGATCATATAAAAGAAATAGAAATTCGACATAGCTGAAACAGCAGTCGCCCAGATAAACAGCCATGGCTTCTCCCTTTTATAAATCTTATCAATCCCCATCAGCACCAGGGGCAGATAAATCATAGGATTGGAAAAGTAAGGGTGCTTCATGGCTGCATAAATGGTCCATCCTGCAAATATATAGATCAAAGTCCCCATAAACGTCGCCTGCTTTGGGTTCTTATGATAAAAGCAGTAAATACTGAAGGAAATCCCGGCCAGATAAATTCTCAGAAAGATCAGCACCTCATACAGAATCTCCGTCTTATCCGCAGGTACAAACACAGACAGCAGGATCAGCGGATCGCCGATCACATAATAATGTAAAGTAGTAAGAATATCCGAGCCATAACCGATATTCATATCCCACATAGGGACAGACAGCTTATGCTCTATAAAAATCCTGTGCAGGATTTCCCTCAGATACCTGCCATAATAGGCCAGGGAATTCAGATGCTGAGGAATCCCGTCATGACTCCACACCAGAGATTTCCCATTGTGGGAAAACTGATAAAAAATAAACCCGGAAATCAGCGCAAAAGCAAGGGTATATAAAATATAAAAATCCTTCTTACTGTCCTTCGTGACAAACCTTCTCATAACAGCTCCTCTAATTTTATTTTCTCTGTATCAATTATAATCATCTGTAACTTTACAGCTATAAACCAAAATCATAATAAAACCGTTACTGATTATAGACAAATATACAGCAGTTGTCAAATTGTCGTCAACAGGCAGACAAAAATAAGCAAAAAAGAGCCGCGATACAAAAGTACCGCGGCCCATATATCGTCTGGACACTATAAATAGCTCTATCTATTTATTTTATATTATTGTTTATCAATCGTTCAAAAAGCGGAAAGATTATTCAGCGCTGTGAAGAGCGATCAGCTTCTGCAGATATTCAAATCTAGCCTTAGCCTCAGCCTCATTCTTAGCAAACAGTCTTGCAGCCTTCTCAGGATTCTGACGTTTCAGAGAGTTGTAACGAACCTCACCGTCAAGGAATGCCTGATAATCTTCCATGCTCGGAGCTTTAGAATCAAGTGAGAACTTGTTTCCTTCTGCTGCAGGATTGAATCTGAAGTTGTGCCAGTATCCAACCTTAACTGCTAATTCTTCCTCTGTCTGAGCTTTTGACATACCTTTCTTAATACCATGGTTGATACATGGAGCATAAGCGATGATCAGAGATGGTCCCGGATAAGCCTCAGCCTCTGCAATAGCTTTTACAGTCTGGTTGAAGTCAGCACCCATGGAAATCTGAGCAACATATACATAACCATAGCTCATAGCGATGGATGCCATATCTTTCTTCTTAGTCTCTTTACCGCCTGCAGCGAACTGAGCGATAGCACCTGTTGGTGTAGACTTAGAAGACTGTCCGCCTGTGTTAGAGTAAACCTCTGTATCGAATACCATAACGTTGATGTCACGTCCACTTGCGAGAACATGGTCAACACCACCGAATCCGATATCGTAAGCCCATCCGTCACCACCGAAGATCCACTGGGATTTCTTAGCCAGGAAGTCTTTCTGAGCAAGGATTTCTTTCGCTTTGTCACATCCGCAAGCTTCAAGAGCTGCAACAAGTTTGTCTGTAGCAGCGCCGTTTGTAGCACCTACAGAGAATGTATCCAGCCATTCCTGACCAGCTGCTTTAACGTCTTCGTTTGTTCCGTTAGCAACAACGTCTTCAACTTTTGCTTTTAAACCATCACGGATAGCTCTCTGAGCAAGAAGCATACCATAACCAAACTCAGCGTTATCTTCGAACAGAGAGTTAGACCATGCAGGACCCTGTCCTTTAGCGTTTACTGTGTATGGTGTAGATGGTGAGGAGTTACCCCAGATAGAGGAGCATCCTGTTGCGTTTGCGATATACATTCTGTCACCGAACAGCTGAGTGATCAGTTTAGCGTATGGTGTTTCACCACATCCTGCACAAGCTCCTGAGAACTCAAGCAGAGGCTGTTTGAACTGGCTGCCTTTAACAGTTGCTTCTTTAAATTTAGCGATAACATCTTCTTTAACCGGCAGTTTCACTGTGTAGTCAAAGTATTTCTGCTCGTCTGCGCATGCTTCAAGGTTTTCCATAGCAAGTGCTTTCGCACCTTTCTTACCTGGGCAAACGTTTACACAAGAACCACATCCTGTACAGTCAAGTGCGGATACGGACATTGTGAATTTGTATTCTTTCATACCTGTCAGAGGTAATGTCTTCATTCCTTCTGGAGCGTTAGCAGCTTCTTCTTCTGTAAGAGCTACCGGACGGATAACTGCATGTGGGCAGACATAAGAACATCTGTTACACTGGATACAGTTCTCTGGGTTCCATACTGGAACGTTTACAGCGATACCACGTTTCTCATATGCAGCTGCACCTGATGGTGTAGTACCGTCTACATAATCTTTGAATGCAGATACAGGTAAGGAGTTACCTTCCTGAGCATTAACTTTAGCCTGAATATTGTTAACAAAATCAACAACGTCCTGACGTCCTTCTGTTGCATGAGTCATATGAAGACCTTCGTCCTCAGCATCTTTCCAGCTTTCCGGAACCTGGATCTCAACAACCTGTTTAGCACCGGCGTCAATAGCTGCCCAGTTCTTCTGTACCACATCATCACCCTTACGTCCGTATGTTGCCTTAGCAGCAGCTTTCATAAGGTCGATTGCCTGCTCTTCAGGAATGATTCCTGTAAGTTTGAAGAATGCAGACTGAAGGATTGTGTTGATACGTGTTGGTCCCATGCCAGTTTCAATACCGATCTTAACACCGTCGATTGTGTAGAATTTGATATTGTGGTTAGCGATAAATGCTTTAACCTGTCCTGGTAAATGTTTCTCAAGACCTTCCATATCCCATGCACAGTTAAGAAGGAATGTACCGCCATCAACAAGTTCCTGAACCATGTTGTATTTGTTTACGTAGGATGGATTGTGGCATGCTACGAAGTTTGCTTTGTGGATCAGGTATGTGGATTTGATCGGTTTTTTACCGAAACGTAAGTGGGACATTGTAACACCACCGGACTTCTTGGAGTCATAATCAAAGTAAGCCTGTGCGTACATGTCTGTGTTATCACCGATGATCTTGATGGAGTTCTTGTTGGCACCTACAGTACCATCAGCTCCCAGGCCCCAGAATTTACAGTTTGTTGTTCCTTCAGGAGTTGTTACGATCGGAGCACCTGTCTCAAGGGAAAGGTTAGTAACATCATCAACGATACCGATTGTGAATTTCTCTTTAGCAGTGTTTTCATAAACAGCTACGATCTGTGCAGGTGTAGTATCCTTGGAACCTAAACCATAACGTCCGGAGAATACTTTTACACCGTCGAATTTGCTGCCTTTTAATGCTGCTACAACGTCAAGGTACAAAGGCTCGCCAAGTGCACCTGGCTCTTTAGTTCTGTCAAGAACTGTGATCTGTTTTACAGAATCCGGAATTGCATCGATAAGTGCCTGTGCACAGAATGGTCTGTAAAGACGAACTTTAACAACACCGACTTTCTTTCCTGCTGCTGCAAGGTAGTCGATTGTTTCTTCGATTGTATCGTTTACAGATCCCATAGCAACGATTACGTGATCTGCATCAGCAGCTCCGTAGTAGTTGAATAATTTGTAATCTGTACCGATCTTAGCGTTAACTTTGTCCATGTATTCCTGTACTACTGCCGGAAGAGCATCGTAGTATGGGTTACATGCTTCTCTTGCCTGGAAGAAGATGTCAGGGTTCTGAGCAGAACCTCTCTGACATGGGTGATTTGGATTAAGAGCATGGTTACGGAATGCAGCGATTGCATCCATATCTGCCATATCCTTCAGATCTTCATAATCCCATGTCTCGATCTTCTGGATCTCGTGAGATGTACGGAATCCATCGAAGAAGTTGATGAACGGAACTTTACCTTTGATTGCTGCAAGGTGAGCAACAGGTGTTAAGTCCATAACTTCCTGTACAGAAGATTCGCAGAGCATTGCACATCCGGTCTGACGACAGGCCATAACGTCGGAGTGATCACCGAAGATTGAAAGTGCGTGGGAAGCAAGTGCACGTGCAGATACGTTGAATACTGCAGGTAACTGCTCACCAGCGATTTTGTAAAGGTTCGGGATCATAAGTAACAGACCCTGAGATGCTGTATAAGTTGTTGTTAAAGCACCTGCTGCCAGAGATCCGTGTACAGCACCTGCTGCACCAGCCTCAGACTGCATTTCAGTTACCTGAACTTCCTGTCCGAAAATGTTCTTTCTTCCCTGGGTTGCCCATTCATCTGTTGCTTCCGCCATAACAGATGAAGGAGTGATCGGGTAAATAGCGGCTACATCTGAGTATGCATATGAAGCATGAGCAGCTGCATGGTTACCATCCATGGTTTTCATCTTTCTTGCCATAGTTTGTTTTTCCTCCTTAAAGGTATGATGAAAATTGTATTATTTTTAAGGCAATATAATTTATGCCCTAAATTTCACAGTAAATTATAACATAATCTTTACGAAATGTGCAATTGGTTTTGGAAGTTTTTGTATCTTATGAGATACAATTGTGTTACTGTTCACACAACACTATCCCATAAAACAAAAAAAGAAGAGGCTTACGCCTCCTCCAGAATCTGCAGTAAGGTTTTTCTCTTAAGCATGGCAAACAGCTGAGACTGGATGTCTGCCAGCTCTCTGTGCACCAGACAGGGAATTCCGTCCTGTCCGTCACGCACGCAGCCAAACTGAGGATCCAGGCATTCAATAATAAACATTCCCGGATCTATGGCCTCATATACATCATATAAGGTCAGTTCATCTGCACCTCTGTCCAGGGAATAGCCTCCATGAACACCGCGGTAGCCTTTCACAATCTTCGCTTTCTGTAATTTCTTAAGTATTTTATAAGCAAAGGGGGCTGTAATTGCTTCCTTCTCACAGATCTCAGGCACACTGAGCCTGCTCTCCCCCTGCAGTGCACGGATCACACGTACTGCATAATCACATTCTCTGGTAATAAACATTCCTTATATATCCTCTCTGCTCACAGCATTTCATTATTTTCAAACCTTATTATACCAATGCAGATTTTTTTTGTAAATAAAAGAAAACAAAAAATCAAAAAACTGTTGCAAATTTCCTATTTTAATGTAAAATGGTAAGCGGCTGTGCTGGTAAAACAGGTGCAGGCATTTTTATTATATAAAAGAACACAATCACAGTATTTCATGAAAAAGAGGTAAACTATGATTTCAGCAAACAATATTACTTTACGTGTGGGCAAGAAAGCCCTTTTTGAAGACGTAAATATCAAATTTACAGAAGGAAACTGCTACGGTCTCATCGGAGCCAACGGAGCAGGTAAATCTACTTTCCTTAAAATCCTCTCCGGACAGCTGGAGCCTACCAAAGGTGATATCGTAATCACACCGGGACAGCGTCTCTCCTTCCTGCAGCAGGACCACTTCAAATATGATTCTTATACAGTACTGGACACCGTTATCATGGGTAACCAGAGACTTTATGAGATCATGAAGGAAAAGGATGCCATCTATGCAAAAGAAGACTTTACAGACGAGGACGGTATCCGTGCCAGTGAGCTGGAAGGCGAATTCGCAGAGATGAACGGATGGGAAGCAGAATCCGATGCAGCTACTCTCCTGAATGGTCTTGGTATTGAGACAGAATTTCATTATTCACAGATGGCTGACCTGACAGGAAGCCAGAAGGTAAAGGTACTTCTTGCCCAGGCACTTTTCGGTAACCCGGATATCCTGCTTCTGGATGAGCCTACCAACCACCTGGATCTGCCTGCTATTGAATGGCTTGAGGAATTCCTGATCAACTTTGACAATACAGTCATCGTAGTTTCCCATGACCGCTATTTCCTGAATAAAGTCTGTACCCATACCGCTGACATTGACTATGGCAAGATCCAGCTCTATGCAGGTAACTATGACTTCTGGTTTGAGTCCAGCCAGCTACTGGTAAAACAGATGAAGGAAGCCAACAAGAAAAAGGAAGAAAAGATCAAGGAGCTCCAGGAGTTCATCTCCCGTTTCAGCGCCAACGCTTCCAAATCCAAACAGGCTACCTCCCGTAAGCGTGCCCTGGAGAAAATCCAGCTGGATGATATGCGTCCGTCCAGCCGTAAGTATCCATATATCGACTTCCGTCCAAACCGCGAGATCGGTAACGAAGTACTTATGGTAGAGGGACTTTCCAAAACCATCGACGGAGTAAAGGTTCTGGACAATATCTCCTTCACACTGGGCCGTGAGGATAAGGTTGCTTTTGTAGGTGCCAACGAACAGGCTATCACAACCTTCTTCAAGATCATTACCGGCGAAATGGAACCGGATGAAGGTAATTATAAATGGGGTGTAACCACAACACAGGCTTATTTCCCCAAAGACAACACTGCAGAGTTTGATAACGACCTGACTATCACAGACTGGCTGACTCAGTACTCCGAAATCAAGGATGCCACCTATGTACGAGGCTTCCTGGGACGTATGCTTTTCCCGGGCGAGGACGGCGTGAAACGTGTCCGCGTACTTTCCGGTGGCGAGAAGGTTCGCTGCCTCCTCTCCAAAATGATGATCTCCGGTGCTAACATCCTGATTCTGGATGAGCCAACCAACCATCTGGATATGGAGAGCATTACCGCACTGAACAACGGACTGATCAAATTCCCGGGCGTGATCCTTTTCACCTCCCATGACCACCAGTTTGTACAGACCACAGCCAACCGTATTATGGAGATCCTTCCAAACGGAACCATGATCGACAAGATCACAACCTACGATGAATATCTGGCAAGTGATGAGATGGCTAAGAAACGTCACGTATTCGAAATCAATGAGGAAGATGCTTCCGATAACTAAAGATAACTAACATCACAAAAAAAGGTTCGCACCGGAGTTATGAGCTCTTCTGCGAACCTTTTCTTATATTATATATATCTTCTGTTTTCACCGTTTCCGTCAGAAACCCGCTCTGCTGTCAGCCTCCGGCACTCAGTCCTCCTGCTTCATGGTAATATTTGCCAGTTTTCCTCCTGTAACCTTCAGAAGATCCTCCAGAGGCACCTTCAGGGTAAGTCCGATCCGGCCGCCGCTGACATAAATCTCACTGAAATTACCTGCTGATGCATCAAATACCACAGGATATGGCTTCTTCATTCCCAGAGGGCTGCAGCCTCCTCTTACATAGCCTGTAATCTTGGTGATGTCCTTTACATGGATCATGTCCACTGTCTTCTCACCTACAGCTCTGGCAGCAGCCTTTCTGTCCACTTCTTTCTCAATGGGGACTACGAACACAAAATAACCGCCGCTTTTGCCCTCCATCACCAGGGTTTTAAAAGACTGGTCATAAGGTGCCCCAATCTTATCTGCACTGTGAAGTCCATCTATAAATTCATCACATTCATAAGTAAAGGTCTCATACCTCACCTTCTGTCTGTCCAGCATTCTCATTGCATTTGTCTTAGCTTCCTTTGCCATTCTCTGTCATTCCTTTCTGTTGTCATACGTGCTCTGCCGCTTACCTATATGGCAAAACGCATCCGGTGCTTCCCTGTCTTATTGAGTTGTGTACCCGGAATCCGGCACAGCCTTCATCTGCTGCAAGTCATCGATCAGACGATGATACCCCTCAATGGTAATAATCCTATCTGTCTCAGAGGTTTTAACTCCCACACATCGTACATTTACCCAGCCTCTCTCCGAATGCCTCCATGGATAGGAAGCCTCCACAGTTTGGCCTGTGGTAATAATCGTATCCATTACATTATGAATATAATGGATATAATCCGGATGAATATTCTCAAACCAGTTCCTGTAGCACTGTACAGGTGATGCATCCTTGTCTGCCTCAATAAGGAGGTGCATATTGTCATCTGCCAGCATAACAACCTGGCCGGAATCCTTATTGATCTTGATGCTCCACAAGCCTATAAGGGTAGCGGAAAGAATATTATGATCCAGCGTTTTCTCTACATACCTGTGAAGTCTCTCTGTCATATCTGTTTTTTCATTCTGGCAGAATAAAACATTCTCCAAAAGCCTTCCTGCTTTTTTCAGCAGAAACAGATCATCCCGGCAGTAATCTGCATTATCCACAGAGACCAGCCCTACAACCTTATGATTCTGATCACAGATACTGCAGAGCATACAATTATAAATATCCTGAAGCATAAATCCATTCCAGAGGATCTGATCCTTTTCCTTCAGTTCCTCTGCACTTCTGATAAACACAGCATGCTTTTCCTCCAGAAGCTTCGCCCAGGGACGCATACTATCCCCTGCTGTCAGCTTAAGAAAACGCTTTTTGTCCATTACACCCTTTTCAAGATAAGAATAAACATCCTGCCAGATATCCATTCTGGAATCATATAAAAACAGACAAACCCGGCTGCTCTGATAATAATGTCCCGTAAAATCCAGAATTTCCTGGATCAGTTCCGGCTGGTGTTTCTTTCTGAAAGCCAGCTCATAAAGCTCCAAAGTCTGGTTCAGGCCGTACAGCTCATCCCTCACTCTGCGGTCCTGCTGCCGGCTTTCCCCTTCTACAGGCCAGGCAACTACCATAACTGCCGGTCTGCCGTTATAAGTCATCGCCCTTTCACGCACACGGAGGAGACGGCCGTATTTCTCATACAGCATTTTCTCGGTCAGATAACTGCCGTTTTCCTCTTTTTCCATACTGTTGCCTGAAATTTCCCTTACATCTCCTGCAAATATCTGACTGTATTTACTTCCAAAATAATTATAAACGCCGGTCAGCTTCTTTGCTGCAGAATTCATGAAATATATTTCCTGACTTTCCGTATCCACCAGATACACAATTTCCTCCAGCTGATCCAGGATTTTGCGGTACTCAAACTGTTCTGAAATTGCAGTCTGGCCTGTACACTCTTTATGCAGTCTTTCCTTTTCATTATACTCTGTCAGGCGTCGGATCAGCTGCATATAAGCATCGTTGGGAACCAGACAGGTATATTCAAACTCCTGTGCGGGCATAGGTCTGCCAAAAAGGAAGCCCTGGATCAGTTCCGGAAAGAGCGTATCCAGACAATGAAGCTCCTCCTCGTCCTCTACACCTTCACAGCAGACCCGGATCCGGGCACTGTGGGTCAGCTCCAGCATATTGCTGAGAAGCCGGTAATTATAAGCGCTCTTCTGGATCTGGCGGATAAAGCAGCGGTCAATCTTGACCTCATCCACCTCCAGACCCTTGAGATAGCTCAGGGAAGAATAGCCGGTTCCAAAATCATCAATAGAAACATGAATTTCCTTATTACGCCAATTAGAGAATATATTATTAAAATAATTATAATCCTGCAGCTGCATGCTCTCCGTAACTTCCACTGTAATATTTCTGCCCGGAAGCCCTGCCTCTCTGGCAGCTTCCACCACATCATTTACAATAGAAGCCTCTCTCAGCTGCACATAGGAAGCATTGATACTGATGCTGAAATCCTCCTGCAGTTTCCTCCATCTGGCACACTGGGCAAATGCCTGCTGCATTACCCACTTCCCTACAGGAACGATCATGCCGCTCTTCTCCAGAATGGGGATAAACACAACCGGAGACATAAATCCAAACTTTCTGGAACGATAGCGCAACAATGCCTCCGCACCGTGAAGCTTATATTCATTGGAGGTTACCTGGGGCTGATAATAAAGCTCAAAGCCCTCAAAATTGTTTCGGATGCTCTCCTTCATCTCCTGCTGAAGCTCAATCCTGGACAAGGTCTTGTTATAATCCTCCGAAGAAAAATACTCCATACGGTTCCTGCCAGTCTCTTTGGCACGACCCAGAGCATTTTCCGCATAGCTGATCAATATATTTGCATCTTTTTCCTTTTCAAAAGGATAGCTGACAATTCCTGCTGAAAAGCTGCACAGCGCCGCTGTTTTCTCCTTCACCAGAGCATAGAAATCCTCTGCATCCTTCTTGTTGTAGCCCACAAGATCCACTGCAAAATGATCCCCGTCCAGTCTGTAAACTGTGTTTTTCTCACCCTTCAGGCCTTCCAGAATCTCCGCACTCCGGATCAGAACATGATTACCATACTCACGACCCATCCGCTGATTCACATCCCTGAATCCGTCAATCCCCAAAACTATCAGATGTCCACGGTGTCCCCGGGCAATCTTGCTGTTCAGATTATCCAGCATTTTATTGTAATTCAGCAGTCCGGTAAGCATGTCAACCTTTTCGGCCAGGACACGCCTGGACAGACAGCCCATCACTACAAAGGGCTGATGCTTATGGTTCTTCAGCACCTTACCTCTGGCATTGATCCAATTCTTTTTGCCATAGCTGTCCAGATAGCGGAAATCAAAATCCATAGTCTCTTCATTGCCATCTGCAACATTTCCCAGCTGGCGCAGGATCATCTTGCAGTCATCGGGATAAGCCACAGCCTGCAGATCATCCATGGTATATGTACAAACATCATCTCCAGTGCTCTCACGGGCAATGTTCAGTTCCCGTGCAAAATGAAATTTCTTCTCCCTGATATCCCACAGAAAGAAAAAATCACTTGTAGACTCATTCAGGAACAACAGCATTTTATAATAATCCTGTATCTGTTTCCTGTCGTTTGCATTTGTCATCTAAAATAACGTACGGATTATGCCCCCCAATAATCCGCATCCTCCTTCTTCAAAACTCATCTCTACGATAGTGGGCTGTGACTATCTGTCACTCGTACTTTTTCTTTTGCGTCTCTGGCTGTACGCTTTTTCTACTTTATCTTCTACAGGTTCTCCGGTTTCTTCCGGGTATTCCGGCTCTACACTGTTCTCCGGTTCTGCGTCCTCATCCTCGCTATGAGGTTTATTGATAGCAAACTGGATCAACATTCCCAGAAGAGCAAAGCCTGCACTGAGTCCGATCCCATATGGAAACTCAGACAGACCTCCCAACCTGCCCAGAGAGACCCCTGCGATCAGACCACCGATCAGGCTTGTGGCAACGATCAGCACCTCCCTGCAGTACTTCACTGCCAGGGTGCCAAGCGCGATCCCGATGAGAATACAGGCAAAAAACGCTGCCGAGCTGGTAGGATGAATAAAATAAATACTCAGTGCCCAGCCAATACCGGCTGCCAGCAGGAATACACCTGCTTTATAAATCAAAAATGCAATGACTGCAAATATGATTCCTGTTACCAAAACTGCCGCTCCCCAGACAGTCTTATCCTGAATGTCCATAGACCTGACACAGATAAAGGCCAGTACAGCTCCCACAAAGAAGCCTCCCACCATCATCCAGAACCTGATCAGGCGGTAGCCAAACACACAGTTCAGAATACCCAGTACCAGAAGTACTCCGAAAATTATGGTATAAAACTGTGTAAACATATCAGAACCCGTCAGCCTTTCGCCAAGCTGGGGCATATTGCCGAAAATATCTGTAAAATAACTCATATTCTGTCACTCCTTTTCAGTCATCTCCGGAAACTGCCAATAAACTTTTGATCTGCATGTCCCGGGCTTTCTCAAAACATCTGTCAGAACATATAATACATGGTATACATTCCGTCTATGACACCGTAATGATAAGAAATCTCCTGCAGACCATGCACTGTCATATAATACCTGGCAATCTCCTGTATCTTCTCCTCTGTGATCAGATCCTCATAAGCTGCTTCATAGGCATCTGCATTGCTGAACTTAAATCTGACCACAGCTGCATTGTTGTCTATCCTGAGCCTGCACAAAGCATATACAGATTCTCTGTCATAGCTGTCAAAGCAGGCACCGTTCATCACATAGAAATTTTTGTCCCAGGCTGTACAGGCCGGAACCTGAAATTCCTCCGATGGTGTATAATTCTTCTCATATTCCTGGGGAAAAGGACAGAGATAATCATAAATCGTAGTCTTGTGCTCAGCCAGTGAAACCGCATCCCCTTCCAGAAATTCCGGCTGGTCTCCATTGGTGGCATCCACATAATAGTACTGACCGTCCAGCTCTACAATATTCCAGGCATGTCCCTGGGTGCTGCCTGCTGCATCCCCCTCCACATAGATACAGGGGATATCCAGACGCTCCAGCAGATACTGGACTGCACCTGCATAACCGGCACACACTGCCTTTTTCTTCCAGAAAACTCCGGCAATGCTCTGGTCATCATCTGAAATCTCATAAGCTGTATGATCAATAATATAAGTATAAGCTGTCATTACCTTCTGGTAGTCATCCGCCCCCTCCGGGATCTGGGCAGCCATTTCCTGATAAGCAGCCTCCATTGCCTGGGCGATCTCCCGGCACTGCTCCTCTGTATAAGTATAGCCCGGGGAAAATCTGCAGTAATCCCTGCCATCGTAAGTGGTCTTGAATACCTTTTCCCTGTTATGTATCCAGAAAATCTCCGGATGATCTTTCAGCACTGCGTGATAAACTCTGTCGATCTGGTCATCTCCGCCCAGAGACAGGTAGAAATTCTCCTCATGGGCCCGGACCCCCTTCAGGATCTCACGATAGCCCCGCTTCTCATCATCGTCCAGCAGATTAAAATAATATTCCTGGTGTCCCTGATCTGTGGTCTCCACCTCCTGCTTCTTCAGCGTACGCACCTCCACAGGATCACGCACGGCCCTCTCCCAGGTCATTACAGCACCGACGGCAAAAACCGCCACAATTACCGCCAGAAACAGACGAAACACCGGAAAATGACGTTTCTTCATTTCGTTTATCCCTTCTCACAGCTTTCCTAAAGCTTAACACAGAATCCATAAATTTACAATAAAATATCTTTATTCGAAATTATCTATGGAACCTGGAGCTGATTTTTGGTGAAATCAACAAATGGTTTCACAGTATCATTGCTATTATGATCCATGAAACCATTGTATCGTAAAGTTTACAATTTTATTATATAAACTTTACAGCCATTTTTTATCAATCCAGATCAAAGAGTTGGCGTTGTTTTAGGTTGATAGAAGCAATCGAAGTATTTGTCTTCACCTCACCATACAATGTAACCTTGCTGGTCACTTCTACAAATAACTTACAATTCTGCGTATATCCATTTCCAGAAGAAGATTTTAAGAAGTTCTCCATATTCGTAAGCTTTATCTTATATGCATTATTAGATGTTCTTCCCAGGTGAAATCCATCATTTGAACAATGTATATTACTTTTCCCATCCCCATATGGAGTCATTCCACCTGCTTCGTTTATATTAGAGTTTACAGGAGATTTATTATTCTCAGATTCTCCAATATAGAAGTTAACTATCATATCTTCTTTTTTTTGATCTTCTTCACTTAAACTGGCACTGACCATATTATAATCCTTTATATTAATGTAGAAATCCATATTATTATCCACTACATTTACATTACCAGTTGTCCATTCTGCCTGGTCTGTAGCATAATATCTGGTTTTCTCTGTCTGTGCTGAAGGATTTAATTCTTTTACAAAATCAACATAGGGATTTACAGCTGTAACATTTGCCGCCGCAACAATACTATTAACAAATAAATATATTTCATCTTTATCCGTATTTTCTTTTAAACTGCTATGACCAGTTCCAGTATAGATAACATTTCCATTACTGTAATAATAGTAACAATTTCTTGCATCATTGGGAGATGCAGAATAAACATCTCCATTGTTTCCAGACAGACAATACCACACAACAATATCTGTTTTCCCGTCACTGTTTCCATTAATATCTATATCTTTTTCCAGTGCCAGCTGATAATACTGACCATGTGTCTCGGCAATAGTTATACTATCAGACACCGTTCCATCTTGTTTTGCTCCAATCCGATAGGGATATTGAGTAATTGCTCCATCATTTAGTTTTGTTGCCGTAGTGGTTTTTGCCTCTCCGCCCTGATTTTTTTTTCTAAGCAATGCATTGGTAAAAGCCTGCGTCTGTGCATAACTGGATGCTCTATTTTCATCTCCATTTATATATGCAATATCACCTGCATTTTTCAATAATGTACGAAAATCAATGACAGAAGACTTCAATTCCCCTCCTCGTTTCAGCAATGTTGATATTGATAAATTATCCGAAATTGTTTTATCTGTCAGAGTAATTCCATAACGGTCCATGCCTACAATCGAACGCAAAACATTGTTTAGCGAAAT
This sequence comes from Blautia sp. HCP3S3_C12, assembly GCF_052064155.1. Taxonomy (NCBI): domain Bacteria; kingdom Bacillati; phylum Bacillota; class Clostridia; order Lachnospirales; family Lachnospiraceae; genus Blautia; species Blautia sp. HCP3S3_C12. The sequence goes on along the minus strand of NZ_JBQHWC010000012.1, from coordinate 24,630 downwards.
TCCCCATGAGGGATTATAGCGCCAGTTAGGTACATAATTCCCTGCACCATTCTGAGCACTCAAAAATGGATCATAGAAAACTGAATAAAAATCATTTGGATTTTCTGTAGTTTTTGCAATTTTAGGATCAACATCCGAAACTCTTGTACCGACAGGACTATTCTGTCCTTTTACTGTTCCATACGAATAACTGAGATAAGAAGTTGTGTCATGTGAAAAAATTACGCTTCGTCCTGATTTAATATATTCACGTATTGCATCAACCTGTCCCTTATCATTCGAAATATCAGGATATACATCATCAAACCCAATAATAAGAATCTGATAATTTTTTAGATAATTAAGATAGTCTTCCTTTGTATTACATCCATTTTTTCGAACATATTGGCTTACTGTATCACTTTTAATTTCAATTTCAAAATCCTGTATTTGACTAAGAGCTTCGTTTAATACTCCTTTAATCTCTTTTGCATCCTGCTTTATAATCTTTTTTGCATCCTGCTCTAAATTCCATTTACCCCCGTTATCCGGCATTATCTGTAGTACTTTTATTTCCTGTTTCTTCGTTCCATTCGGAAGATCCTGTTTGGAATACCCTGTCTCAGATGTATGGATATACGTGTTATCGTTATTTGTAATTACCAGTTTCCACGTGATCAGCTTATAATAATCTGCCGGGATTTTTCTTGTTACTGTATACTGTTCTCCAATTTTTAACTGATATCTGAGATCATCTGTTCCGTAGGCAACTTGTGAAAGTACTTTTCCTTTTGAATCAGTAATCGACATATACTTGTCCTGCACTTCCTTTTCAGACAGGTTGCCATCAAAATTCAAGTCAAAATACAGTTTACAATCATATGTACTTGTAGCAGGCGCTGAATCCGAATCATTCTCAATTGTGAAAGTATATTCTAATTTCTGATTCTGTATAGCACCCTGACCACTTTGCACAGTTTCATTAAGTCTCGTTGGTTCTGGCGGTCTTCCACCATTCTCAGCAAATTTGATAACCGGTTTTGCCAAATCAACATAAAAGGAATTGAGTTTGCCTTCTTGAGCCGCTTCGGAACGCGTAATTACATTTGGATAATCCAATGCTTTTTCTATAAATTCATAATAATAGGAAGAAGCATCTACTTTGTTCTCATTAACCTTACCTTGATCATTTACAAGTGCATTACCCAGCACAACAGGATAACCACTTTTTACAAAGTTAACTAATTCTTCACATTCCTGTCTGGTCATATCGTTTCCCGAACCGCGCAAATATCCTGCGCCATTCTCACGATAAGTAGAAACGGGTGCAAAACGTTTTTTATAATTGGTATCTCCCGGCCAGCTCTGATCATATTCATTATCAAGCTGTCCAAGAAGCTTAGATAATTTACTGTTATTTTCATTCTCACTTAATCCACTTTCAATCGAGACTATATCTCCAACATGAGAATATAATTTACCATTCGGTCCGGTAAGAAGTGTATTTCCATGAGCATTATCAGGATTTCCATTCTTTCCATCACCGATATAAATCAAATCATATTCTGACGCAATGTCATCAATATGACCAACAAACTCCGCAGCTGTCATAGTATCTACGGTAACTTTTCTTGAATCTTTTTTATTAGAGTCCTCAGCTTCGATCACCTCAAACTCAGCACATGAAGCATACTTCTTATCTTGTGTTGCAACAAATGTAAGTCTGATTTTTTTCACACCTGGTACTGGTTTGTTGAAATTAATTACTCGAAGATTTTTATTGCTCACATCACCAGCAGAACCAGTGATTGTAATTTGGGTGCCACTCTCATTTGTCAGACAAGCTGAATACTCTACTAAAGTCCCATTGGTATTACCATCTTGTCTGCTCTGATATTTAAACCCGGTAATATCTGTTGCAGTTTTTAATGAAAACTCTATCCAATGTTTACTTTCCCCCTCAGTTTCTGCATGTTGCATTTTCTCTTGTATAGAGGAATTATCTGTAACCGTATCACGAAAATGACATTTTCCAAAATCACTATTGCCAGATTTATATGCGCTGTGCCATTTCGTGTTTTTATCATTATCCTTTGCTTTCTTTGGTTCTTCACCGTTATGCCAACAACACGCAGTAACATTTTCAATCAGATTTCCATCTAACCAATCCAAAACCTTAGATTGATCAATCTGGGCACTACAAGCAAAAGGCTCTATTTCCAATACCTTTATATTTGTTTTAGTATTTATTTTTCTTTTATATTTATAGTTAATAATATACTCAATGGCACGAGCCTGCGAAATATCTTCACTAAGAAGCTTCTCGGTATTTTCCTCTTCCAGATTCTCATTCAAATCATTATTTTCTGTTTCGCCAATACCTCGGTATTTATTTTCAAGCTTAATATAATTTGAAATCTCCTCAAATCCTTCTAACGGATTACTGCCATCTGTGATACCACCATCCGTCAAATTAAGCTTCTGGTGAAAAGAAGTATTTATTAAATTCTCCGATTGTCCATTTAAGGTGTTCTTAAAGAAATATACGCAGGTATTTACATAGTGTCCATCAGTATCATTGGTTTTTTCTACATTTATCACTGCCTGTTTTAAATTCGATCTTTCACCAGGCTTTACCAATTTACCAGCATTGATTATACAAGGGATACTTTTGTCGATTTTTGCACTGTTATATATTTTCTGAAATCCAACCGTATTGATATTTCCGTTCACATAGATAAGTCCATATTCCGCTAATGGGCTGAGTGTTTCTGCTGTGTCTGTATCTCCGGCTGAAAATACAGTCTGTTCCTCTGCTGTATCAGTAAATTCTTCTTCATCGGATCCATCAGATGATATCTGAGCATTATCTTCCTCAAGCAAACTGGTATCTGTTGCTGCCGGGGCTGTTGCATTTTGTTCTTCTGTGTCTGATCCATCCTGAAAATCTGCAGTAACTGAATTGTCAGACTCAGATTCGACATCTGAATTGTTACTATCACTGATTTCTTTCTCAATAGACACCAGTTCCACACCCGCTTCACTGACCATTGGCTCTACTTCTGAAGTATCTCCTTCATTCTGAGCTGCTGTCTGATCTTCTGTCGGGGCTTCGTTTGTGTCTTGAGTGCCGGTATTCTGACTATCAGAGGTGTTGTCTGTCTGCACATCATCTGACTGGATATCATCGGTCTGAGAGTTGCCTGCCTGTGTATCATCTGAGATTACACTATCATCTGCTGATGAAAGATCGGAATCAGTGCTATCGCCATCATTAGTTGTTTCCGTAACTTCACTGTCACCGAATGTCGCGGATGCCGTTTTCTCAGCACTTCCATATTCCTCATTAAACTCATCTGCCGTTATGGTAGTTACCTCGATTTTAAAGGCATCAAACTGTTTCCGCTCATCACTTCCCGCTTCACCCGGTTCCAGATGGAACACATACTGTTTAAACCAGTCATGGTTTGTATATCCCCCCTGATAATACAGATGATCTACTTCTACGTTCTGTTCTGTGGCATTATCATCAGGTATAAAATCATAATTTCCCGTTCCCGGAGTTAATTCATATTCGGCATCGGAAATATAATGAGTTGGTGTTTCTCCGTCTTTAACAGGAATATACGGATTACTTTCATCAGCATAGGAAGGTGAATACCAGCCATAATATTTATAGGCATGGGGGCCTTCTACTGCCACAGTTTCATCCTTTTTACAGCAGAAATATACTCTATCTACCTTATAATAGTAATTATATCCCAAATTCTCCGGAAGCTGGCGGATATCACTGTATGCTACCGGCTGACGCTGGGTTACAATAGATATTGGGTATTTAACAGCATTGTTGACATTTTCATCTTGGTTCCATAACCAGAACCAGTACTGTCCATCCTGAATGGTGATATTACAGTATTGAGTTCCATTGTTTATTGAAATCGGATTCGCACTAAGCTGTTGCTCAAGATTAAAAGAAGGACCTTGATTTTCATCAACATTAATTGCCTTAGCTTTAATCGTATTCAGATCACTGATTAATTTGTATTGATAAAACGGGTACTGATCTATGGTAATACCATAATATACCAGAGGATCTTCTGATGTATTTGTTTTGTCTATCGTTGTATCAGAACCAGTGTTTTCACCTGATGATGGAGCATATGTAATCAAAGGTGTTTTTATACTATTTGCGCCATTATTGTCTGTCTGCTTTGTTGCTTCATTATCTGTGACAGTTTCCTCTTCCGGATTTGAAGTCTCATTACCGTTCTGATTATTACTATCAGTTGAATCTAAATCACTTTCTCCTGCATTTAATTCTCCAGAAGAAAATTCACCATCGGAAAATCCCGCGTCTGCTGCTCCTGAATCTATCTCAGGTTCACTCTCAGCAACATCCGGCTGGTTTTGTCCGGTTGTATTGTCTTCTACACTGCTTTGCTCTGTCCCATTTCCTTCATCTAAGAATGTAAATTCATCACTACCTGCCGAGAAAGCATTTGCAGCAGATGTATTATCCTGAATAAGAAGCTTTTTTCCATCTGGGCTGGCAGGATTTTCGCCTGGGAAGGTATAATTCTTGTTGAAAATATTATTTGCAATTTCAGTAGTCAGGTCACTGTAAACATTTTCATAATATCCATATCTGCCATTTTCATAATTATATTCCGAAAGAATTGTTTCCTTTCCCTGGCCTGAAGGTTCATTCAGTGCATTATTTACAGTAGTATTCTCTACTTCGGAAAATTCCAGAAAATAAGGTGCATTTGCCCCGTCACTGTCAGCATAGTAAAAATTCTGAATATTTTCTCTGTACTTGGCATTTAGATTATCTGCATCTCCTGTATCTGTGTCATTTGCCTTTTCACGAATCGGATAATACTGCTGTTCTTTCTTAGTATAATCACCGGTGCCGGCTGGATTTTCCTGATAGTTTCCCTTTATTGTATATGTATATGTTGTAGGTTCATTAGTGGCTGGATTTATAAATTGTTTGATTTCTTTCCATGCGTTTGAATCCTTTTCTTCCTGGGTAAGGAAATATTTCTCCTGATAGGTACTATAGGAAAGAGGATAATCTTTCGATTCTCCTGCACTTGAACCATCTTGATAACACACATCTTGAATCTGCCTGATTCCGGTACTGTTATTTGTATCTATATTGCCATCTTTATCTAATTTCACATTCATGGCAAATTCTTTGCGAAGTTCCTGTTTGGGAAGCTTGGACAATCCCTCTTCCAGTGATTGAAAGTGCATAGTCTTTTCCTGATCATCACTGTCCGTATATTTATATTCATACAATTTCACATAGGGTTCCTGTCCTGACACATAGTAGCCGATCTCCGCCTCATTTGTATTGTCCACAATCTCCAGGATCTTAAATGGCTTTTCCTCAGAGGTATCCTTTACAATCTGCTCGATTCCGGGCATCATGGCATAGGAAGCCTGGACGGAGACACTTGTCTGCAGCAATGCACCTGCTCCCAGGACTCCGGCCAGGGACAGGGCGATGCCGGAGGCAATTAATTTTTTATGCCTGATCTTCATCTGTATATTCTCCACTTCTTGATGTAAACGTTATAAGGTTACCATATGCTTCTTGTCCAGGCGGGCATACACCCACTCCCTGAAAAGGGTATAGATCACGGACACTGTCGGGATAAAGATCAGCATACCCACAAGTCCCATCAGGCTGCCGCCCAGGGTAACAGCCACCAGCACCCATATGGACGGAAGTCCCACAGAGCCTCCCACCACATGAGGATAGATCAGATTTCCCTCAATCTGCTGAAGGATCAGGAAAAGTCCCAGGAACAGCACCGCCTGCATGGGGCTTACCATAAGGATCAGAAAAAAGGAAATCCAGCATCCGATAATTCCTCCAAACAATGGGATCAGGGCTGTGAAACCGATCAGCACTCCCACCAGCATGGCATAAGGGAACCGGAGAATGGACATAGAAACAAAAAACATGCTTCCCAGGATCACAGCCTCAATACACTGTCCTGTAATAAAGCTGGAGAAAATCCGATTGGACAGATTCCATACATGTGCCAGGTAGCGCACAGGCTTTTCCGGTAAAAGAGCATACAGGGCCTTTTTCACCTGACAAAGGAGCTTTTCCTTGGAAAGAAGTACATAGCAGGCAAACACAAAGCCAATGGATATATTCATAGCTGTGCTCAGCAGTCCTATAGTAATGGATACTGTAGAGGAAACAAAATTATCGACACCGCTTTTCAGTACTCCAAGCATAGAATTAATAATCTTTCCCGGCTCAATGTCCAGAGACTGGGTCCACTTTATGATCTCCGGATTATTTTCAAATGTAGTATCGATCCACTTCTGGATCACCGGTATATTTTCCTCTATCTTTTTGGCAACACTCACCAGAGTTGCACCCAGCTCCGGCACTACCACCAGCATAACAATGATAAGCACACAGACCAGGAAACAGATGGAAAGCACCAGACTTACCGGTCTGGCAAGCTTCATGGCTGCCTTTTTCTGCTGCTTTACAGCCTTGCCAAAGAGATGCTTTTCAATAAATTTCATAGGCACATTCAGGATAAAGGCGATTCCGCATCCCAGAATAAACGGAAAGAGGAAGCCCAGAAGTACCTTAGCTGTGCCGATCACAATATCCAGATGCTGGACACCCAGATACAAAAGTATGGCAAAGGCAATGAGATAACGTATTTTTTTCATGTTTTCCTTGTCTAACTGCATTTTATGTTTTTCCCTTTCTATTACGCAATGATATGTTTTTCTTTCTTATGATTCATACCCTCTCTGAGTTCTCATACAGCCTCCCATAACTTCCTTATAAAAAAAGTACAGGAGCTTCTGTCTTTTAGAAAACTCCTGCTTAAAATGAATAATGAAAATAAAAGCATGACTTTTCCGAAAGAACAGATCTTGAATCTGTATAGAAAATAAAGGATTGGATTTGAAGAAATAAGAAAATATGCTTTTGCTTATATTAACACGGTTTGTCAGGCGTTACAAGGAATTTTTTCGGAAATATTGGTCAATCGGATATTCGGTTCTGGCAGTTCTCATCGGAATCCTGGCACCGGCTTATACGAAATATGTAGAGCGAAGCCGTGAGTCTGTGGATCTGACAAATGTTCGTGCAGCATATGATGAAATAGTGGCCGAAGTCACTCTGGAGGGAATAAGTACCACTACAATTGGTGAAGGTCAAAAAATCCCGGTTATAATCAGCACTAATGATGGAAAATTTTATATTTCCGAAACAATAACCACAAAAAGGACAACCAACTCAAACTATGTAGTAATTGCCCCAAGAGAACTACAGGGACGTAATTATGCTAAATATCTTTCTGACGATAAAAAATACGACTCTTTAGAAGCCGCCTACGATGCATACGAAAAAGTAATTACCGAAGACTATCCAAAATACAAAGACACACTCCCAAATAGCAACGCAACTACAAAAGCCACAGACCGGTTTTGACACCAGTCTGTGACTTTTTTGTTCTCTGCCTATCTTCTGTCTGCACCGCTTTCCGTATAGTAGCGTTCCTTACTCTGATACATTCTTGCATCTGCAGCTTTTGAAATTTCATATGCACTATCCCAGTTTCTCTCTGTGCTGAAAACCCATCCGTATGACACAGTCATTGAATCAACAAACTTTCCATGCCAGTTTGCCACATTGGAATCGAAGTTATGTATCAGCGCTTCCACCTGGCTTGGATTCTCTGTAATGATCACTGCAAATTCATCTCCACCGATTCTGTATACCTTTCCATACTCATGAAAGCTGTCTCTCATGCAATCTGCCGCTGCGCATATAAGCTCATCTCCTGCCATATGGCCATAAGAATCATTTGCCCGTTTTAATCCGTTCAGATCTACAGAAATGTATACCCATTCCTCACTAAGATTAAGCTTTTTCATATCATTTTCATATGCATGCCTGTTTAAACATCTGGTAAGCTCATCCGTATTTGAGGTGTATATCAGTTTTTCTTTTTCCAGTCTTTCTTTCATCACTTTGGAAAACATATAGGTTATACAGCAGGATGCCAGTACCAAATATGCGCCTACTATAAAAATAGCAATCATGCCGCCCTGCTGGTAAAACGAATCCTCTACAGTTACAATAACAATATAGTTATCATTCTGGCGCACCATGCATCTGCAGCGCTTTCCATCCATTCTGATCTGTATTACAGTCGCATCGTCATCACTGACATAATCCGATGATATCCCCACATCTTCCAGTTTTTTTCCTAATTTGCTACTGTCCGTAGCTCCTTCTATTATCTGTCTATCCCCATCTGCAACTATAATTTCAATGCCTTTATATACCGGCATTCCGGCAACTACATTGGAAATGTTATTCTGCTTTATTTCATTGAGAAGTCTCTTTGGCTCAATTCCCACCTGGATCATCTTGGTTCCGTCTTCATTCCAGGTGATGGCATACATCATTTTCATTCCCTCTGCAGTATTTGGAGTAACATCCTGGCACATGGTCAGCGATTTATTCTTAAGCATGGGCTTAAAATACTCCATCTGCGCACCGGAATCAAAATTATAGCCAAAATACCTGGGTGCAGAACCACTGTAAATAGTTCCCTGATCATCAAACAGATGTATCTCATCAACGGCCATTAATTTTGCTATTTTCTGCAGCTCATCCACATCATATTCTACCGCCGGATAGGCATCAATCATATATGACACTGCTTTAGCCCTTACAATATAATCGTCCTTTAACGATTCGATCAGCTCATTCCTGCTCTCATCATTTTTATCAAGCACAGTAATCACACGATCAAGAAGCACCTTTGAGGTTCTCTGGGCATTTCTGTCATTAACATATTTCAGAATACTCGCTTCAAGGAGTAAGGCAACCACAATTATCATAATAGATAAAATTATAATTTTTTTCTTCTTCATACTTCCCATTCCTTTGTCAGATATGTGGTTTTAGTGTAGCAAACGACAGATGGGATGTCAACCTGAGAAGATGAAGAAGCCACAAACTGGTGATTTCCAGTCTGTGGCCTGATTAGATTTATCAAACGGATATTCTCAAAATGCTTTAAGATCTTTAATAGTTTTCAAAGGCTTCTACGATTTTCTGCATATCGTCTGTGTTAAAGCGCTCATCACAGCTGACAGACATGATATGGGAATAAATATATTGGGCTCCCGGATAGTCTTCAACCTTTACAAAAGGTGGTACAGGCCAGTAAACCTTAGGCGGAATGTGCCTGTCTGCCAGATGCCTGATCAGGTTGTCCCGGTTTTCCACAAAGAAAGGGAAAAACATAGGACAGATATCATCTGAGAGATAAGGAAATACCGGTCGGATATCGGAGCGTTCCGGCAGGTGTTCCAGAAGGTAACGGTAATTTTCCTGGCGTTTACGGATCGCATCCCGGAATGGATAATGAAGAATCGTTTTAAGGGAAGCTTCATCCCCTTCCTGGATATCGAAAATTTCACGAAGCATAAATTCCGCTTTCCAGAAAACATCATTGCCTTCTTTATTATAGTCCTCATTTCCGGTATGCTCGTAGGTCTCTCGGGATTGAAGAGCCTGATCTCTAAGGGAAAACTGTTCTTTATTGATTGGAATAGGCTTTACGCCAAAGGTGCCCTTTCGCTTGATGGCAAGACCACCGGAGGCAACACCCATCCATTTTCGGAGACTGACGGCAATATAGTCAGCATCCGGACAGGCCGGCAGCGGAGAAAATGCTGTATGGGTGGTATCCACTATTACAGAAACGCCACTGGCTTTACATTTTTTGATAAAATCCTCATTATAGGTAGGATAGCCATAGTATCCACAGACAAGGAGAACACTGATCTGAGGAATCATCTCTTCCTCAAATACAGGGGAAAGATTTTTGTCAAAATCATAATAATGAATTTCATATCCTGCTTTTACAAAGCAGCCCAGAACTGTTTCGCAGTCATAGGAAGGCAGATATGCCACACGCTTTTGATCTGTTAACATCAGATCCCTCAGACAGTAATAAATGGCACAACGGCCGGACATTAGATGAGCGGTGTCCCCGGGATCAGGGCAGGTATGCTCCACATAGTTGTTTGGCTCAGAGCCAACAGGTTGATAGGGGAAAAAACCTCCAATTTCCATAGTAAAAACCTCCTTTAATTAAATTTATATATTATACTTAATATTTCGAAATATTTAACAAAAATGAAAGTAATGACTTTACAAAACCATTATAACATGAATATTATAAAATATAAAGTAAAGTATCTACTTTACTTAAAGATATTTTTACTGAGGAACAAAAAAAGGCTGCCTATTCAGACAGCCCCTTTGGGGATTATGAAACCCAGCCGGTAGCTTTTACAATATAATCATAGATCTTGCGGTAAGTAGCCGTATTATAGTGTTGTCCGTCAGCAGCATAATAGCCTACTTTCTGTAAATGGCTAAAGCAGTCCAGATAATTATCCGGGAAATTATTTCTCAGCGCATCATTAAAGGGACGGATCGTAGCATTACTTACGTTGTAAGCACCCACACCGATTACCGGATTGATGGACATAAGATAAATATTTGCCCTGGGATGGCTGGCAATAAAGGAACGATAATATGTCAGATAGTTTGCCTGCTGATACAGATAATCGTTCAGTCCGAAGCCAAATACAACCGTTGATTCCGGGTAAGAGGCCAGATAAGATTCCAGCATTGGTCCGGCAGTGGATCTGAGCCAGTTGTATCCCATGGATACTTTTCCGATATAAATAGCATTTCCGATTCTGCAGTCACGCATAGAAGCTACACGACAGTCCCCCAGGATGATCAGGCGGGATTTCGAAGTCTGTTTTACCTTGGTGACAGAGCCGTCAGCAGATACATAGCGGCTTCCAATCCATTTCTTCTTACTCATAGCTCCGGTTTTCTTTCCGAAGTAGTAACGTTTTCCATTAATCATCTGCCAGCCGTGCAATAGCTGTCCACTGGTTTTGGAAAGGTAGTAGGTTTTACCTTTGACCTTCTGTAAGCCTGTGAGAAGCTGACCTTCTTTTCCCTTCACTTCGGAAAGATAATATCTTTCGCCTTTGTAGTCTTTCCAGCCTGTTTCTACATAGCCATGGGCGTCAAAGCTGTAGCATTTGCCTTTTACTTTTAACCAGCGGGATTTTGGATGGCGGCCGTCAGTATAGACATATTTGCGTCCTTGGGTATCCCTCTTCCAGGTTCCTTCTTTTGCCTGTTTTACAGAGGTCAGCAGATTGGTGGCAGCAGATACTGTCACACTGGCAGACATGATGAAAAGGCACAGGAGTAAAAGTGCGAACAGACCTTTTTTTCTGAATTTTTTCTTTTTCATTAGTTTGTCCTCCTTTTGATACAAGCAAGTTACCGCCCACTGCTTATTGCTTTTCACAATGGAAGTGAGGACTTACTTGATTCGCTTAAATATAAATATACTTTATCACGAACAAAAGGTCACAGCAACCCAAATAAAAAAGCAAAAGTGATTCATTCCGCAGCGCTCATCTTTGTTATTATTCTAACAATGTAAATTTAAAAAGAAAGTTACACTTTCGCTCAAATGTAACTTTCTCACTAAGTTTGTGCAATAAATACGAAAATAATCAGATAAAATTGTGCACTAATCTGTTATGTTTATGACAATATTTCCAGTTTTTCAAACAACTGAGAGAGTTTCCCAGGCATCCCCTCAACTAAAATTTTTGCCAGTCCCTCCGGTGCACATTCCAACTCTCCCAGCACCCATTTTATAGTCATATAAATAGAACTCTGGCAGTACATTTCCAGAATACAATGTATGGTCTCATCCGGAATATTTCATCATTCTTTCTGATGTAAGATAATCCATTGTAAAATATCATCCACATTCTTCTTACCTGCTGCCAATTCTAAAATAATATCAACCAATTCTTCCTGAATATAAATTAGCTCATATCCATTCAGCATCAAAAATACAAGCATTACATGCGCACCTAATCTCTTGTTTCCGTCAATCATTGCATGATTTTTCACTAATCCAAAGCATAATTGTGCCGCCTTAGCCTGAATACTTGGATAAAGTTCTTCTCCTCCAAATGACTGAAAAGGATTCAGCAATGCAGAATCCAGCATTCCTTCATCTCTAATTCCATCACTTCCACCAGTCACAGATATTAGCTGTCTATGCATCATTAGTACTTGTTCTTTGCTGAGAATTATCATTTAGCCAGCTCCTTATATGCTTCCATATTCTGTTTTATTAATCGTTCCGAAATTGTTGCCACATCTTCTACATCTGCTATTTTCTGTGCTTCTGCTTTACTAAAATCAATTACAAGATATCTGGGAACATTGTTCTTTAGGATTACTGCTGTTCCATGTTTATCAACAACTCTTGTGACCTTTGAAAAATTCTGGTTAGCTTCTGTAATTGATACCATTGTATTTGTATCTATTGTCATAATCTACACCTCTTTCTAAACATTATATGATTTTATCTAAAGCTTCTATCTATAGAATACTCTTATTCTAGCTAGAATACAACCTATTTTATTAAAATTTTCCGTCTGTCCTGTTGACGATCTGTTTCATTATACTGTTCAAAACGGCCCTCAATTTCTACCAGCATATTGGCATATTCTCTCAATTCATCACGAAGCTGTTCTTTATCCCGACACCTACTGCTACTGCTGTTATATATTCACAGATCCAGAACGCATTCCACACAGCACCTGCCCCGGCAAAATAGCACAGCAGATAAGCTACCGGAAGAATCACGATAATATATCTTAACAGTGAAATCACCAGGGACTGAGTACCTTTGCCCAGTCCTTCTAATGCACCTGAAGCTGTAACAGAGATGGCAGATGGGATGAATCCAATACTGATAACCTGCAATGCAGCAGTGCCAAGTCTTATAGTTTCCGGGTTCTCAGTAAACATTCCCATCAATGTCTCTGATGCTGTAAAGCAGATATAAAAAAGTCTGAAGCTTATAATAGATTCCCAGAACCACTACATAGCTTCCGGAGAAAACAGCCAATATCTGATTCAGGAAAGAAATTTTATTTCCTGCTGTCAAGGCTTTTATCCATTTTACTGTAAAAAGCCACAGGCTGGGTGGGTTCCAGTCTGTGACCCCAATGTGCACGACCCCAATGTGCAAACCGTGCTATTTTCCAGCAATATAAATATGTATTATTATACCACTTACTCATCATACAGTACAATAATAATATTTGTTACTGTTCACAGCAACACGCTTCGTGATGCACAGACTTCATGCTAATCGCATAAAGTCGCGCGGTATGTCTCGGGTTTTCTGTGACCTTCGTTCGCAAAAAACACCTCGCGGGATATTACCAGTGAACAGTAACTAATATTTTTTCTTTATTTCATACCCCCTCTGGTTTTGTTGACAATCCACATATGAAAGGGTACACTTTCATTATCAGGAATAAAGGAATGGAGGGCATAGAGATGAAGATACTTCTGATCAACGGAAGCCCAAAAGGCAAAAGAAGTAATTCATTAAAGCTTGCATACAGCTTTATTAAGGGATTAGAAAACGGATGTACGAGTAATAAAGAAGAGTTATCTGTTGATGAACTGCATATAGCTTCAATGAATATAGGTGCGTGTAAGGGATGCTTTGCATGCTGGCAGAAAACACCCGGGAGATGCTGTATAAATGATGATATGCAAACAGTCATTAAAAAACTGATTCGTGCTGATCTAATTTTATGGTCTTTTCCACTGTACTATTTTAATGTTCCCGGTATGTTAAAGAATTTGATCGATCGTCAGCTTCCTATGAGTCTTCCTTTTATGAGTTCAAGGCAGGACGGATACGGAAGCGGCAGTCATGATGCCAGATATGATATGGAAGGCAAGAGACATGTATTAATCTCTACCTGTGGATTTTATTCTGCCGACGAAAATTATGACAGTGTATTGCGGATGTTTGACCATTTCCTTGGCAAGGGAAATTATACGACCATTTTTTGCGGTCAGGGAGAATTGTTTCGTGTAAAGGAATTGTCAGTGAGAACAAATGAATATCTTGCTGCAGTAAAATGTGCAGGCACTGAATATGCAATGGCAGGAGCAATATCGAAAGAAACAGATGCTGTGCTCCATACACTTTTATATCCCAGGGATGTATTTGAAAAAATGGCAGATGCCAGCTGGGGTATTAACAAAACGACCGGCGAGAAAGAACCTGAGGATCTTGTATTTACCCGGCAAATGGCTGCCCTTTACAATAAAGATGCCTATGACGGAAAAGAACGCGTACTTGAGATACATTTTACCGATTTGGATCATACGTATCAGATTCGACTTAACCAGACTGGAAGCCAAATTTTTACAGATGGAAGCCTTTCTCCAACTACTCGCATCGATACACCTTTTTCTGTATGGTCAGCTATTTCTCGTGGAGAAATTGGTGGCGCAGAAGCATTGGGAAAACAGATGTATACGGTATCCGGCGATTTCTCCTTAATGATCAATTGGGATAAATTCTTTGGAAACACATCTGCGGTTAAAAATCCTGAGAAAAAATCCCCAAACATGATTGAGAAGAAAAATCCTTCTATGATGACAATGCTTATACCATGGATTGCCTTTTGGACTGCTGTTTCTATCACTCCTAAAGTGGGGGCTTTGATAGCTCTTGTCGTAGTGGCAGCCATACCGTTTATTATGAGAAATCATGAATTTGAGATCTGGGATCAACTCTCTATGATAGCCGTTGCTGTACTTTCCGCAGCAGCAAATGTAACCGGGAATGGAGATATTCCTACAAATATAGGATATCTTGTGTTTGGATTGTTCTGGCTGCTTTCATGCCTGACAAAAGAACCTTTATGCGCTGCCTATGTAAAATACAATTATGGTGGTGAAAGTGCACATCAAAACCCTCTCTTCATGAAGACAAATTATATTCTTGCAGCGGCATGGGGATTGTTATATGTACTGACAGCAGTCTGGACCTTTCTGCTTAGAGGAGCCGGGTTTGGAAATCTGCTTATCATTGTAAACAATTTAATTCCAATCTTGATGGGATTTTTTACAATATGGTTCGAAAAATGGTATCCCGCAAAGATGGCAAGAGGCAAGAGAAAAGAAGAAAACTCTTATATAACATAATCGCTGTTGCAGTCAATCAGAAAGATGATTCAGTTTGACTATATATAATGAAAGTACAATCTAACAGAAAGTCACAGGCTGGGTAGGCTCCAGTCTATGACTTTATTAGAGAAATTTTATTTAGTCTCAGTCGGTTTACATTGCAGAAGCGCTTCCAGTTCAGCAACTCTTTTAAGTGCTTCTGCCGTCTCTTTCTGGGCTTTTATTTTTTCTTCTTCAGCAATCATCCTTGCTTTTTCAGCTTCGTCCCTTACATTTTCAGCTTCATCCCTTGCTTTTTCAGCAGAATCTGCTCTCTGGCGTTCTCTTTCTGTATTTTTGCGTTCAGCTGCCTGACCTTTTTCATACATGATTGTATCTCTCTCAAATCCCTTCATATAGCTTAACGACACCTCCCCGTCCCGCTTCACGATATCCACCATTTTCTGGATATCCTTCAGTGTATCATTTACGGCATTTGTCTGGGTTGTATTCTCCATATACTTTAAAAACTGCCGGAGCTCTTCGGATATGTCATCACCCTTTGTACCCTTAGTATACAATACGGTTGTCTGAGCACCATCATCGTATGGCATTTCCGGTTCTTCCACACACATATTTCGTATTGTATATTTCACTCTGTCGTAACCAAAAGGATCGTAATTACAAATAAAGATTACGTATACTCTCTTTAACTTTCCAAAATCCTCTCCTGATTTCAGACTGCGGCTGTCTATGATGGCATGATAAAAGCGGATCCTCTGCGGAAATGCGTATTCAATCCCCCATAGGATTTCTGTGCGATCACTTTCAGATTTTGAAAGTCCCTGTTAAACAATAGTTTCAGGATCTTTCGTGTAAACTTCTCTCCCATTTCAGGATATGTCATCATGGCATTGAAGAGAAAATCATCCAGCAGGTTTAACTCTTCCAGTTTTTTTCTTTCATTCTGCATCTGCATGCTCCTTTCCCTATGATGGAGGAAACAGCATCGTTTCTACAGAATTTATATGTGCCGTTGTACTGTTTCCACCATATTTATTTCAGTTTCATATGTGGAATCAGATTGACCGAACAGCCTTAGAACTTTCCCAGATATGTGATTTTAGTGTAGCAAATGATGGCCGGCGTGTCAACCACGGAATGAAGAAAGCCACAGGCTGGGTGGGTTCCAGTCTGTGGCCTTAATAGCTGCTTTTTGCTTTTTTATTTTGCAAAAGTGATTCATTACATAATCTTGCGGAACAGATCTTTCAGATCTTCTACGCTTGCATCTTTTGGATTTCCTGGTGCGCATGCATCTGCGTGTGCGGATTCTGCCAGGAACTGAAGATCTTCTTCTTTGATTGCTTCCAGTTTAGTCGGGATTCCTACATCAACAGAAAGCTTCTTAACAGCCTCGATTGCTGCTTTTCTGTACTCATCCTGAGACATTTCATCTACACCTTTGACACCCATTGCTCTGGCGATCTCACGATATTTCTCCCCTGTGCATTCCTGATTGTATTCCATAACGATCGGAAGCATCATTGCGCAGGCAACACCGTGTGGTGTGTCATAAACAGCACCAAGTGTATGAGCCATGGAATGAGCGATTCCAAGACCTACGTTAGAGAATCCCATACCTGCAATGTACTGGCCAAGAGCCATTCCTTCACGGCCTTCTTTTGTGTTTTCAACAGCACCGCGGAGAGATTTGGAAATCAGCTCAATTGCCTTTAAATGGAACATATCTGTCATTTCCCATGCAGCTTTTGTTGTATATCCTTCGATTGCATGAGTCAGGGCATCCATACCTGTGGAAGCTGTCAGTCCTTTTGGCATGGAGGACATCATTTCAGAATCAATGATTGCAATGATCGGCATATCATGTGGGTCAACACATACGAATTTACGTTTTCTTTCTACATCAGTGATAACGTAGTTGATGGTTACCTCTGCTGCTGTACCTGCTGTTGTGGGAACTGCAATGATCGGTACGCAAGGTTTCTTGGTAGGAGCTGTTCCTTCCAGACTTCTTACATCTTCAAATTCAGGATTTGCAATGATGATACCGATTGCTTTGGAGGTATCCATGGAAGAACCACCGCCGATTGCGATTAGATAATCTGCACCTGAATCCTTGAATGCCTGAACACCGTGCTGTACGTTCTCGATTGTCGGGTTCGGTTTAATATCTGAATACAGTTCATATGCAAGTCCGTTTTTCTCAAGAATATCTGTAACTTTGCTTGTTACATGGAATTTTACAAGGTCAGGGTCAGAGCAAACGAAAGCTTTCTTAAAGCCATGTGCTTTTGCTTCGTTTGCGATTTCCTCGATTGCTCCTGCTCCGTGATAAGATGTCTGATTTAAGTTAATTCTGTTTGCCATAATGTTTTCCATTCCTTTCAGTATTTTACATTGTTCGGTTAAAATTCTTTACAGATAAGTTTCCGCAACGCTCATCTTTGTTATTATTCTAACAATGTAAATTTAAAAAAGAAAGTTACACTTTCGCTCAAATGTAACTTTCTCACTAACTTTGTGCAATAAATACGAAAATAATCAGGTAAAATTGTGCACTAATCTGTTATGTTTATGACAATATCTCCAGTTCTTCAAACAGCTGAGAGAGTTTCCCAGGCATTCCATCAACTAAAATTTTCGCCAGTCCCTCCGGTTCACATTTCAACTCTCCCTGCACCCATTTTACAGTCATATAAATAGAACTCTGGCAGTACATTTCCAGAATACAATGTATGGTCTCATCCGGAATTTTTCCTGTTTTCTCATGGATGAGATTTTCATAGAAAGCCAGGATCAGTTCAAAATCATGCTGGCGCAGACTGTTCTGGCTGTCATAATTAAAGGCTGCTGCAAAGAAAATATGCTCTTCTTGAATATAGGTAAACTTCTTTACCAGTGCATCATAAACTGTTTTTCCCATTCCCATATGCTCAAAGGATTTTGCCAGGAGTTTATCAAAATACCAGTTAATCAGGTCAAATTTATCCATGAAATTTCGGTAAAAAGTCTGCCTGGTAAGGCCACAGTTTTCTGTAATCTGTTTTACCGTAATGTTGTCTACGGTTGTTGTCTTCATACACTCTTTCATCGACTGCGCAAGACGATATTTTGTTTTTTCCCCTTTAACATTTTCTGCTGTCAGTTCCATAGATTTTCCTTTCACAGGTAATTTTACTTTCCTGTATTATAACAGACATTCCGAAAAAAAGCCACAGGCTGGGTGGGTTCCAGTCTGTGACCTTATGTTATTGGATCTCAGCAATTTTACATCGCAGAATCTCTTCCAGTTTCATAAATGCCGGAATAAAGCTGTCGCGTATAAGGAGTATCATTTCATCAACCTGAGTTTCATTGTAAATGTGTACAGAAGTATTGCGCTTTTTTAACATAAGAAGCCATACTGCTGAATCATTTACAAAACCACACTGATATCCCACCTGCAATATTTCTCTGGGTGAACCTGTCTCCGCCCCCTGAACGCCATGCAATCTCAAAACCTCCTGCAGGGCTTTCCATGCTAACTCAAAAGTCAGGTTAAACTGCCCAATCACGCCTGTTCTGTAAATATCGTTAGAATCCGCCAGCACAAAATCTGCGTTCTTCAGTATGGACAGACAATTTGAAAAATTATCAAGCTTTTTCATAAATCACCACACCATCCTTCACAATTTCTTCCCTTAACTCTTCCGAAATATCTCCATCTGCCTCAACAATATCAAATCTCAGCAATGAATGTACATTTTCTTTGATATCCCAATAAAAAGAATCAAAATCCCCACCATATACTGCTATATCTATATCGCTTCTCTCTCTCTGCGTTCCTCTGGACCGGGAACCAAAGAGAATCACTTTTTGGATAGAATGTTTTTTTGCAAACATAGTAATTTCACGAAAAACCCTCTCTGGAAGATTGCAATCTTCACATCTTGCACAAATCTTTTCTTCAGATAATTCCATCATCACAACTCCTCTCCGTTACTAAAAACTTATAAAAAGTTATAAACTTCTATATTCCATTCCTACTTCAACGAGTATGCTTTTGATGATATAAATATCAATCTACTCACAAGTTCTTGTACTCTCCATAGGCGTAAATTCCGGACTAACGTATCCGTACATATTTGCATTAACGTTTCAGTGTCAGCTTGCAAATTGTTCTCCATAAGTCTTGAGATTTATAGATGCCTGGAAGTCTCTGTCAATCATATTCCCACACTCACATCTATAAACTCTGTCAGATAACTTCAAAGCTTTTTTGATATTTCCACAACAGCTGCAAAGCTTTGATGATGGATAAAACCGATCAGCCACAATAAGCTGAATCCCTTTATCGCTGCATTTGTATTCGAGCTGTTTTCTAAACCAAAAAAATCCCTGTTCCTGGACTGCTTTGGATAAATGTCTGTTTTTCATCATTCCGCTGACATTCAGATCTTCAATACATATAAATCTTGGTTTTCGATTTATGATCTCAGATATGGTCTGATTCAAATAGTTTTTACGGATATTTGTTAATCTGTGATTTCGTTTTAATCCCGACAGGGGGTGCGACCCCAATGTGGTCCTTTTGGAGAAATTCTATTTAGTCTCAGTCGGTTTACATTGCAGAAGTTTCTCCAGTTCAGCTACTCTTTTAAGTGCTTCTGTGGTTTCTTTTTGTGCTTTCATTTTTTCTTTTTCGGCTTCATCCCTTGCTTTTTCAGCAGAATCCGCTCTCTGACGTTCTCTTTCTGTATTTTTTCGTTCAGCTGCCTGACCTTTTTCATACATGATCGTATCTCTCTCAAATCCCTTCATATAACTCAATGACACCTCCCCGTCCCGCTTCACGATATCCACCATTTTCTGGATATCTTTCAGTGTATCATTTACTGCGTTTGTCTGGGTTGTGTTCTCCATATAGTTTAGGAACTGCCGGAGTTCTTCGGATATGTCATCACCTTTTGTTCCCTTAGTATACAGTACGGTTGTCTGTGCACCATCATCATATGGCATTTCCGGTTCTTCTACGCACATATTTCGTATTGTATATTTCACTCTGTCGTAACCAAAAGGATCGTAATTACAGATAAAGATTACGTATACTCTCTTTAACTTTCCAAAATCCTCTCCTGATTTCAGACTGCGGCTGTCTATGATGGCATGATAAAAGCGGATCCTCTGCGGAAATCCGTATTCAATCCCCCATAGGATTTCTGTGCAATCACTTTCAGATTTCGAAACTCCTTGTTAAACAGAAGTTTCAGAATCTTTCGTGTAAACTTCTCTCCCATTTCAGGATATGTCATCATGGCATTAAAGAGAAAATCATCCAGCAGGTTTAACTCTTCCAGTTTTTTCTTTCATTCTGCATTTGCATGCTCCTTTCCTTATGATGGAGGAAACAGCATCGTTTCTACAGAATTTATATGTGCCGTTGTACTGTTTCCACCATATTTATTTCAGTTTCATATGTGGAATCAGATTGACCGAACGGCCTTAGAACTTTCCCAGATATGTAATTTCAGTGTAGCAAATGGCAGATGGGATGTCAACCTTAGAATATGAAAAAGCCACAGGCTGGGTGAACCAGTCTGTGACTCAGTTAGATTTTTACACTTTCTTTAGAAAACTTTTAAAACAAATTTCGTTTCTTTATTTTCCCGACAGAGGGTGCGACCCCGCCAGGGTCCCGGTTCCCCGTGCTGAGATGAGAACAGGAACAATTGACGAAAAATGAAAAAATCTTTATAATAAATTAGTATCTGAACAACAGATAAAATCAATTACACAAACTTAATAAAAAGAGGGAGGTCATTTTATGTTTGGTTTTATGGTAACTGCTGATGGCGGACTTACAACTGCCGGATATGTAATTACAATTATTGCCGGAATCATTTTGTTTTTCCTGGCGATTTATTTTGCAGGGAAGAATTCAGACAAGAAAAAGCTTACCACAAGACAACTGGTATTCTGTGCCGTAGCTATTGCACTTGCTTTTATTACGTCTTATCTGAAAATCTTCAAACTGCCGTGGGGAGGAAGTGTCACTCTTTGCAGTATGCTTTTTATTGTTCTGATCGCAAACTGGTATGGAGTCGGAACAGGTATTATGGCTGGGTTTGCTTACGGAATCCTGCAGTTTATTCAGGAGCCTTATATACTTTCATTTTTTCAGGTATGCTGTGATTACATACTTGCATTTGCAGCACTTGGACTGGCAGGATTATTTGCAAAACAGAGTCATGGACTTCTGAAAGGATACATAATAGCTGTAATTGCCAGAGGAGCTTTTCATTCTCTGGGCGGTTATCTTTATTGGATGAGCTATATGCCGGACAATTTCCCGAAATCGTTGACAGCCGTATATCCGATCTTATACAATTACAGCTATCTGCTGGCAGAGGGCATTATCACGGTGATCATCATTTCAATACCTGCAGTGTCGAAGGCACTGACACAGATAAAGCGGACCGCATTGCAGTAGATTGTTTTGCCTGGCAACGAGGATGTATTGTTGCCTGAATCCGGCATTAGATCATCCGGACACTTTCCCAACGGGAGGCGCCCCTGATCGGTCTTTTACTGCAAAAAAGCCACAGGCTGGGTGGTGCCAGTCTGTGACTTAGTTGGATTTTATACTTTCTTTAGAAAACTTTCAAAACAAATTTCGTTTCTTTATTTTCCCGACAGAGGATGCGACCCCGCCAGGCTTCCCCTGTATTGGAATGTAATATTCTCTCGACAAGGGGTGCAACCCCGACTGGCCGTCTTAGCAAGCCTCTTCACAGCTGGTGCAGCCCTTATTTATCACTGTAATGCCCTTTACATTGGATTACAATAATTGTTTCATCTGTTATTTCGTAAACTAAACGGTCTTTAAGGTTAATTCGTCTACTCCATTTTCCATTTAAATCACCACGAAGTTTTTCTGGTTCACCTTTTCCTGAGAATGGTGTTCGTTGTATTTCTTTTAACAATTCATTAATCTTCTTTAGTGTTTTTTTATCTTGAAGTTGCCAGTAAAGATAATCTTCCCAAGCATCTTCTGAAAATGAAATATTACTCACCTGCCATTGCCTCCAACTCTTCCATTGTTTTTGTTACGATTTTCCCTTCCTTTATCTGCTGTACAGATTTGTGAAGCTGTGTCATATTCTGTTCGGAATAAAATGGATCTGCCGGAGCTTCAATGTCAAATGGTATTCTACGATCTCTCAGAGCTTTTTTAGTATAAATCATGTAGAAAGTAGAAATATTCATTCCCATTGCTTCACACATCTCATCAAGCTCTTTTTTCATTTGATCGTCCATACGTAAACTAATGGTGGTCATGATATCACTCCTTTTCTATTCTATTTTTAATATATTTTACTGCAAATAAAATATATTTGCAATCATATAATATAAAATATATTCAAAAAGTCTCCCCATATTCACAGTATTGGGGGCTTTAGTATAACAAGCTGTCAAACCTCCAGCAGAAAGGAGGTGGATTCCATGGAAGAAATTCTCACCACATTTCTTGTCTCTGTTATAGCAGGCGTAGTTAGCTACTACATATGCAAATGGCTGGACAGCAGACGATAGACAGCAACAGTCTAAACGGAATAGCTCACCGCAACGAGCAAGAAAGCCCTCAGAGCTGGCACTCTGAGGGCTTTTGCTTTGCTTCACGGAATCTCACCACATTCCTTAGCTACTGTTAGTATATGCGCAATGTGCCAAAAAGTCAACTCAAAAATAATGGGTGTATTATAACCAGAAAAAACGTTCCAGTCTGTGACTCAGTTAGATTTTTATACTTTCTTTAGAAAACTTTTAAAACAAATTTCGTTTCTTTATTTTCCCGACAGGGGGTGCGACCCCGCCAGGGCATTCCCAGTCCCTCTTCTCTCATTTCATTTTGTCCGTTCTAACTCTTTTTCTAATTCTTCAACCCGTTTTAATGCCTCTGCTGCTTCTTTTTGTGCTTTCGCTTTTTCTTCCTCAGCACTAATCCGCGCATTCTCAGCTTCATCTCTTGCTTTTTCAGCAGAATCTGCTCTTTGTCGTTCCCTTTCTGTATTTTGACGTTCAGCTTCTTGACCTTTTTCGTACATCATAGTATCTCTCTCAAAACCTTTCATATAACTCAGTGACACCTCCCCGTCTCTTTTTACGATATCCACCATTTTTTGGATATCTTTTAGTGTATCGTTTACTGCATTTGTCTGGGTTGTGTTCTCCATGTAGTTTAGGAATTGTCGAAGTTCTTCGGAAATATTATCGTCTTTTGTTCCTTTGGTGTACAAGATAGTTGTCTGAGCACCATCATCGTATGGCATTTCCGGTTCTTCTACACACATGTTTCGTATTGTGTATTTCACTCTATCGTAACCAAAAGGATCGTAATTACAGATAAAAATCACGTATACTCTCTTTAACTTTCCAAAATCCTCTCCTGATTTCAGACTGCGGCTGTCTATGATGGCATGATAAAAGCGGATCCTCTGCGGAAATCCGTATTCAATCCCCCATAGGATTTCTGTGCAATCACTTTCAGATTTCGAAATTCCTTATTAAACAAAAGTTTCAGGATCTTTCGTGTAAACTTCTCTCCCATTTCAGGATATGTCATCATGGCATTGAAGAGAAAATCATCCAGCAGGTTCAACTCTTCCAGTTTTTTTCTTTCATTCTGCATCTGCATGCTCCTTTCCTTATGATGGAGGAAACAGCATCGTTTCTACAGAATTTATATGTGCGGTTGTACTGTTTCCACCATATTTATTTCAGTTTCATATGTGGAATCAGATTGACCGAACGGCCTTAGAACTTTCCCAGATATGTAATTTCAGTGTAGCAAATGATGACTGGCATGTCAACCAGAGAATGTAGGAAGCCACAGGCTGAGTGGGTCCAGTCTGTGGCTCAGTTAGATTTTTATACTTTCTTTAGAAAACTTTTAAAACAAATTTCGTTTCTTTATTTTCCCGACAGGGGAGACTGTCCGAAAACTCGGATAATCTAATCTGATGAGAAAAAGATTGATATGCTCTTGTGAGCGTTCAATATAAATTAAAATTGCACATTGAAAACTGAATAAAGTACACAGAAATCGTGCATCTATGTTTCAGATATAGTATAATGAAACCAGAGAAAAATTGTTCTGAGGTGAATTGAGATGCCATATGTTTCAGGTTTTGACCGTGACCAGCTGATGTGCTGTTCATGGGACGCATTTGTAGATAAAGAAAGTATTGCAAGGATAATTGATGCGTTTGTGAACCATCTTGATATAGGGAAATACGGTGTAAAACCTGTGGCAGCAGAAGGCCGTCCATCTTACGATCCTAAGAGCCTTTATAAGATATATATTTACGGAAGCAGGAAAGGTATCCGTTCTTCACGGAAACTGGCTGAAAGCTGTAAAGTAAATCTTGAAGTGAAATGGATGATCGGCGGTGTAGAACCGGATTTTCGCACCATTGCAGATTTCAGGAAAAACAACATAGACAGCCTGAAAGAGATTTTTTATGAATTCAACCGCC
>NZ_JBQHWC010000011.1:0-110477 GCF_052064155.1 Blautia sp. HCP3S3_C12 | reverse complement strand
TTCATAACAACCATCCTTTCGTTGATGAGAATAGTATATCACATATTTAGTTTAAAATATATGGTACTTATTTAATTTATGTTATACTAGTACATCGTTTCGTAAATAACTATACCAATCGCGTAGGATGCGGATTCGAGTGTGCAGGTCTAAAAACGCAGGCGTAGCGGGCTACGCTGAGGCTTTTAGACCTGTGCAATCGGATTCGCAGACAAGTGAGTGGTATAGTTATTTCGAAATCGATGTACTAATCTACGGGCGGATAATTTTATCCGCCCCCATCATTCGTTCAGTAATGGTATACATATCCGTAACCTTTCCTACCAAAAGCTTCTCCATCAGGCCATAATGTTTCAGGCAGGTACCACAGGTCAGTATCTCTGTCCCTTCTGCTTCCATTTTCTTCAAATCTTCTATGCTGTCAGAACCTTCTGTAGTAAGCTTCGCTCCTCCGTTGTAAAAAAGGATTGTATCCACATGGGTCTCCATCTGTGATAAAGCATATAAAAAGCCCTTGATCAGAACTTTTCCCAGTTCATCATCTCCCTTTCCCATAACATCAGCGGAAATCACTGCTACCTTTACTTTCTTTCCCGGCATTTCACAGACAAACTCCTCTTCCTTCACTTCTGTGCCTGTCTGTTCGGTCTGAACCTTCATTTTTACCCTGTATTTTTTTACCTCCAGTTTTTCTGACACAAAGGTACAACCGGTTTTATTTGCCAATCTGCTGAGATTGTTTACCGCAGTCTCATTGTCAACCAGGATTTCTATTTCATCTCCTGTTCCCGACTGATCGATCACCTTTTTTGTCATTACCACCGGTATGGGACACTGTTTTCCCAATGCATTTACTTCATATTTCATTTCAGATCACCTCATTTAGTTTTTTTGCAGGCAGATACATAGCATCATTTCTGCTTTTATCGCTTTATACATAAAAACATACCATAATTCACAGACTACTTCAACAAATTTAACCGAATCAAGCAAGTCCCCTGCGGAGGTTGCGAAAAGCAATAAGCAATCCACACTTCCTGTCAGATACCGCGAATAAATGTACAAACTTGCGAATGAGTCTGGAATCTTTTATACTGAATATATATAATGATGTTAGGGCCAAAATCACTTTGCCCCTAACCTGATATCAGGAGGTTCTGTTATGTTCATACAGATTCTGTCTGCCATCCACAATGCAGGCACTTTGCTTTTTGGAATTTACTGTTCCGCCTTTTTTCTTGGTGTAAAATCAAATAAGAAAAATATTTTATCCCTGTTCCTGCTGATTTGTGTTCAAGGTTCCCTGTACCTCATTAATTCAGCATTTTTCGGAGAGGCACTTGCCCTGCAATCCTATCCTTTAATTATACATTTACCTTTAATCCTGTTTTTATCTTTTTATTACAAATTTCCTCTGATTTCTTCCTGTGTTTCGGTTTTCTCCGCATATCTTTGCTGTCAGCTGAGTAACTGGATCGGATTATTTGCACTAAATCTAACAGGTACAGAATGGTGCTACTATTCTGCCAGAATACTGACTACGTTTGGAACATTTATCATTCTTTATAAATATGTTTTTCGTTCCACCCGTACCATTTTTGCAAAAGGCACCCGGGAACTGAGTATCATCGGATTCCTGCCTTTTGTTTATTATATTTTTGATTATGCATCTACCAAATTCTCCAGTCTGCTGTATTCCGGAAACAAAGCAGTCGTTGAATTTATGGGATTCGCTTTCTGTATTGCATATCTGGTATTTCTTATGATTTATTTCAGAGAATATGAAAACAAGCAGGAACTAAAGCAGTACAGTAACCTGATGGAAATTCAGCTTCAGTCCATGCAGAAAGAAATTGATCAGGTAAAAATCAGCAGTCAAAAACTGGCAATCCTGCGTCATGATATGCGTCACCACCTAAGCATCATCCTTATGCAGCTGCAAAATAATCATTTGGAAAAAGCACAGAAATATATCAAAGAGATCAGCTCAGCATACGCTGATACCATTATTTCCAATTACTCCCCAAATGAAATGCTGAACTCTGTAATCTCTATCTATGATTCCCGCTTCACAGACAGGGGATTTTCTCTTGACTGTAATATTTCTACGGGAAAAGATCTGCCCTGTTCTGACCTTGCATTCTGTACAATTTTGTCAAATGCACTTGAAAATTCCATGCATGCATTAGAACAGGCAGACAGACAATCCAGATGGTCCAGACTTACTATTTCTCAAAAAAAGAAACATCTTATGCTCCAGGTTGAAAACCCTGTAGCAAAAATGCCGGAATTTGTAGATGGTATTCCTGTTTCAGCAAAAGAGGGACATGGCATCGGAGTCAAAAGCATTATTTATTATGTTGAACAGTTAAACGGACAGTGCCAATTTTCTGTATCTGATCAACTCTTTATTTTAAAAATTTTCATATAACCTATTTGCATTCCAGTGCCTTTGCTTGTCTGTAAATCTCGCAGGCTCCTGTATTTACGCACCTTTCATGGGCACAATCCATAAATGACAGTGTTTTTTCGTTATCTTGTATGGTATATTCACAGCATACTGTCTGCCCCATATTACAAGTACGACAAAAACCACTGATAAATTCCTCTTCTATTTTCAAATTTTTCATCTCCTTCTTATCATCTCTTTCGTGGCAATGTCTGTTTCATCGGACATTGCCATTTGGTTATTTTACACAATTTCAATTTTAGTTATCTTATTTTTTATTGCATTTTATACGATACCGACTTATAATAATATTAGTACATCCACTTATTATATTCCCTAAAAATCATATGATGTCAGTAACTCTATAATATCACAGCTTTAATTCTAAATCAAAATAATAAGAAAAGAGGGAACATTATGAACAAAGAACTTTATGATGAGGCCGTGAGATCAAATGTATTATCAAAAGCATTAATCAGTACACTTCTGGAGAGTATGAATTACAGTAGTATTTCCTTTATCAACTGGACTGTGGAGGTTTTGAAGGTAATCCGCACCCGCCTGGAACGTGGAGATAAGATCATTGATGAAGTATCTGGAATCACCTATGACCTGAATTCTTTTCATAAATTTGTTAAAACTAATTTTTCTTCTTATATAACCAGCCAGGTCTTTGATACACCTGACAAAGCTGAAAAAGTATACTTCTCTTTGGAAAAAGCCTCCCCTGATGGTCATGCTTACAATATGATCATGACAGATTCCTCAAAGAACAAAACCTACAAATGGATTTCCAGTCTCAGTGAACGTTTCTCCCTGGTAGAAATGATCGCTACCGGTATTGTCTATCTAAAGGATATTAAGACCAATACTTACCAGCCATTTATATCCGGAAATGGAAAATATTGCAGATATGATTCTGAAAATGGACAAATAGTAGAATTATAATTTTTCACAACAAAACCCCTGTCAAAATTATGACAGGGGTTTCATACTTATTCTTTAATTAGTTATTAATAAGTTTGTCTTCGCCATTCCAGCTGTAAAGTTTACGGATCTCTTCGCCAACTTTTTCAGACTGATGCTCTGAAGCTAATTTTCTCATAGCTTTGAAGTGAACCTGTGCACCTGCATCAGACATATCAAGTAAGAAGTCTTTTGCAAATGTACCATCCTGGATATCAGAAAGAATTTTCTTCATAGCTTTCTTTGTATCTTCTGTGATGATCTTAGGTCCTGTGATGTAATCGCCATATTCAGCAGTATTGGAAATAGAATATCTCATTCCTGCGAATCCTGACTGATAAATCAGGTCTACGATCAGTTTCATTTCATGAATACATTCAAAGTATGCATTTCTTGGATCATAACCAGCTTCAACAAGTGTTTCAAAACCTGCCTGCATAAGTGCACAAACACCACCGCAAAGTACAGCCTGCTCACCGAAAAGGTCTGTCTCTGTCTCTACACGGAATGTAGTTTCAAGAAGACCAGCTCTTGCTCCGCCGATTCCAAGACCATATGCCAATGCAAGATCCTGAGCTTTTCCTGTGTAATCCTGCTCTACAGCGATAAGACAAGGTGTTCCTTTTCCAGCCTGATACTCACTTCTTACTGTATGACCAGGTGCTTTAGGAGCAATCATTGTAACGTCAACATTCTTTGGTGGTTTGATGCATCCGAAATGGATATTGAAACCATGAGCAAACATTAACATATTGCCTTCTTCAAGGTTTGGCTCGATGGATTCTTTGTAAAGTTTAGCCTGTAATTCATCATTGATAAGAATCATGATGATATCTGCCTGTTTAGCTGCTTCAGCTGCTGTATATACCTTAAAGCCCTGCTCTTCAGCTTTCTTCCAGGATTTGCTGCCTTCGTAAAGACCGATAATGACATCACATCCGGATTCCTTTAAGTTCAGAGCATGTGCATGTCCCTGGCTTCCGTATCCAATAATTGCAATTTTTTTACCATCCAGTAAGCTTAAATTACAATCTTCCTGATAAAAAATCTTGTTAGCCATTTTAATTTTCCTCCTGCTAATTTGTAAAAAAATTTATCGTTAAGGGATTCTCCCCTAGCAAACTATGTAATAATCAAGCTATAAAAAAGTCACATCATCTGAACCTCTGGATAATCCGGTAACACCTGTACGGGCCATCTCCAGGATTTCATAGTCCTTCATCAGATCAATAAATGCTTCCAGCTTATTATGAGTACCTGTCATTTCCAGTATAAGGGATTCCTTACTCACATCCACAACCTTGGCATGGAATATATCTGCAATGGAAATAATTCCCTGTCTCTGTTCCGGTCTGGCCGATACCTTCACCATAAGCAACTCATGGCATACACTGTTATCCGGTTCCAGGATCTTGATATCTCTTACATCAACAAGCTTGGCAAGCTGATTTGTGATCTGTTCCAGAATCAACTCATCGCCGCTGCACACAACAGTAATCCTGGAAAACCGGTCATCTGCCGTTACACCGCCTGTAATGCTGTCAATATTATATCCTCTGCGGCTGAACAGACCAGATACCCGGGTAGTCACACCTGCAGTATTATCTACCAACAGGGATAATACTCTCTTCTGCATGTTTCACCTGCTTTCAACGCACTTCATCAACGCGTTAATATAATAAATAGTTTGTATGGTTACCATTATATCAACAATCAACGTTTTGTCAATGATATTTTTGGTCAAACCAATCGGTTTTTTTTACTGATTTTTGGCTATTTTGAAAAAAATCATCAGATCAGATACTTTTCCCGCAGTTCCTCAATCATTTTGGGTTTCAGATAGAGCGCATCCCTGAAAAATCTTTCCATAGTGCCATACTCTTCCAGCACGGATTTATATGCAGTATCCAGGTAGTCCTCTCTGACCTGATACAATGCTGTCAATTTCTCTTCTGTATCTGCTCCTGCTTCCGGCCAGGTCTGAGACAGACGCAGCATATATTTAAGCTCCGATGACAGATAACGATTTGTGCGCAGATAATCCTGATAAATAATATCCTTCTTTACACCCAACAGTGCCAGAAGTAAGGCTGTAGCCAGCCCGGCTCTTCCTCTTCCTGTGTCGCTGTGCCAGAGAAGTGCCCCTTTTTCATGATGGTAAACCACATCCACAAACCTGGCAAACTGCTTGATAGCATAGAGATCCGTGCCTATCTGTGCATAGAAATTTCTCACATATTCCCAGGGATCGGCCGGAATTTTCTGCAAAAGTTCACGGATATCTCCGGTATCGCACAGGCCGGAAACCTCCTCCAGAATGGGAATGTGATAATATTCCACCCCTGCCATAATAAGATCCGGTTTTTTCCTGATTTCCGCGCCGGACCGCAAATCAATCACTGCTTTCAGATTATATGCTTCCATAAGAAGTTCCTTATCTGCCTGACTGATATGATACAGGGCTCCGCTGCGCAGAAGCCTTTTAGGCAGAATATGTCTGCCATCTTCCGTGACAATCGCACCCAGATCCCTGGTATCCGACAGGCTCTGAAGAAGCACTCTTCCTCCTTTAGGAAAGCCTGTTGCCATATCCGGATTCAGTGCCCTGAGAAGGCGGATACAATCTTGTACCTCTCTCTGGCTCATATCAAATTTATACCGTTTTTTTCTCCTGGTAACGATCACAAGATAATTTATGCTCAGCTGCCTGTCATCGCCTTCATCTGCGCCTTCTTTTCGCATATAGGCCCATACAATGTCTCTACATGGAAGACTGTTTATCATCATATGTCTGGTAAATACCAGAAATCCATCTTCAATTCGTATCTTTCCGTACTTCATGTTTCACCACTCCACTATCTACGGTTTTTCAAAATTTCTTTTTCAGAATAGCATAGAAATCCGTATTTGACAATTCCTGACAAATGTTTATAATCATGAATGTTATTAATTTTGAAAGGACACCTGTTATGGAAAATCTTGTTTTCTGTCTTAATGCCACCATTCCCATTTTTCTTACTTTGATGCTGGGACTTTTTTTCAGACGGATCGGACTTTTTGATGACACCTTTGTAAGCCGCCTGAACAAATTTGTATTTAATGCCGCACTTCCTGCACTTTTGTTTCTGGATATTGCAGAGTCTGACTTTTACAGTGTTTGGAATACGAAATTTGTATTGTTCTGCTTCTTTGTAACACTGATCAGTATTGGAATTTCCACAGGACTTTCCTATTTACTGAAGCCACGCAATATTCAGGGTGAATTTATCCAGGCTTCTTACCGCAGCAGTGCTGCCATCCTTGGCATCGCCATTATCCAGAATCTCTACGGTAATGCAGGAATGGCTCCCCTTATGATCATCGGAAGTGTGCCTCTGTATAATGTAATGGCAGTTACCACACTTTCCCTTTTCGCACCCGGAGGTGGAAAGCTAGATACCGCAAAGCTTGTCAAAACCCTAAAAGGCATTGCCACTAATCCTATTATCCTTGGAATCCTTGTTGGCATGGTATGGTCCCTTTTACATCTTCCTCTGCCTGCAATCATAAGAACCTCTGTGAATAACCTGGGAAAAACCGCTACTCCTCTTGGTCTGATGGCTATGGGCGGTGCGCTGAAATTCGGCAAAGCCTTTTCAAGGCCAAAACCGCTGATCGCCTGTACCTTTCTGAAGCTTGTAGGATATGAAGCTGTATTTCTTCCCATTGCCGTATTATTTGGCTTCTCCCATGATATGCTGGTGGCTATCATTATCATGCTAGGCTCTGCCACTACTGTAAGCTGTTATATCATGGCCAAAAATATGGAGTATGACGGCGATTTTACTTCCGGTGTGGTTATGACTACCACTCTGTTAAGCTCCTTTACCATGACAATCTGGCTCTACATATGCAAAAGCCTGGGACTGATCTGATCCCAGGCTTTTTATATTAGAACTTTATATCAGCTTCAAATATTCCAATCCATTTCTGATTCCATAATGGAACATATCCTGCGTAATATGGTCTGCCAGAGCTTTTATTTTCTCTGAACCATTTCCCATAGCAACCTTCACTGCCGCATATTCAAACATGGCAAGATCATTATTGCTGTCTCCAAATACGATGGTATCCTCCCATGGAATATCAAAGAGCCTGCACACTGCCGAGATTCCCACTGCCTTGTTAAAGCCTTTGGGAACAAGTTCAATGGTAGTTCCCGCAATTCCTGAACCGCTCTCATGACGGATAATATCATAATACTTACTCAGTTCTCTGCAGGCAGCCTCTGCATCACAACCCTTTATCATTTTTGCACTGATTTTATTAATGTGCATACAGTCTTCATTTCCCTTGATGGGACGCCATTTGGGTCCCAGAGATTCTGTGATCAGGTCTGTATACCAGTTCACATCTGTATTATATTCATCCTTATCATAATACATAAAATCTGCACCTTCCATAACCGGGACCAGACCATATCTGCGCAGAATTTCCACTGACTTTTTTGCAATCTCCGGAGTCATCTCTTTATTAAAAAGACGTTCTCCATCCTTTTCAATGGTAGCCCCGCAGGCACTGATCATACCGGTAAACGGAAGTTCTTCCAGATACCAGGAAACAAAGGCCCTGCTCCTGCCTGTACACAGCCATGCTTCATGACCGTTTTCTCTTAATTTCTTCAATGCCTCCTTCGTGCTCTGGGGTACACCCTTTTCCATATCGCAGAGTGTTCCGTCTGCATCAAAAAACACTGCTTTTCTGTTCACTTTCTTATCTCCTGATCTATATTTACATTTTATCTGCCAGTGTGCCCACAAGCTATGCAAAAAGCACTGACGCAGCCTTTATCAGGCTCTCTGTATCCTTGGCACCTGTAGTTTCATATACAGAATGCATAGCAAGCTGTGCCAGACCAATATCCACTGTTTTCATAGGAACCTGAGTATTGGAAATATTTCCCAGTGTGGAACCACCTGCCATATCTGAGCGGTTCACAAAAGTCTGGTACGGCACCTTTGCCCTGTGACAAATGTCTTTGAAAATTGCAGCGGACACTCCGTCTGTACAATATTTCTGATTTGCATTGTACTTGATCACGATTCCCTCATTCAGCACCGGACGATTTACCGGATCTGTCTTATCTGTATGGTTTGGATGGAGAGCATGAGCATTATCTGCAGAAATCATAAAGCTGTCTGCAAGTGCCATATAGTATTCCTCCTGAGTTCGTCCCAGTCCCATATTGATCCGCATCAGAGTATCCTTAAGGAATGTGGAGGCAGCCCCCTGTCTTGTACTGCTTCCCACTTCTTCATTATCCAACACACAATGGACAGCAATACTTTCCTTACGCTCTCCCTGCAGAAATCCTTCCAGAGAAGAGAATGCACACTGTAGGTCATCCAGTCTGGGCGCAGAAACAAATTCCTCATTTATTCCCCAGAGAGCACCCGGAGTCCTGTCATAAAGAAACAGATCATGTCCCAGAATATCTTCTGTCTTTACATCTGCAGCTTCAGCCACAGTTTCCATAAATCTGCCCTTTCCTTCCTTATCACTGAAAAGAGGCAGCATATCCTTCTGTACATTATATTTGTATCCCTCATTTACTTCCCTGTTCATGTGAATGGCAAGATTGGGAATAACCAGCAGATCTCTGTCCACAGTCACCATCTTCTCTCTGACCTTTCCATCCTGACGAACGATCAGTCTTCCTGCCACTGACAGAGGTCTGTCAAACCATGGAGACAGAATCATTCCACCGTAACGCTCTACATTCAGTTTGATATAAGCATTCTCCACCTCTATTTCCGGATTCTCTTTGATCTTAAGAGAAGGGGAATCACTGTGGCTTGCCATAATATGAAATTTCCATACAGGCTTTTCAGGAATAGAAAAAGCTATGATAGCAGAATGATTTCTGGTCACATAATAATTTCCACCTTTTTTAAGCTTCCAGTGTTTCTCTTCTTTCAGTTCTTCAAAGCCTTCCTTTTCAAGTCTTTTCGTCATCTCTGCCACTGCCTGAAATGCAGTAGGGCTTTTCTCTATAAATTTCAATAATTTTTTTGCATTGTTCTTATACATATGTTTTTCTCCATCTGTGCAATTCTTATTTTATGGTAAATCTCAAATACCAAAGTCTGTATTTATTATAGCCACCCGGCTTTGTCTTAGCAACAAAAAACAGCAGTCAGTTTTTCCTTTCGAAAAATATCTGCTGCTGTTTTTTAGCTATCAGTCTTTAATGATCAATGCCATAAATACCAAATCTGTGTTTCCTGTATTGGCAAGTCCATGTCCATGATTATCCGGAGTAAAAGTAATATCGCCGGACTTAACAGGACGATAAGTACCATTATCATTGTACTCTCCCTGTCCCTGTAAAATATAATAAGTTTCGCTTTCTCCATGATGCTCATGATATCCCAGTGAACATCCCGGTTCCAGAGTTACCTGTGCATACAGTCCACATTTACCGTTTAACTGCTCTGCATCCAGAAGCTCCTTGATAATTACATGTCCATTGCCGCCTGCCATATGCTCTTCACGTCTGATTCTCATTGCATTGTCCTCCTGTAAATTATACTTTGTCTTTTATAATACCACGGTTCTGTATAAAATACCATTTTTTTATTCTTCCGCCGTATCGTCTGCTTTCTCTTCTGTGACCAGGGTAATTCGTCCCTGTCCATGTGCCTGTGCGTACTCATCACCAATCACATCGTCAAGGGAAGCTATATAATCAATAACCAGGTCATGATCAATGGTCCATTCTTCTCCTTCAGCCGGTGATATAACCTTTGATCCCTTAAACATGGTCATTCCATCTCCACATTCTTCAGAATAATATCTGTTAATGGCAAGAGTATAGGTTTTATCCTTATCAAGAGGTTCCTCTCCCACCATAACATCCTTTACGCGGTATTCACCATCTACAGAAACAAACTCACCTTCGCTGTTTACATTTACAGAGGATTTCATTGTGGTATCAATGGTGTAGGTCAGTCCGGAAGGCTGGATAAATCCGCCGCATTCTTCCGGTGCCAGGCGTGCTCCCATTTCCAGACAGTCAAGAATCTGCTGTCCTGTTACTTCAATGACTCCCGCCTCTGAGTTCCACGGCAATACAGTGATCAGATCCATATATTTGATCTCGCCTGCACCAATATCTGCACGTATACTTCCTCCGTTCATAAATGCAATATCTGCTCCTGTCTGGATGCGGTATGCATCTGTGATAAAATCACCCATATTTGTCTCTTCATTGCGCACAAGTCGTATTTCCGGATTATCCGGATCATTGATCACAAGTGCATGTTCTGTATTTCCTACTTTTACAAACAGATATTCATATTTCTTTTCAATATCCTTAACCATAGTATCTAGTTCTGTGTAGACTTCTGAAGAAATCTCATCCTCTGTCAGTTCATTGACAAGACCACTGGATATGGTCATTTCATTGTCCTGTGAAGCGTCAAATTTGACAACTCCGATATTTTCAAGCTTGGTCCCTACAGCAGTGAGGAGAACCTCATCTCCATTTTTGTCATTGATCACTTCACCTGCAATGGTGTCGTGAGCGTGTCCGTCTAGGATCACATCAATACCTTCTGTATTTTTGATCACATTGCGGGAAGACCATGCTTCTTCCACACCGGAATCACCAAGATGTGCCAATGCCACCACATAATCCGCACCGTCTGAAACAGCGGCATCTACTGCATTCTGGACGGTTTCATATAACTGCTCATTGGTCTGTGCACTGAAACCATAGATGAATTCTCCGTCTTCATTCTGGAAATAAGTAGGCGTAGATTTTGTGATCGTTTCCGGTGTACAGATTCCTACATAGCCGATTTTAATTTCTCTTCCATTAACTTCATAGGGAACTACTTTGTAAGCATCAAAAACAGTCTCTCCTGTCTCTGTGCTGACAAAATTACAGGAAAGGAAATCTGCTGATGCATTTTGTGCATAGGAGAGAAAAGTATCCATACCATAATCAAATTCATGATTTCCCGGTATGCAGATATCATATCCTATCTTTTCCATAAGATCCATTGCATCCTGTCCATCTGACTCTGTGGTCACAACAGAACCCTGGATCGCATCCCCCAGGTCAATCACCGTCAGCTGATCTGTTGTTTCACCAACTTCTGCCTTAACCGCAGCAAGTCCTGCATAACCAAGGCTTGCAGAAGAACCGGAATAATTTTCATCACTGCTGATTCCTCCATGTACATCACTGTCAAAGAGAAGAACAATCTGATTGTCATTAAGCTCCATATCCTTCAGACTGCCGGTTGTACTCTCCGCTGCGATCTGGATTTCCGGTTTTGTTTCGCCTGCATATACTGTAGCAGACACCATTACTGCTGAAAGAGTGAATAAATAAAGCATTGTTCTTTGTTTCATAAAAATACGCCTCCTTTCTTTAATACCTTAAGTATACTTGAGAAAGGAGGCATATTCAACAGCTTCTGCCATTCTTTTTAATACTATTGCAACCGAAAAACTACAGATTTTTGATTCTCTCAATGGCCTCTATGGTATTCTCATGGGTTCCAAACGCAGTGAGGCGGAAGAATCCCTCACCATGAGCACCAAATCCTGAGCCCGGAGTTCCTACAATATTGGCTTTTTCAAGAAGATAGTCAAAAAACTCCCAGGAAGTCATCTTATCCGGTGTTTTCAGCCAGATATACGGAGCGTTTACGCCACCGGATACTGAATAGCCTGCTGATGCCAGACCTTCGTAGATAGCTTTGGCGTTGCTCATGTAGTAACCTACCTGTTCTTTCAGCTGTGCTTTTCCTTCAGGAGAGTATACCGCCTCTCCTGCACGCTGTACGATGTATGGAGCACCGTTGAATTTAGTGCCATGACGTCTTGCCCAGAGACTGTGGAGATCTACACCGTCACGAACCAGATCCTTTGGTACAACTGTAAAGCCGAGGCGGACACCTGTGAAACCTGCATTTTTGGAGAAGCTGCGCAGTTCGATGGCGCAGGTTCTTGCTCCTTCGCACTCATAGATGCTGTGCGGTACATCTTCTTCGGAAATGTATGCTTCATATGCTGCATCATAGATAATGACGGAACCGTTTTTATTTGCATAGTCCACCCATTCCTGAAGCTGGGGTTTGGTGATGGCACCACCAGTTGGGTTATTCGGGAAGCAAAGGTAGATAAGATCCGGTACTTCTTCCGGGAATTCCGGAAGGAAGCCGTTGGATGCTGTACATGGCATATAGATTACGTTATCAAAGTTACCACGTTCTTTGTTGTATTCTCCTGTACGGCCTGCCATTACGTTTGTATCTACATATACAGGATATACAGGGTCGCACACTGCAATCTTGTTATCCAGTCCGAAGATTTCCTGGATATTTCCGGAATCGCTCTTTGCACCGTCAGAGACAAAAATTTCGTCTGCTTCAATGTCGCATCCTCTGTCTTTGTAGTCATTCTTTGCAATGGCAGATCTTAAGAATTCATAACCAAGATCCGGTGCATAACCATGAAAAGTAGCTGCATCTCCCATTTCATCTACAGATTTATGGAGTGCTTCAATGATCGCCGGAGCCAAAGGCTGGGTTACATCACCGATTCCCAGTGAGATCACGTTTGCCTTTGGGTTGGCTTCTTTATATGCTTTTACTTTTTTTGCAATTGTGGAAAACAGATAGCTTCCCGGTAATTTCAGATAGTTGTGGTTTACTGTTACCATGTTTGATTTCCTCCCTGGCATATTTCGCAGTTTTTATATACCTGTCTACAGCAGGCTGCTGCTTTGCCTTTCCATTTCTATTTGTGTCTTTTCTTCAAATATGTTTTATTCGAATTTTATTATACTTAATTATTTAATAATGTAAAGTCTCAAAGTGTTTTCTGAACATAATTTTTAATATTAACATTACTGTTCACTGGTAATATGTTAACATTTTTTACCCCGGCCATAATGTCCGGGGTGATTTATTTTATTTGCGCTTCTCTACTTCTTTCATTAGTGTCTCGCGGACGCTTGCAGGATTTGCCTTGCCTTTCATCTCTTTCATGATCTGACCTACAAAGAAGCCCATGACTTTATCTTTACCTCCCAGAAGTTCTGAAAGTGGTCCTGGGTTAGCATCCAGGATCCTGTTGATGGTTTCTTCCAGAAGTCCTGTGTCTTCTACAATCTTCAGACCATGTTCCTCAATGTAGGCTACAGGATCAATATCTTTATCAAAAACTTTCTCAAATACCTTCTTGGCATTCTGAGGACTGACTTCGGATTTTTCTACCATTACCAGAAGATCTGCAAGATGTTTCGGTGAGAAAGATACCTGTTCCGGATCCATTGCCTTGTCTTTTGTCAGGCGGAGTACCTCACCCATAAACCAGTTTGCTGTCTTCTTTGCATTTCCGTAGATTGCTGCTGTTTCTTCAAAAAGACCTGCAAGATGACGGGATTCTGTAAGGATTCCCGCATCATATGCCGGGAGTCCGTACTCTTCCTGATAGCGGACCTGTTTCACTTCGCGAAGCTCCGGCTGTTCTGCTTTGATCTTTTCAATCCATGCATCAGAAATATGGATCGGAGGCAAGTCTGGATCAGGGAAATATCTGTAGTCTTTGGCATCTTCTTTGGAACGCATGGCGTAGGAATATTCTTTATTGTCATCCCAGCGGCGTGTTTCCTGTGTAACTGCCTTGCCTTCTTCGATCAGTTCGATCTGACGTTCTCTTTCGCCTTCGATTGCTCTGGCAATGGCTTTGAAAGAGTTCAGGTTCTTCATCTCTGTTCTGGTACCGAATTCTTCTGCTCCCACTTCACGGACAGAAAGGTTAACGTCTGCACGCATGGAACCTTCCTGAAGCTTACAGTCTGATACACCCAGATACTGCATCATACAACGGAGTTTTTCAAGATAGGCGATTACTTCCTCAGAGCTTCTCATATCCGGCTCAGATACGATCTCGATCAGCGGGACACCGCTTCGGTTATAGTCTACCAGGGAGCAGTCTTCCCATTCATCATGGATCAGTTTACCTGCATCCTCTTCCATATGCATTTCATGGATGCGGATTTTCTTTTTGCCTGCAGAGGTTTCAATCTCTACCCATCCGTCATGACAGATTGGCAGATATAACTGAGAGATCTGATAGTTCTGTGGGTTATCCGGATAGAAATAGTTCTTACGGTCAAATTTGCAGTACTGATGGATCTGGCAGTTTGCTGCAAGACCTGCTTTTAGGGCAAACTCTACTACTTTCTTATTTAATACAGGCAGGGAACCCGGCATACCTGTGCAGACCGGACATGTATGTGTATTGGGTGCTCCTCCGAACTCTGTGGAGCATCCGCAGAAAATTTTTGTTTTTGTTGCAAGTTCTACATGGACTTCAAGTCCTATGACTGTTTCGTACTGTTTCATTATCTGGTGCCTCCTTCTCCTGGCACGGCAAAGGAGCCGCGGCTGGTTTCATAGGCGTGTGCTGCACGCAGGATTTTCTTTTCCATGAAGCAGTCCCCGATCATCTGGATACCGATTGGGAGACCTTTGCTGTCTTTTCCGCATGGAACTGTAATTCCCGGAAGACCGCAGAGATTGACTGCTACTGTGTAGATATCTCCAAGATACATGGCAAGGGGATTCTTTAAACTTTCACCGATCTTCGGTGCTGTAAATGGAGATGCAGGTGCAAGGAGCACATCATATTTGCCAAATGCCTGGTCAAATTCTTTCTTGATCAGGGCTTTTGTGCGGAGTGCCTTCAGATAGTATGCATCATAATAACCTGAGCTTAATACGAAGGAACCAAGCATGATGCGGCGTTTTACTTCCTCACCGAAACCTGCTGTTCTGGTCTTTTTGTACATGTCGTGAAGACCTTCATATTCTGCTGCACGGAAACCGTACTTCACTCCATCGAAACGTTCCAGGTTGGAACTTGCTTCTGCACTGGCGATAATATAATAAGCCGGAATCATGTATTCCATGGTTTTGATAGAGAAGAATTCTACTTCTGCTCCCAGTTCTTTCAGCGTATCAAGAACACCCATAAAAGATGCTTTTACTTCCGGATCAAGTCCCTCTGCCAGATATTCTTCAGGAACCCCGAATTTCATCCCCTTGATATCTCCTGTCAGTTCTTTGGAGAACTGAAGATCTTCTCTTTTCATGGATGTGCTGTCTTTTGTATCATGTCCTGCGATGATCTCCAGAAGAGTTGCACAGTCAGATACGTCTTTTCCTACAGGTCCGATCTGATCCAGGGAAGACGCATAAGCTACAAGACCGTAACGGGATACTGTTCCATAGGTTGGTTTAATTCCGGTTACACCACAGTAGGAACTTGGCTGACGAATAGATCCACCTGTATCTGAACCAAGTGCCAGATAAGTTTCTCCTGCTGCCACTGCAGCACAGGAACCACCTGAAGAACCGCCTGGTACGTGTTCCAGATTCCATGGATTTCTGGTGATGCCGTAAGCGGAAGTCTCTGTGGTACTTCCCATGGCAAATTCATCCATGTTTGTTTTTCCGATAATGACCAGTCCGGCTTTTTCCAGACGGTCAATGACTTCTGCATTATACTGAGGCACAAAATTCTCAAGAATCTTTGATGCACAGGTAGTTTTCTTTCCGTTAATACAGATATTATCTTTGATCGCGATGGGTACGCCTGCAAGAGGACTGGTATAAGTACCGTCCTCGATGCCTTTCTGTACTTCTTCTGCACGTTTGTATGCTTCTTCTTTATATGTGTCAAGATAAGCGTGTACTTCTGAATCCTGTTTCTCAATCTGTTCAAAAACAGTTTTTACTCCATCCAGGACGCTGACCTGACGCTGTTTTATTTTTTCCCCAAGCTGCAGGGCTGTTAATTTTTCCAACTCCATTGTCCTGTCTCCTATCCTATGGTTTTCGGAACCTGATACTGTCCTTCTTTTGCCTTCGGTGCATTTGCCAGCATTGCTTCTTTGTTGTCTCCGTTTGTGACAACGTCCTCACGAAATACGTTTTCGTCCTGGAAAATATGGGACATAGGCTCTACTTCCGATGTATCCAGTTCATCCAGTTTCTCTACATAATCAAGCATTTTCTGCATTTCAGCTTTTGCTTTTTCCTTTTCTTCTTCCGAGAGGGAAAGCTTGGCCAGGATGCAGACATTTTCCATTGTTTCATCATCTATGATCTTTGCCATGTTTTTCTCCTTATATATACTGCCTGTAACATTCAATATTGCTTTTATTTCTTTCTGCCCGGAATCAACCTGCCGTTTCCGGTCAATATATAGGCAGCTTTCCAAGTTTCTGACTTATTTACGGTTCCAGACGGTTCATATCTCGCGGGAAGAGACAGGTTTCACGAACATTCTCTTCACCGATAAGCTGCATGGTCAGACGTTCCAGACCGATTCCCAGTCCACCGTGAGGCGGCATACCATGTTTGAAGGTATCCAGATACTGTTCCATGCCTTCCTGCGTCATACCTCTGTCTTCAATTTTCTGTACCAGCATGTTGTAATCATGGATACGCTGTCCGCCTGTTGTGATCTCAAGGCCTTTGAATAACAGGTCAAAGCTTAAGGTAAATCTTGCGTCTTCCGGATCATCCATTGCATAGAATGGACGTTTCTTTGACGGATAATGTGTGACAAATACGAAATCTGAGCCATATTCTTCTCTGAAATACTGTCCGATCAGTGCTTCTTCTTCCGGCTCCAGGTCAAATGGATTTCTGATCTTACGGTTATATTTCTGCGATACCAGTTCTTTGGCTACGTCAAAACGGACTGCCGGGATTTTGGATACATCCGGGATATCAAGCTTCAAGATCTGTACTTCTTTTGCATATTCTGTTTTCAGAAGGTTCATGGCATACTGGAGGAATCCTGTTTCCATTGCCATAATTTCTTCGAAGCTGTCAATATATCCCATCTCGAAGTCCAGACTGGTGTATTCATTTAAGTGACGTTTGGTGTTATGTTTCTCAGCACGGAATACAGGACCTGTCTCAAATACTCTGTCAAATACGCCAACCATCATCTGTTTGTAGAACTGTGGGCTCTGCGCAAGTACTGCAGGTTTGTGGAAGTAGCTGAACTTGAAAAGGTTTGCTCCACCCTCTGCTCCTCTGGCTCCAATCTTCGGAGTGTGAATCTCTGTAAATCCCTGTCCGTAAAGATAATCTCGGAATGCTTTTGTCAGTGCCTCCTGGATTTTAAATTTGGAACGCTCCTGAATGTTTCTCAGGGAAATCGGTCTGTAGTTTAATTTTGCTTCCAGAGAAGTGTTCAGTTTCCATTTGTCGATTGCCATCGGAAGAGGTTCTGCAGGTGTTGATAAAATATCAATATGACGGATAAGAAGTTCTCTTCCGTGGGGTGCTCTCTCCTCTTCATGCAGGATTCCTTTCACCCTGACCGTCATTGCTTCCTTCAATTCATGAATGGAAACATTTGCCATTTCATTTTCATAGACTGTCTGGAATAAGCCTTCCCTTCTTCTAAGAATGATAAATGCCACATCACCCATATTACGGATGCTGTGAACAGCGCCTTCGATTACGGCTTCCTGGTTCAGGAGATTATTACCTACGAGTTCCTCCCAGGTATTGATTTCTTTTTTCCATGTTCCATCCATAAATTCCATTTCCTCATCCTCCATTTCTTCATTTCTGAAAACCTTTGTGATATCTTCACTGGTTTCAAGTTCAAAAGGCTTTTCGTGCAAGCACAACGACTTTTTGGCTTAAAACCCTGGAATATCAAAAAGGCGTAATCAGAAAATCCGGAGACACTTATCCCCTGGACTCTCTGATTACGCCTTTGTAATCATTCTTCCTGTTATTATCTATTTTATGTTTGTTTGTGTTCTTTCTATATATAATATAATGTTAGGGTTAAAATGTATTTTGCCTCTAACTTGATATGAACAAAAATATATTCTGTATATTACCACATATTCTGTCAAAATAATATCGTCATTTTTTACAAAATTCTCCTTATTATTTTCGGATATTTTATTTAGAACGTGTTTGAAAAATCAGATTTCATCATACATCAGCATGAGTAACATCTGTGCAGTTTCTACCATGTTGGTTCCTGAATCCATGCTGCATTTCTGGATGTGTCGATATGCTTCCTCTTCTGTCATCTGGTTTTTTTCCATCAGAAGGCGTTTGGCATTCGAGATATAATTCTGTTCTTTTTCTGATCTGGGCTTTGGTTTCTTCTTTTCTTTTTTGATCCGGCGTTCCAGATGATAGAGCATGTCATTGACCGTATCTATCAGTACGCTTGCTTTCATCGGCATCTGTACAGTGCTGACGGAATTCGGTGCTTCATCTATAATACGCTGAGAAGCCAGAAGCAGCATTTCAAAATACTGTGGCAGGTCATCGAGAGCGTCTTTATAATAGGCATCTGTCAGCTTATACCCGCATATCAGGACACCACTGTCAAGTTCTGAGATACTGGCCAGCGCATTAGAGACAGAGCTGCAGACAGAAGCTACTGTGAGCCCATGTCTGTTAAGTATTGTGCGGATTTTCTTTGCGTCTTCAATTTTCGGTAACGCAATCACAATGCTGCTACTCATAACTCTGCCACTCCTATTTCTGTTACAGCCTGAGTTTCCGTCCACTGCTTATTGCTTTTTACAACCTCCGCAGGGGACTTGTTTGATTTTGATCAAGCGGATGTTCGCAATCCGCTTCGCTACTTGCTCATAACCGAATAACTGCTTCGCAGTTTATCAGAAGAAGCTTCGCTCCTCCTGATACAAACAAGTCCCCACCCACTGCTTATTGCCTTTTACAATTTCTACAGGGGACTTGTTTGATTCGGTTAAATTCTGTATAAGTATTCCTCGATTTCCCAGGCTGAAATTTCTCTTGTATAACGCAACCATTCTTTTTTCTTGGCTGCTGCGTATTCTTTACAAAATTCTGTTCCAAGTACTTCTTTGATCCAGTCACTCTGTTCGAAGTAATCAATTGCTTCGTTCAAATTTCCCGGAAGATTTTCAATCTTCATTGCTTTCTGGTCTGTTTCGGATAACTCTCTGCTGGAGGACTTAGTCGGATAAATCTTCTTATTGATTCCATCCAGTCCTGCTGCCAGACATACTGCAAATACCAGATACGGATTTGCTGCTGCATCCGGACTTCTCAGTTCGATCCTTGTCTCCATACCTCTGGATCCCGGAATTCTTACCAGTGAATTCTGGTTGTTCTTTGTCCATGTCAGCTCTGTCGGTGCTTCATAGCCCGGAACCAGACGTTTGTAGGAATTTACGATAGGATTGGTGATCAGTGCCATCTCTTTGCTGTGAGCCAGAAGACCTCCTACGAAGTAATAAGCTTCTTCGCTTAATTCCTGTGGATTTCCCGGATTGACGAATACATTTCTTCCATCTTTAAATAAGGAGAAATGAATGTGCATTCCGGAACCGTTTACTTCTGCCCTTGGTTTCGGCATAAATGTCGCATGAAGTCCATGGCGTTTGGCAATGGTACGGACCGTCATCTTGAATGACATGATCCGGTCTGCAATCGTACGGACTTCACCGTATTTGAAATCTACTTCATGCTGTGCAGGAGCAGTTTCATGGTGAGAAGATTCTACCTCAATCCCCATGTCTTCC
Source organism: Blautia sp. HCP3S3_C12 (assembly GCF_052064155.1). Taxonomy (NCBI): domain Bacteria; kingdom Bacillati; phylum Bacillota; class Clostridia; order Lachnospirales; family Lachnospiraceae; genus Blautia; species Blautia sp. HCP3S3_C12. Next base: position 90,438 of record NZ_JBQHWC010000011.1, on the reverse strand, counting down.
AGATTTAATACAATATCACGTCTTGCGTTTTCACCCAGATCCACAGGGCTGACATCCAGATATCCGGCCTTTTCATGTGTTACAGTAGTCGGAACTCCGTTATCATCTGTATGAAAAAGGAAAAATTCACATTCCGGATCTACCAGACAGGTGTATCCCTCCTTCTTTGCCTCCCGGGCGGTTTTCTTCAGGATATATCTCGGACTTCTCTCATGAGGGGTTCCGTCCGGACAATAGATATCGCATAACAGTCTGGCAACTTTTCCCTGCTGTGGTCTCCATGGGAGAATTGCAAAAGTGTCAAGATCCGGTCTTAAGTACATATCCGGTTCAGATTCTCCTGCTATTCCTGCGATAAAGGAACCATCTACAATACATCGGTTGTCCAGTGCACGGGGAAGTTCCCGGGCAGTTATGGCGATGTTTTTCAGCGTTCCGAACATATCTGTGAACTGGAGACGGATAAATTCCACGTCTTCCTCCTCAGCCATCTGTAATATTTCTTCTCTGGTATAATTCCCCATTTTCATTCACTCCTTGTCAGCATAGTTTCTGCTGTTTTTGCTTTCTTAATAATTCTTCGATACAGTTTTGTCCTGTCTGGAAATTTTATAGATTCTTTTTATAGTGATATAAAAAAGGGCGCACTTTCTACAGTTACTTTTCTATAGAAAGAACGCCTTTGTTCATGTAGGCAATTATAGCAACATGACTATTTTTTGTCAACTGCTTATTTTTATAAATAAATCACCGGCTCTTTCCATGTTACTGTGCGCTACGCTTTCAATAACACGCTTTGCAGCTTACTTATAATCGCTATTTTGAGAATACCGCATCATTTCTCGAAAGAAGATATACGCAGTACTGATTCATACTGATTCCCTCCCTCTGAGAATGTTCTACCAGTAGTCTATGCAGGCTTCTTGGAATTCTCAGTTTAAACTGTCCGGAATAATCTTCAAGGCTATCTGGTTCATGGATTTCTACTCCTTCTTCTAATGCAGCTTCAAGCCATGCTTTTTTTGCATCCAGGGCATTTGAAATTGCACTTTCCACTGTTTCTCCGCAGGTAATGCAACCAGGGAGATCCGGATACGAAACTACGAATCCTCCTTCGGTTTTATCTTCTACAACTTCCATGCGATAAGACATTGACATATAATCATTCAGCGTCTTCATGATTCTTCGCCTCACTTTCTACTATTTCCCTTACCATTTCTACATATACTTTCTTTATCGGCTCATGTTTTGGTATTGTAATAGGCATACATCCAGACTTTCTAAATGTATAATGACTGCTTCCACTTCTCGGAACATTCATTTCATATCCATAACTTTCCAATACTTTTCGCAATTCATCAAACCGAAGATCTTTTGATAAATTACATATACGTGTTATCAGTTTATCCCATTTTGACATTCTTATATCTCCTATTTACATTATATGTGGTATCGTATATGGTGTCAATCAATTTTTCTATACCAAATTTGAAAAGATTTCTGTATTCTCCGAAAGAGAAATACGCAAAATACAAATTCAAAAATACTGTCTTTTGTACTTAATCATAAAGGGAAATGGATGAACCGAATAGCTCAAAAATTATCTTAGATATGCAAATTTAGTGTAGCAAATGTATTATTCTCTGTCAACTATAATTATTATAATGCAAGACCCAAAAATCACTTTCAAAAAAGGTGCTGTTGCCTGACATCCTTTTCCGTCAGGCAATAGCACCTTTCTCATATTTTATCTTATTTTTACAGATAGGAATATCCCATCAGTGATTCATCCACCGCTTTCGCAGCTTCTCTGCCTTCGCGGATTGCCCATACTACCAGGGACTGGCCTCGGTGCATGTCTCCTGCAGTGAAGACTTTGTCTACGGAGGTCTGGTACTGATCTGGCTTTGTATCTACGTTAGTTCTTCCATTGATGGCTACCTTAAATGCATCTGTTACATATTTCTCACTGCCAAGGAATCCTGCTGCGATAAGGACTACGTCTACAGGGATGACTTCTTCGGTTCCTTCTACAGGAACCATCATCATACGTCCTGTCTTTGCATCTTTTTCACTCTTTAATTTAGTGAGTTTTGCCTGGCAGACATTTCCGTTTTTATCTTTGATAAATTCTGTAACAGTAGTCTGGTATACTCGTGGGTCATGTCCGAATACAGCAATGGCTTCTTCCTGGCCATAGTCTGTTTTGAGGACTCTCGGCCACTGCGGCCATGGGTTGGATGGTGTTCTTTCCACTGGCGGCTTCGGCATCATCTCTAACTGGATCACAGATTTGGCACCCAGACGTATAGATGTTCCTACACAGTCATTTCCTGTATCACCACCACCGATGACCAAAACATTTTTTCCTTTGGCAAGTTCATATGGAACTTTGGCAAAATCAGAGTCCAACAGCGCTTTTGTTACCTGTCCCAGGAAATCTACTGCGAAATAAATTCCTTTTGCATCCCGTCCCGGAACTTTAATGTCTCGTGGATTGGATGCTCCGCAGGCAAGGATGACGCGGTCGAACTGTTTCAGAAGTTCTTCTGCTTTGATGTCCTTTCCTACGTTTACATTTGTAACGAATTTAACTCCCTCTTCTTCCATAAGATGGATTCTTCTGTCAACAACAGCTTTGTCCAGCTTCATGTTAGGAATACCGTAACGGAGAAGTCCGCCTACACGGTCTTTTCTTTCAAATACAGTTACGCTGTGGCCTCGTCTGTTTAACTGCTGAGCTGCTGCCAGTCCAGACGGACCGCTTCCGATGACTGCGATGGATTTGCCTGTACGCACTTCCGGGATCTGCGGAGTTACCCATCCGTTCTCGTAGGCTGTCTCGATGATCGCACGTTCATTTTCTTTTGTGGAGACTGGTTCTCCGTTTATATTACAGGTGCAGGCTGCTTCGCAGAGTGCAGGGCAGACACGGGAAGTAAATTCCGGGAAGCTGTGTGTCTTGCTCAGTCTTAAGTATGCCTGTTTCCAGTTGCCTGTATAAACCAGATCGTTTGTCTCAGGTACAAGGTTGTGCAGAGGACAGCCGGATGCCATACCGCCGATCATCATACCTGACTGGCAGAATGGGACACCGCATGCCATGCAGCGTGCGCCCTGAAGTTTCTGTTTTTCTTTATTTAATGGGGTCCTGAATTCTTTGAAGTTTGCGATGCGGACCTTTGGCGGCAGAACTTTTGCCGTCTCTCTCTCATATTCTAAAAATCCTGTTGGTTTGCCCATGATTTCCTCCTTTTCGCCGCACTGGCTGCGGCAATGCTGGTATGGTATAACCCACGCCATCTTTTTTTATTTACTTCAAAAGATGACGGGGCAACATTGATAAGTTCACACGATATATTCAATTATTATCAATGTTTAGCGCCAATACTTTCGTAAAACGCTTCCATCTGTGCCTGCTGACTGTTGAGTCCCTTTTCTTCCAGTTTTGCACTTAATGTTACCATCTTCTTGTACTCATTCGGAATGAGTTTTTTGAAGTGTGGCAGATAATAGTCAAAGTCAGCCAGAACTTTCGCACCGAGTTTGGAGCCTGTAGCTTCTACATGAGCTTCGATCAGGTCACGGAGTTCTTTTTTGTCATATTTGTTTTCCACTTTTTCGATGGAAATCATAGCCTTGTTCAGGTTTTTGTAGAGGACATTGTCTACATCCAGTACATATGCGATACCGCCACTCATACCTGCTGCAAAGTTCTTGCCAGTCTTGCCAAGTACGACTACGCGGCCACCTGTCATATATTCACAACCGTGCTCTCCTACACCTTCTACAACTGCAGATGCACCGGAGTTACGGACTGCAAAACGTTCGCCTGCAACACCATTGATAAATGCAGTACCGCTGGTTGCACCATAGAGGGCAACGTTACCTACGATAATGTTCTCTTCTGCCTTGTAAGCAGCTTTCTCCGGAACTTTCAGGATCAGTTTACCACCGGAAAGTCCTTTTCCGAAGTAGTCATTGCTGTCACCGGTCAGTTCCAGTGTCAGACCTTTCGGGATAAATGCACCGAAGCTCTGTCCGCCGGCACCGTTGCAGTGTACAGTGATGGTGTCATCTGCAAGTCCGTCTTTGTTCTTTCTTGTGATCTCTGCACCAAGGATTGTTCCGAATGTACGGTCAATGTTTGTCAGGTTTACAGAAAGCTCTGTTTTCTGACCTTTATTGATGGCATTTGCACATTTCTTAACCAGAACTTTTTCGTCCATGGTCTTTTCCAGTTCGAAGTTGTATACGGCTTTCGGGTCAAAGGTAACTTTCTGATCTTTGCCTGCAAATGGATTGTTCAGGATCGCACTTAAGTCTACTTTGCCCTGATGTGGTTCCTGTACATTGTCTGTCTGAACAAGGAGATCTGTACGGCCAACCATTTCGCTGACTGTACGGAATCCCAGTTTGGACATGTATTCTCTTAATTCCTGTGCGATAAAGCGCATGAAGTTCTCTACATATTCCGGTTTACCTTTGAATCTCTTACGAAGTTCCGGATTCTGTGTTGCCACACCTACCGGGCAGGTATCCAGGTTGCATACACGCATCATTACACATCCCATGGTTACGAGAGGAGCTGTTGCAAAACCAAATTCCTCTGCACCCATCAATGCTGCGATTGCAACGTCACGACCACTCATAAGCTTACCGTCAGTCTCAATGCGTACACGGTTTCTCAGCCCATTTTTGAGCAGTGTCTGATGTGTTTCTGCAAGTCCCAGTTCCCATGGAAGTCCAGCATTGTGGATAGAACTTCTCGGAGCTGCACCTGTACCTCCGTCATAACCGGAGATTAGGATGGTCTGTGCACCGGCTTTGGCAACACCTGCTGCGACGGTACCGACACCTGCTTCTGATACCAGTTTGACAGAAATATCTGCATATTTATTTGCATTCTTAAGGTCATAAATTAACTGTGCCAGATCCTCGATAGAATAGATATCGTGGTGCGGTGGCGGGGAGATCAGGCTGACACCCGGTGTGGAATGACGGGTCTTAGCGATCCATGGATATACTTTCTTTGCAGGAAGATGTCCACCTTCACCTGGTTTTGCACCCTGTGCCATCTTAATCTGGATTTCTCTTGCAGATACAAGGTAACGGCTGGTTACACCGAAACGTCCGCTGGCAACCTGTTTGATTGCGGAGCATCTGTCATTGCTGCTTCCTGCAGAGTCCAGTCTCTCGTCACTTTCACCACCCTCACCTGTGTTGGATTTTCCATGGAGGTGGTTCATGGCGATCGCCAGTGTCTCATGTGCTTCCTGTGAAATGGAACCATAGGACATGGCACCTGTTTTGAATCGTTTTACGATTTCATCTACACTTTCTACTTCTTCAAGCGGAACCGGTGTCTCGGCAAATTTAAAGTCCAGAAGACCTCTTAAGTTTCCGTGGTTTTCTTTATCTACCAGATCTGTGTACTGTTTGAACAGATCATAGCTTCCTGTCCATGTGGACTGCTGCAGAAGATGGATGGTCTGAGGATTGTAACGATGTTCCTCTCCCTGGCTTCTCATCTTATGTGCACCAACGCTGTCCAGTGTCAGGTCTGTCGGAAGTCCTAACGGGTCAAATGCTTCTGAGTGAAGTTTCTCTACATTCTCTTCGATGTCTTCCAGTGTGATTCCGCCTACACGACTAACTGTACCAGTAAAGTATTTCTCGATCACATCTGAGGAAATACCGATTGCCTCGAAGATCTGAGATCCCTGATAAGACTGGATGGTGGAAATACCCATCTTGGAAGCAATCTTTACAATACCGCTGATGACTGCATGATTGTAGTCATCAACTGCTGCATAATAGTCTTTCTCCAGCATATGGCTGTCGATCAGCTCATGGATTGTCTCAAGGGCAAGGTATGGGTTGATGGCGCTTGCACCATAGCCAAGTAAAGTTGCAAAATGATGTACTTCTCTCGGTTCTCCGGATTCCAGAATGATGGCAAGAGAGGTACTCTTCTTTGTTTTTACAAGGTGCTGATGAACTGCGGATACTGCCAGAAGTGACGGAATTGGCATATGGTTTTCATCTACTCCCCTGTCTGAAAGAACAAGGATGTTTGCACCCTCACGGAATGCTTTATCTACTTCTACAAAAAGACGGTCAATTGCTCTCTCAAGCTTGGTGCTCTTGTAATATAAGGTAGAAACAACAGCTGTCTTGAAGCCCTCATGCTTGAAGCTCTTGATCTTCATCATGTCTGTATTTGTCAGGATCGGGTTGTTGATTTTTAATACCTGACAGTTTTCCGGTTTCTGCTCCAGCAGGTTTCCGTCTTTACCTACATAAACACTTGTGCTGGTAACGATCTCCTCACGGATCGCATCGATTGGAGGATTGGTAACCTGTGCAAAGAGCTGTTTAAAGTAGTCAAATAATGGCCTGTTCTGTTTGGAAAATACTGCAAGCGGGGTATCCACACCCATAGCTCCGATGCTCTCTGCTCCGTTTAACGCCATGTTTCTGATGGAAGTACGGTACTGCTCATAAGTATAGCCGAATGCTTTCTGCAGACGTGCTCTCTGCTCAGGTGTATATTCTTCCGGTCTTTCGTTAGGAATCTTGATATCTTTTAACTGTACCAGATGACTATCCAGCCATTCACCGTATGGCTGCATTTTTGCATATCCCTCTTTCAGTTCATTGTCATCGATCACTTTTCCCTTTACAGTATCTACAAGGAGCATTTTTCCAGGATGAAGACGCTCTTTTAATACGATTTTCTCTTCCGGAATCGGCAATACACCAACTTCGGAGGAAAGAATCATGTATCCGTCAGAAGTGATATAATATCTGGATGGACGAAGACCGTTTCTGTCCAGGACAGCTCCCATCACATCACCGTCTGAGAAGAGGATAGATGCAGGTCCGTCCCATGGCTCCATCATGGTTGCATAGTACTGATAGAAATCACGCTTTGCCTGTGAAATAGTATCATTGTTTGCCCATGGTTCAGGGATTGTGATCATCACTGCAAGAGGCAGCTCCATGCCACTCATTACCAGGAATTCCAGTGTATTGTCAAGCATTGCAGAGTCGGAACCATTTCTGTTTACAACAGGGAGCACTTTATGAAGCTGTCCCTCCAGATATGGTGATTCCATATTTTCTTCTCTTGCAAGCATCTTATCTGCGTTGCCGCGGATGGTGTTGATCTCACCGTTGTGTACCATAAAGCGGTTGGGATGTGCTCTCTCCCAGCTTGGGTTTGTGTTGGTACTGAAACGGGAATGTACCATGGCGATCGCAGATTCATAATCCGGACTCTGGAGATCTTCAAAGAATGTACGAAGCTGTCCAACCAGGAACATACCTTTGTAAACGATGGTACGACTGCTCATGGATACTACATAAGTATTATCATTACTCTGCTCAAACTCACGTCTTGCAATGTAGAGCATACGGTCAAATGGAAGACCTTTTTCCACATCTTCCGGCTTTTTGATAAATGCCTGCATAATGCATGGCATACATTCTCTTGCCTTGTGTCCAAGCACTTCCGGAAATACCGGAACCTGACGCCATCCAAGAAGTTCCAGACCTTCTTTCTCAAGAATGATCTCAAACATCTTCTTTGCCTGCGCGCGTTTGATCTCGTGCTGTGGGAAGAAAAACTGTGCGATACCGTATTCTCTCTCATCTCCAATTTCAAATCCCTCTTTCTTACAGGCTTTTTTGAAAAATTTATGAGAAATCTGAAGAAGAATACCTACACCATCACCGGTTTTGCCTTCTGCATCTTTACCTGCACGGTGTTCCAGATGTTCTACGATTTTTAATGCGTTTGCAACAGTATCGTGGGTTTTCTTTCCTTTGATATTGACAACTGCTCCGATACCGCAGTTGTCATGTTCAAATTCAGGCCGGTACAGACCTTGTTGTTGCTGCTGTTCTCTCACTTCTTTCATAATCTCCTCATCCTTTCTGTTATTCTTCATTCGTATCACTCTGCCTAAAGTTCACAGCCGCCTGAATAAATCCTCTGAATAAAGGATGTGCATGATTGGGGCGGGATTTGAATTCCGGATGGGCCTGGGTTCCTACATAGAACGGATGCCCTGCGATCTCGATCATTTCTACAATATGGTTATCAGGGGAAGTTCCTACAATATTCATTCCCTTCTCCTGAAGTTCTTTACGGAATGCATTGTTTACTTCATAACGATGTCTGTGGCGCTCATGGATTTCTTTTTTGCCAAAGAGTTCATAGGATCTGGAATCTTCTGCAAGAATACATGGATAGCTTCCAAGTCTTAAGGTTCCACCAATATCTTCGATATCTTCCTGATCAGGCATTAATGCAATTACCGGGTGTTTGGTTTCCGGATTCAGTTCAATACTGTTTGCATCTTCGTATCCAAGTACATGACGGGCGAATTCTACAATTGCCATCTGCATTCCCAGACAGATTCCAAGATATGGAATCTTATGTACTCTTGCATACTGTGCTGCCAGGATCATTCCTTCTGTACCTCTGTTTCCGAAACCACCCGGAACCAGAATACCATCTACATTGTGAAGCTGCTGATCCAGATTCTTCTCTGTCAGTTCTTCGGAATCGATCCACTCAAGCTCTACTTTGGCTCTGCAGGAAATTCCGCCATGTTTCAGTGCCTCTACTACACTGAGATATGCGTCATGAAGTTGTGTATATTTTCCTACAATTGCGATTTTTACTGTTTTGTTCGGATTTCTCAGACTTTCTACCATTTCCTCCCAGTCACTTAAATCCGGTTTTCTGTTTTCCAATCTCAGGCTGGAAAGAACTACATCTGCAAGCTTCTCTCTTTCCATTGCAAGAGGGGCTTCATATAAATATTCCACATCCAGGTTCTGAAGCACATGTGATACAGGTACGTTGCAGAATAAAGCGATTTTTTCTTTAATGTCTTCTGTCAGTTCATGTTCACTTCTGCACACCAGTACATCCGGCTGGATTCCCATTCCCTGAAGTTCCTTTACGCTTGCCTGTGTAGGTTTTGTTTTCATTTCTTCGGATGCTTTCAGATAAGGAATCAAAGTCACATGAATAAGGATTGCATTGTCATGTCCCACATCATGCTGAAACTGACGGATTGCTTCCAGAAACGGCTGACTTTCAATATCACCAACGGTTCCTCCCACCTCGATAATGGCAATCTTATCTTCATCTGATGATTTGGCGCGATAGAAGCGTCCCTTAATTTCGTTTGTAATATGAGGGATTACCTGCACGGTACCTCCACCAAAATCTCCGTGACGTTCTTTCTGAAGAACAGACCAGTAAACCTTACCGGTTGTCACATTGGAATTTTTATCAAGACTTTCATCAATGAATCTCTCATAATGTCCCAGATCCAGATCAGTTTCTGTACCATCATCTGTTACAAAAACTTCTCCGTGCTGAATGGGATTCATAGTTCCCGGGTCAATATTAATGTAGGGATCAAACTTCTGCATGGTGACCTGATAGCCTCTTGCTTTAAGAAGACGTCCCAGAGATGCAGCAGTAATTCCCTTTCCAAGACCGGAAACAACGCCTCCTGTGACAAATACATACTTTACTGCCATTTGATTTCCTCCTCCATCATCCTTGGTTCTCTAAAACTGATAACATAAATTCTTTCCGGAAAATCTGGATTTCAATAATAAAAAACGCCAGGTACAGAAGCTCTGTAGGGACACTTTGCCCACAAGTTCTGTACCTGACGCCTTTGTCAGATTTATTTTTCTTATTCAAAACCATATTTCCGATTTTTATCTTAAAATATGCTATACTATAAAACAATTTTTTGTCTTTGTCAATATTGAAATACCTGATTCGGTTAAAAAAAGTCAGGAACAGACATACTGTTCCTGACTTTTATAGCTTCAGGCTACTGCAAACTTTTGAAGAGTACGCTCAAACTCCTTATTTTCTCCATGACAATCTACAGTCAAAACCTTTGTCAGATCCATACTTAAAATCCCAAGAATGGATTTCGCGTCAATGAGAAACCTATTATAATAAATATCAATATCAAAATCACATTTGGAAGCTGCCTTTACAAATTCCTGTACATCCTCCACTGCATTTAACTTAATCTTACTCTGTGTCATAATGATCACCCTTTCTGGATACTCTGTTCATACTTTTATCAGTGAACCTATCACCTTTCAATTGCACACATTATGTCCTACACATTTCGATTTGTCAAGATTTTTCACGATTTCCTGTTGACGTTTTTTCTATTTCATTTTGTATATTTTATACAATTATAGTGCCACGAATTTAGTCATTTTGTCTTTTCATGTTTTATATCTTCTCATATTGGCTTGACCATTTTACGGGAATCTCTTTATAATTATATGCATTTTCCCCAATTTTCATGATTCTTTATTTCCTGTATCCAATTAATGGATGTGCTGGTATATCCTTTCTTTCTCAAGAATCAGCATTTTACAATATCCATAAAATCAGCATCTTTATAGTCAGGAATATCCATTGGATACTTACCGTCAAAGCAAGCCTTGCAGAGAGGAAGTCCTCCTGCCATGCCTTTCAGATAATCTGTCTGCATATATCCAAGAGAATCCGCACCGATCATCTGACAGATTTCCTCTTCACTGTGGCTGGCAGCAATAAGCTGATCATTAGAAGGTACATCTGTGCCGAAATAACACGGGTGCAGAAATGGCGGGGAACTGATACGTACATGTACCTCTTTTGCCCCAGCCTCTTTTAACATATGGATCAGATTGGCAATCGTGGTACCTCTTACAATTGAATCATCTACCAGAACAATTCTTTTCCCCTTCACTACAGACTCCAGTACACTTAATTTCAGATGTACGCTGGATTCTCTTTCTTCCTGGGTAGGCTTGATAAAGGTTCGTCCAATGTAGCTGTTTTTATAAAATGCAAAGGCAAAGGGAATCCCTGATTCTTCTGAATATCCCTTTGCTGCCGGAAGACCGGATTCCGGAACACCTGTAACAATATCTGCTTCTACAGGATAAGACTTGGCAAGCGATTTACCACCCCGGATTCTGGCATCATAAACCTTTACTCCATCGATCGTACTGTCAAGGCGGGCAAAATAAATATACTCAAATACACAATGTGCCTTTTTTGTACCGGCAAGCTCCATATTGGATTTCAGTCCATCTTTTGTGATAGTAAGAATTTCACCTGGTTCAATATCACGGACAAACTCCGCACTCACTGAGGTCAGCGCACAGCTTTCAGAAGCAATCACATAAGCATTTCCTCTTTTTCCCAGGCATAAAGGCTTCAGGCCATAAGGATCTCGGACAGCGATAAGTTTTCTCGGGCTCATAACAACCAGTCCATAAGCGCCTTTGATCTTCCTGGCTGTTTTTAAAACAGCTTCTTCTACTGTTTTGGAATGTACACGTTCTCTTGCAATATGGAAAGCAATCACTTCTGAATCTGTAGTGGTATGGAAAATTGCACCATTCTGGATCAGTTCCCACTTCAGTTCCGGTGTATTGACCAGATTTCCATTATGAGCCAGCGCCAGAGTTCCCTTTACATAAGACAAAACCAGGGGCTGCGCATTTTCAGCAACAGAAGCTCCTGTTGTAGAATATCTTACATGACCAATTCCAATATCTCCTGAATATTTACGCACTACATCCTGGCGAAGCACCTCACTTACCAGTCCAAGATCCTTGTGAAATTTTACATTTCCTCTCTCTCCTCTGGTATCTGAAACCGCCAGTCCACATGATTCCTGTCCTCTGTGCTGCAGGGAAGTCAATCCATAATATATGGAGGGAACCACATTTCCTCCATCCAGATCATAAATGCCAAACACGCCACATTCTTCTTTTATTCCAGCCATCTGATCTCTCCTCCGATTTCTATCATATTTGTTTATTGTATTACTTTCCATTCAGCCATTGCCTTCCAAAATATGGTCCGCACTTTTGCTAAAAACTTGCATAGTAAATTATAATAACAGAATTAGATTTGTCAACTGTTCCTTTTTATTTTTATTGTCTATAATTTTTTCTGTTTTTTTATTTTTTTTATTTTTTAAAAAAAGTACTTGACATCTCTTTTTATATCGTTTATAGTACAGCACATAAAGCAAAGGCGCTTTGAACTGATGTAAATCAGATTCGAAGTGCCTTTTTCGTTTTATACAAAACTTTTCGTTTTATAGAAAATGTTATGCGAATGAGGGATTTTCTATGAGACGAAAAATTGATGAACCATAATTCGAAAGGAGAATACCTATATGGCACAGAATATCCCAGAACTGTATGGCAGCCTTGTATTCAACGACAAAGTAATGAGAAGCAAACTGCCAAAAGACATGTACAAAGCATTAAAAAAGACAATTGAGAACGGCACCCACCTTGAACTGGATGTTGCAAATTCTGTAGCTGTTGCCATGAAAGAATGGGCAACAGAAAACGGAGCAACACATTATACACACTGGTTTCAGCCAATGACAAACGTAACAGCAGAAAAACATGACAGCTTTATCTCTCCAACAGGCGATGGACAGGTAATCATGGATTTCTCCGGTAAGGAACTTGTAAAAGGTGAACCTGATGCTTCCAGTTTCCCATCCGGCGGACTGCGTGCCACCTTCGAGGCAAGAGGATATACTGCATGGGATCCAACTTCTCCTGCATTCATTAAAGACGGAACACTTTACATTCCTACAGCATTCTGCTCCTACAGTGGCGAAGCACTGGATAAAAAGACTCCTCTTCTCCGCTCCATGCAGACATTGGACAAAGAGGCTGTAAATCTTCTCCATATCATAGGAAACAAAACCGTTAAACATGTAAATACCACCGTTGGTCCGGAGCAGGAATACTTCCTGGTAGACAAAGAATTATATAAACAAAGAAAAGATCTGGTATTCTGTGGACGTACTTTGATCGGTGCCCCTGCTCCAAAAGGGCAGGAGATGGAAGATCACTATTTCGGAGCACTTAAGCCGCGAGTTGCAGCTTACATGCATGATCTGGACGTTGAGCTCTGGAAGCTGGGCATCCCGGCCAAAACTAAACACAATGAAGTAGCTCCTGCACAGCATGAATTAGCTCCTGTATTTGATACCACAAATGTTGCAGTTGACCACAACCAGCTTACAATGGAAATCATGAAGAAAGTTGCTGACAAGCATGGTCTGGTCTGCCTCCTTCATGAAAAACCATTTGACGGCATTAACGGAAGCGGAAAGCACAATAACTGGTCTATGGTCACAGATGATGGCATAAATATTCTGGATCCTGGCAAAACGCCGGGAGAAAACACACAGTTTCTGATTTTCCTTACTGCTGTGATCAAAGCAGTAGATGAATATGCAGATGTACTTCGTATTTCTGTTGCAAGTGCAGGAAATGATCACCGTCTGGGTGCCAACGAGGCTCCGCCTGCAGTTGTATCCGTCTTCCTTGGTGATGAACTTACAGAAGTATTAAAAGCAATTGAAAAAGATGAATATTTCGCAGGAAGCCGTGCTGTCCAGATGAACATCGGTGCCAAGGTTCTTCCGCACTTTATAAAAGATAACACAGACAGAAACCGTACTTCACCATTCGCATTTACCGGTAATAAATTTGAATTCCGTATGCTGGGATCTGAAGCTTCTGTTGCAAACCCAAATATCATCCTGAACACAGCCGTTGCTGAGGCTGTTCATCAGTTTGCTGAGGAATTAAAAGATGTTCCGGAAGACAAAATGGAAGAATCAATCCATGAACTGATCAAAAAGACCATTATTGCTCACAAACGTGTTATTTTTAATGGTAATGGTTATACAGATGAATGGATTGCTGAAGCTGAAAAACGGGGTCTCTTTAACCTGAAATCTACCCCGGATGCTCTTCCACAGTGGATTGCAGACAAAAATATCGAGCTCTTCACAAAATATGGCATTTTTACCAAAGAAGAAATTGAATCCCGTTATGAAATCTGGCTGGAAGCCTATTCCAAGATCGTTAATATCGAATCCAATACTATGGTTGAAATGGTACAGAAGGATTTCCTTCCATCTGTATTTGAATATATTGACAAGCTGGCGGCTACTGCTATTTCCAAAAAATCTGTTATTGCAGATATCAGTACTGATGCAGAAGGTAAACTGATTAAAGAACTCTCTGATCTTGCCGGTGATATCACCAAAGGTCTGGAAACCTTGAAAGCAGATACAGCAACAGCTCTTGCTATAGAGGATCCTCTTGCAAATGCAAAGGCATATCAGTCCATAGTACTTTCCGACATGGAAAGCTTAAGAAAATCTGTAGATACAGCTGAAACACTGATTCCGGATGCACTGCTTCCATATCCTACCTATGACAAGCTTCTGTTTTCCGTATAAATGATATGATTCTGAATGTTTATAGGATTGTTGGAGCTACAAATCAACGGAACAATCCGTAAATATTTAATACATTGGTAACAACAGGGGAATATCCCTTTATGAACTCTACTTCATAATTCATTATCGATTTCCTCATCCATTAATCACACGATATTTTGATATTCCCCTGTTTTACATATATTTATAACAAAAATTTTAAGTTCGCAAAAGCGCGACAGAACCCTTTTAGGGATTCTGCCGCGTTTTTCGATATAGAGGAAATTTATTCATGAATGAGGGAGGAGTAATATTATGGAATTTTCTTCAGTAAACACAATATGGGTGCTGGTCGGCGCCGCACTGGTCTTCTTTATGCAGGCCGGATTCGCAATGGTAGAAACAGGCTTCACACGAGCCAAAAACGCAGGTAACATTATTATGAAAAACCTGATGGACTTCTGTATCGGTACTCCGGTCTTCTGGCTGGTTGGTTTCGGTCTGATGTTTGGTGCAGGAAATGGATTTATCGGAAAGATCGGGGGGATTGCTTCTGAAGCACACTACGGTACAGGAATGCTTCCTGACGGAGTTCCTTTCTGGGCATTCTTAATCTTCCAGACAGTATTCTGTGCAACATCCGCAACAATTGTTTCCGGTGCAATGGCAGAACGTACCAAGTTCCTTTCCTATTGCGTCTACAGTCTTATGATCAGTCTTGTTGTATATCCGGTATCCGGACACTGGATCTGGGGTGGTGGATTTATCAGCCAGATGGGATTCCACGATTTCGCAGGTTCCTGTGCAGTACATATGGTAGGTGGTGTGGCAGCTCTGATCGGTGCCATCATCCTTGGACCTCGTATCGGTAAATATACAAAGGACGGCAAATCAAAAGCTATCCCGGGACACAACCTTACAGTTGGTGCTTTAGGTGTATTTATCCTCTGGTTCTGCTGGTTCGGATTTAACGGTGCTTCCACAGTAAGTATGGAAGGCGATGCAATCGTAAGTGCAGGTAAAATCTTCGTTACTACTAACCTTGCAGCAGCTGTTGCAACTGTAACTGTTATGATCATTACATGGGTACGTTACAAAAAGCCAGATGTTTCCATGTCTCTGAACGGTTCTCTTGCAGGACTTGTAGCAATTACAGCAGGATGTGATACAGTTTCTCCTACATCTGCAGCAATCATCGGTATTGCTTCCGGTTTCATCGTAGTATTTGGTATTGAATTTATTGACAAAGTCCTGAAAATCGATGACCCTGTTGGTGCTGTCGGTGTTCATGGTTTAAACGGTGCATTTGGTACTCTTGCAGTTGGTCTTTTCTCCGACGGTGCAGGTACAGGTTGGAAAGGTCTCTTCACAGGCGGTGGTATTCACGGTCTTGGTGTTCAGTTTACTGGTATGATCATTACAATCGCATGGGTTGTTGTTACTATGACAATTATCTTCCAGGTAATCAAGCATACAATCGGACTTCGTGTTTCAGCTGAAGAAGAAATCGCAGGTCTTGACTCCAAAGAACATGGTCTTGCAAGTGCTTATGACGGTTTCGCAATGGCAGGTGTTCCGACTCCTATGGGAACTTCCATAAAAGCTCCTGTTGTCACAGCCAGACCTTCTGCTCCTGCTGAATCAGTTCCTGAACTTCCGAAAGAAGGCGTTCACAAGCTTACAAAGGTTGTTATCATCACTCGTCAGAATAAACTTGATGAATTTATGCAGGCAATGAACGAGATCGGTGTTACAGGTATCACTATTACGAACGTTCTCGGATGCGGTGTACAGAAAGGTGCTCCATCCTACTATCGTGGTGTTGAAGTAGAAATGAATCTTCTTCCTAAGATCAAGATTGAGATTGTTGTCAGCCTGGTACCTGTAAAGAAAGTTATTGAAACTGCCAAAGCAGTCCTTCATACAGGTCAGATCGGTGATGGTAAAGTATTTGTATACGACATTGAAAATGTTGTTAAGATCCGTACAGGCGAAGAAGGTTATCTCGCTCTCCAGGATACAAAATAAAATACAAAATAAAATACAAAATAAATAAGCACTCAATAACTATCCTGCTATAAAGTCAAGAAGGAGTCCGGAATAAATCCGGGCTCCTTTTTATTTTTCACTCTCATTATGAGACAATCTGGGCAAATTCCAGCGATAATGTGCTGCCAGATACCGAATCAGTATGACTACAAAGCAGGCTACCATCATTGCTTCCACATTTCCCACAAAACGATTCATATACACACATACAACCGCTCCTACAATAGACGCACATGCATAAATATGCTTTACAAAAATATAAGGCGGTACTCCTGCCATCATGTCACGCATCAGGCCTCCCCCTACTCCTGTAATCGTTCCCAGAAACACCAGGAGAAACACATTATCCATATATCCACTGCGAATTCCCGTATTCACTCCCACTACTGTAAAAATTCCCAGACCGATAGAGTCCATCACCAGCATGACTCTGTCATAGGTAAGCCGCATATGCCCTTCCAAAAGCTGACGTTTCCAGTAAAAAGCCAGAAAAACCAGACAGGAAGTAATGGTAGCCACCAGGGCATATACCGGATTTATAAACACATTAGGCGGAATAATCCCCAGCACAATATCCCGGATCATCCCTCCGCCCACAGCTGTCACTACCCCCAGTACACTTACACCGAAAATGTCCATATTCCGTTCTACACCTACCATTGCCCCGGAAGCAGCAAAAGCAACCGTACCTGCCATTTCCATAAAAAAAGTTATAATACTCTGATAATCCATATTTACCTCTGACTTTTATATTTTAGTTCATAAATTATATCATTTTTTATAACTTATGTGAAGCAGGATCCTGCTTTTTCAGACCTCTTATTTTCTTCACAGACGCTCCCTTAAACAAAGTTCCGTCTACTGAAAAACGGTCAATCAACGTCGTCTTGGGATTCTCAATCAGATCGATCAGCTTCTCCGCAGCCATCCTGCCAATTGCCGCTGTGTCCTGACAAAGGGTGGTAAGCTTTGGCTCCAGAATTTTCGCAATATCAATTCCATCATAACCTGCAATAGAAATATCGTCAGGAATCCGCAGCCCTCTCTCTCGAATTTCATTAATTCCTCCAATGGCCGCATAATCATCCGGATAAATAATGCAGGTAGGAGGATCCGGAAGTTCCAGCAGTTCACCGGTTGTCCGTGCTGCACTGTCTGCATCTCTGTATGGGCTTTCTTTTACATATTCATCCGGAATCTGAACCCCCAGTCTCTGCACAGTTCTGTAAAAACTGGTGAGACGCATCCTGGTAACAGAGGTATTGTCACCGTGAATATAGGCAATCTTTCTGTGACCCTGCTCGTAGATATAGCTCACCAGCTCCTCCATACCCTGACTGTTGTTGGAAACCACTGCAATATTCCCGTCAAAAACATGATCAATCGTCACCACCGGAATCTCTGAGCGGATCAGTTCCTGCACTTCATCTGTATAAAAGTCAACACAGGCGATCACCACTCCGTCTACCCCTCTATAGCGACAATGTTCATAATAGCTTAACTTCTGTCCTGAGATTTTACCGCTGGTAAAGGTAATATCATAGCCTCTCTCCTCTGCTGTCCGTTTAAAGCTTTCAAGCACATGATTAAAATAATTATGGGTAAGTCCGCTGCGTGCTTCATCTACAAACATAACTCCAATATTGTAGCTTCTCTTTGTCTTTAATGTTCTGGCAGAGGAATTGGGCAGATATCCCATTTCCGAGGCAGTTTTCAGAATCAGTTTTCGCGTCTCTTCACTGATATCTGAATAACCGTTCAGCGCTTTGCTCACGCTTGCCACAGAAACATTACATTTTTTTGCAATTTCTTTCATGGAAACCATATTTACTCCTCAATCTGTCACTATGCACTCCGTGAACAGTAACTCCTTTCCTTCTAAAATTTTCGTAATCGTTTTCGTACTTTTATTTATATCTATTGTATAACTACTCACACAATTTTTCAAGATAACATTTTCCATTTTTGTGCAATATTTACTATTTTTGTATGATTACACAATTTCTCTATCCTATTTTTTCATTTTATCACAAATCAATTTCATCATTTTAACGAAAATTCGCCTATTATTTTGGACAGTTATTTTTCCTGAAAACAGTTGATTTTCATATTCTATTCCGCTATACTAAGGAAAAACAGCAGAATGTCTCACGATTCCATGTCGTTCCTTTCTGAACTTATTCGTTTTCGTGATTTAATTTTCTGTATTTTCAGCAAACATGTCATATCTCATCACAACAAATAGGAGGATTTTTTATGAAATTCGGTTATTTCGATGATCAGGCGAAAGAATATGTCATCACAACCCCTGACACACCCCTTCCATGGATCAACTATCTGGGAACTCAGGATTTCTTCTCCCTGATTTCCAATACCTGCGGAGGCTACAGCTTTTATAAGGATGCCAAGCTTCTACGCATCACACGCTACCGTTACAACAATATTCCGGTAGATTCCAACGGCAAATATTATTACATCCATGATGGCGAAGATATCTGGAATCCAGGTACAATGCCTTCCAAAACACCTGTGGATTCCTATGAATGTCATCACGGAATCGGATACAGCCGTTTTCTCTCTTCTAAAAACGGATTAAAGGCTGATCTTCTGGCTTTTGTACCGGTAAATACTTCCTGTGAGATCAATAAACTGACTCTTACCAATACCACTGACAAACCCAAGACTTTCTCTCTTTTTTCTTATGTAGAGTTCTGTCTCTGGAATGCAGTTGATGACAGCACAAACTTCCAGCGAAACTTAAGTATTGGTGAAGTTGAAATCGAAGGCAGCACAATTTATCACAAAACAGAGTACCGCGAACGCCGCAAACATTACAGCTTCTTCAGCGTAAACTGTCCGGTAGACGGATATGACACAAGCAGAGATGCTTTCCTGGGACATAATAACGGAAACGCTTTCCCTGATGCTGTAAAGAAAAACAAAGCAGGTAATTCTGTAGCCAGCGGCTGGTATCCTATTGCAAGCCATCAGATTAATCTTACACTTTCCGCCGGAGAATCCCGTGATCTGGTTTTCGTTCTTGGCTACAGTGAAAATCCTCAGGATCAGAAGTTCATTGCTCCTAATGTAATCCGCAAGGATGGGGCTCACAAAATCCTGGAACAGTTCCAGACAACACAGCAGGTTGATGCAGCATTTGCAGAGCTGAATGCTTACTGGTCCAAGCTGCTCTCCCGTTACCATGTAGAAAGTAAGGACGAAAATGTAAACCGTATGGCCAATATCTGGAATCAGTACCAGTGTATGGTAACTTTCAATATGTCCCGTTCTGCTTCCTATTACGAATCCGGCACAGGCCGCGGTATGGGATTCCGTGATTCCTGCCAGGATCTCCTGGGATTCGTACATCTGATCCCG
Organism: Blautia sp. HCP3S3_C12; assembly: GCF_052064155.1. NCBI lineage: Bacteria > Bacillati > Bacillota > Clostridia > Lachnospirales > Lachnospiraceae > Blautia > Blautia sp. HCP3S3_C12. Next base: position 70,690 of record NZ_JBQHWC010000011.1, on the reverse strand, counting down.
GAACGTGCAAGAGAGCGTATTCTTGATATTGCAGCCACACAGTTTGAAGATGGAAGCGCTTACCATCAGTATCAGCCCCTTACCAAAAAGGGAAATCTTGATATCGGAAGCGGTTTCAACGATGATCCCCTTTGGCTGATTGCTGCAGTTTCCGCATATCTGAAGGAAACCGGTGATTTCTCTATTTTAAACGAAATCGTTGACTTTGACAACCAGAAAGAAAAAGCTGCCCCACTGTACGAGCACCTTCGCCGTTCTTTCGAATATACCAGCACTCACCTGGGACCACATAAGCTGCCTCTCATTGGACGCGCAGACTGGAACGATTGTCTGAACTTAAACTGCTTCTCCACAGAACCAGGAGAACCATTCCAGACAACCGGACCTTCCGAAGGACCAGTTGCTGAATCAGTCTTTATTGCAGGAATGTTTGTAAAATACGGTAAAGAATTTGCTCAGATCAGTCGTCATATAGGTGATACTACAGCTGCTGATAAAGCAGAAAAAGCTGTAGATGATATGTATCAGGCAGTTCTGGATGCAGGCTGGGATGGCGAATGGTTCCTCCGCGCATATGACGCGCAGTCCCAGAAGATTGGATCAAAGGAATGCAAAGAAGGACAGATTTTCATTGAGCCACAGGGCTTCTGCGTAATGGCAGGAATTGGCGTCAAAGAAGGACTTGCAGAAAAGGCTCTGGATTCTGTTAAAAAGCACCTGGATACCAAATACGGCATCATGATCCTGCAGCCGGCTTATACCCAGTATTATCTGAACCTTGGAGAAATTTCCTCCTATCCGCCGGGATATAAAGAAAATGCAGGTATCTTCTGCCACAATAATCCATGGGTATCCATTGCAGAAACAGTAATCGGCCGCGGCAACAGAGCCTTTGAAATTTATAAAAAGACCTGTCCTTCCTATATTGAAGACATCAGCGAAATCCATTGTACAGAACCTTATGTTTACTCCCAGATGGTAGCAGGTGCTGACGCAGTTTACCATGGTCAGGCTAAAAACAGCTGGCTCACAGGTACTGCAGCATGGACTTTCTGGAATCTTTCCCAGGCTATTCTGGGTGTACAGCCATCTTATGACGGATTATGCATTAATCCATGTATTCCGGAAGGCTTTGGAGATTTCACACTCACCAGAACTTTCAGAGATGCTGTTTATCATATTGATGTGAAAAACCCGGATAATGTACAGAAAGGGGTTAAGAAAATCAATGTGGACGGTAAAGAATACGAAAGCTGTCTGATTCCTTTTGAAGAAGGCAAAAAAGAATATCATGTAACTGTATACATGGGATAAAATTTTAAAACAGCCCTATCATTTTCTGTGATATGGCTGTTTTTTGTTACTTTATTATATCATCTCCGGCAGGATTTTCTGAATGCATTCAATAAATTTCTGCGCCGCAGGAGTAATACTTTCCGCATTGCGCAATGCAATTCCCAGTTCTCTGGTCACAGAAGGCTCAAGAGGAAGGGTCTTTATCGCTTCCTGAGTATGGCCGATCACAAGTTTTGGCAGAATACTCACACCAAGATGGCTGGATACCATTGAGAGGATTACATGGTCATCTTTTGATGAAAACTTGGTATCTGGAGTAATATCAGCGATTTCCAGTGCTTCATGCACATCATAATCTACGCCTTCAGCAGAAATAATAAAGGACTTCCCGGCCATTTCTGAGATAGGAAAAGCTTCTCTTCCCCTTGTATCATAATCCTCAGGAACTACTGCCAGCAAAGGATCTTCATACAACGGAATCCAATCCAGACAGCCAATGTTTCTCTTACTCAGCAGCCCGAAATCTGCTTGGTTATTTTCCACCCACTGCACAATATCATCTGTACCACCCTCCATCAAGGCAATATCGATACCCGGATATTCCTGCTGAAAAGCATGGATGATCTCCGGCAGCCAGTTTCGTGCTATGCTTGCAAAGGAAGCAATGGTAAGCCGTCCTGTTGTCAATCCGTTCAGAGAACTGATGGTCTGCTCCAACTGTTCATTAATGGACAGTAGCTGACGTACCAGAGGCAGGATGGTCTCTGCATTGGTGGTAGGAATTACCCCTTGTTTGGTTCTGATAAAAAGAGGAAAGCCAAATTCAGCTTCCATCCCTTTCAGAATATGGCTCACACCAGGCTGAGTATACCCCATCCGCTCTCCTGTTTTTGTAAAATTTTTAGTATCTGCCACATCGGCAAATAAAGCATATTTATTAATCTCCACTCCGAATCCCCTCATTTTCCGGTCGCAAACTATACATTTTAGCGTAAAAAGGGGAGCTACTCAATTAAGAATAACTCCCTTTTTATTATTTTTATTACTCCGTTTGGACACGATAAATGCTTATTTTAAGCTATTTATTAGAATTTACCAGCTTTAGCAGCTTCCTCGATGGAAACAGCTACTGCAACTGTCATACCAACCATTGGGTTGTTACCAGCGCCGATGAGACCCATCATCTCTACGTGAGCCGGTACAGAAGAAGAACCAGCGAACTGTGCATCAGAGTGCATACGTCCTAATGTATCTGTCATACCGTAGGAAGCTGGACCTGCTGCCATGTTGTCTGGGTGAAGTGTACGTCCTGTACCACCGCCGGAAGCAACTGAGAAGTATTTCTTACCTGCTTCAAGACGTTCTTTTTTGTATGTACCTGCAACCGGATGCTGGAAACGTGTCGGGTTTGTGGAGTTACCTGTGATAGAAACATCAACGTCTTCTTTCCACATGATAGCAACACCTTCCGGAACGCTGTTAGCGCCGTAGCAGTTAACTTTTGCACGAAGTCCTTCGGAGTATGCTTTTCTGAATACTTCTTTCACTTCGTTCTTGTATGGATCGTATTCTGTCTCTACATATGTAAAGCCATTGATACGGGAGATGATCTGAGCTGCATCTTTTCCAAGACCGTTCAGGATAACACGTAATGGTTTCTGACGAACTTTGTTAGCTTTCTCAGCGATACCGATAGCACCTTCAGCTGCTGCGAAGGACTCATGTCCAGCCAGGAAGCAGAAGCACTCTGTTTCTTCTTCAAGAAGCATCTTGCCAAGGTTACCATGTCCAAGACCTACTTTACGTGTATCAGCAACGGAGCCAGGAATACAGAATGCCTGAAGTCCTTCACCGATAGCTGCTGCTGCATCTGCTGCTTTCTTGCATCCTTTTTTGATTGCGATTGCAGCACCTACTGTGTATGCCCAGCAAGCGTTCTCGAAACAGATTGGCTGAATGCCTTTGATCTGATCGTATACATTAAGACCTGCGTCTTTTGTGATTTTCTCAGCTTCTTCGATAGAAGCAATGCCATAGCTGTTTAAAACAGAATTGATCTTGTCAATTCGTCTCTCATATGATTCAAATAAAGCCATTTCCTGTTACCTCCTAAATTATTCTTTTCTTGGGTCGATAATTTTAACAGCGTCTGCAACACGGCCATACTGACCTTTTGCTTTTTCCCATGCAGTATTCGGGTCATCGCCTTTTTTGATGAAATCAGTCATTTTTCCAAGGCTTACGAACTGATATCCGATGATCTCATCATCTGCATCAAGAGCAATACCTGTTACATAACCTTCTGCCATTTCAAGGTAACGAGGTCCTTTTTTCAGAGTTCCATACATTGTACCAACCTGAGAGCGAAGTCCTTTACCAAGGTCCTCGAGTCCAGCGCCTACAGGAAGTCCGTCTTCTGAGAATGCAGACTGTGTACGTCCGTAAACGATCTGAAGGAAGAGTTCTCTCATAGCTGTGTTAATCGCATCACAAACTAAGTCAGTGTTCAGTGCCTCCATAACAGTAAGACCCGGAAGGATCTCAGAAGCCATAGCTGCAGAGTGAGTCATACCTGAACATCCGATAGTCTCAACCAGTGCTTCCTGGATGATACCTTCTTTAACATTTAATGTAAGCTTGCAGGCACCCTGCTGTGGTGCACACCAGCCAACACCGTGTGTAAGACCGGAAATATCTTTGACTTCTTTTGCCTGTACCCATTTAGCTTCTTCTGGGATTGGAGCGGCGCCATGATGAACGCCCTGTGCAACTGGGCACATTTCTTCTACTTCGCGTGAATAAATCATTGTAAAACTCCTTTCAAGTATAGATTAACTTCATGTTGTTATACTCGCCACTGTACAGAACTGCTGAATGAACTGCACAGGGCAAATCTCTGAGGTCTGCTGAATGACTTCAGATGAGTATGCCTAACAACCTAGTGTTATTTTCTCACAAAAGTGCTGATTCGTCCAGTCATAAATTGTAAAATTTTTAACCATCTTTGATTTTTTTGTGGTAAAATAGTTCTAATTTCTATTAATGAAGGGATTTCTATTATGACAACAAAGTTACCTGCTTCCTTTCTCCCTGCAAAATTTCAGGTTCTGAGTGGAAGCACTTTAAAATTAATTGCTATCACCCTGATGCTGGTCGACCATACCGGCCTAATGATCCTGTATAATTATCCTGCCACAACCGCAACCCTTTTCAGTTTCGGCGACGTGGATTACAGCTGGTATCGGATTTTCCGGGATATTGGCAGAGCTGCTTTTCCGATTTTCTGTTTTCTGTTAGTGGAAGGATTTCTGCACACGCACAACCGCAAAAAATACGGCTTGAATCTTTTTTTATTTGCATGTATCTCTGAGATTCCATGGAACTTCATGTTTACCAATACCTGGAGATATGAAAAGCAGAATGTATTTTTCACCCTGTTTCTTGGATACCTGGCATTCTGTGCGTTGGAATACTTCTGGGACAATCAGAAAATGCAGCTTGTCTGCGTACTGGCACTGCTAGCCGTCTCCGTATTCCTGAAGGCAGATTACGGATGGCGAGGATTTGTATTCCTGCTGATCATGTACTGGTTCCGCAATGAGAAAACAGCCCAGGCAATCATCGGAAGCTGCTGGCTTTACTACGAATGGAAGGCATGCTTTGCTTTTCTTTCCATTAATATGTACAATGGCGTACGTGGATTTATCAAAGGAAGATTTTTGAAATATTTCTTTTACTGGTTTTATCCGGTACATATTGCCATTCTGGTAATCCTGAGGAAAGTTTTATTTCATATGTAATATCAATTACAACAGATATCTTCTATATCTGACAGACAAAAAAATATAAAAGAGCAGGCTGTATGACTGAAATAATATCATTCCTACAGCCTGCCTCTTCTATTTTTTAATTATCTCTTTTCCACAACTTCTGTTTTTGACTTGTAAATATGATTTGCAGGTACGCAGCCTCTTACTGAAGAAAGCGGATAAATATTGCAGCAGCGTCCGATCACAGTTCCGGGATTTAATACGGAGCCGCAGCCTACTTCTACGTTATCTCCAAGCATGGCACCAAATTTCTTCAGACCTGTTTCAATCTTCTCCTCACCATCTTTTACAATTACCAGTTTCTTGTCAGATTTTACATTGGAGCAGATGGAACCTGCGCCCATATGGGATTTGTAACCAAGAACTGCATCACCTACATAATTGTAGTGCGGAACCTGTACCTTGTTGAAAAGTACAGCATTCTTTAATTCTGTAGAATTACCTACTACCGCACCCTCACCTATGATCGCTTTTCCACGGATAAATGCACAGTGGCGTACTTCTGCTTCTTTACCAATAATGACCGGACCGTTGATGCAGGCCGTAGGTGCTACTTTGGCACTTTTTGCGATCCATACATCTTCTGACGGGTGGTCGTATTCTTCCTCACTTAAAGTCTGTCCCAGTTTCAGAATGAAATCTCCGATCTCCGGTAATACTTCCCATGGATAGTTTTTTCCTTCAAATAAATCCTTTGCGATTGTTTCATTAAGATCCAGAAGATTTGCAATTGTATAATCTTTTAACATTTTTATTTTCCTCTTTTCTTTCCTGCCGGTTCTTTATAGTTCACTGCTGCAGCATCAAAGAAGCGCCGCAGATAAGCCTGATAATTATTCTTTTCCACCTGCTGGGTCTGAATACGCACAAAATGTTCCAGCTTGTCCATGTATTCCTGTTCTGTAATGCTTCCCTCTGCCACATAATTAAGTCCTTTTTCCCAGCTGGCAGTAAGTTCCGGATTCAGAAGCTGCCGTATGGAGCAGTTTACCACATCAAAGATCATCTCTCCAAGAAGTGTCGGAGTGATGACCTGGGTTTTCTTGTTCAGTGCCAGATATTTGATATTGCACAGCTTCTTAAGAATCTCTGCTCTGGTGGCACTGGTACCAATTCCGCAGCTCTTGATCTGAGCACGTAATTCCTCATCCTCAATAAGCTGTCCGGCATTCTCCATTGCAAGAATCATGGAACCGGAATTATAACGCTTTGGTGGTGATGTCTCACCCTCCTTAATACTCAGGCTGTCCACGGAAAGTATATCACCTTTTTTCAGATTCTGCAATGCGGTAAGAAGGCGGGTATCACATGCCATATCTTCTGAAGAATTATCTGAACCATTCTTTCCATTATCTGGATCAGAATCTTCATTTCCGTTATTCCCCGCCACACCGGTTCTGTTTCCGCCACTCATGGCATCTGCTACTTTCCGCTTCGCAAAAGAATTTGTGGCAACTTTTAAATACCCTTCATCCAGCAGTACTTTAAACGAGGAAAAGAAGCTCTCATTCTGAATCTTTGTTACAAGACTGACCTTCTGATATACAGCAGGAGGATAAAAAATACATACAAACCTTCTGACAATGGTCTCATATACACGCTGCGCAGTAAGAGAAACACCTCTTAATGCATTTAATCCTTGCCCTGTAGGTACAATTGCATAATGATCTGTAATCTGCTTATCATTAACATATCTGGTCTTTGCCAGATTTTTGTAATTTTCCTGTTCAATAATGTGCTGTGCGATTTCCGCTGTATGTTCATAATTTCGCAGCCCGGAAATATTCTTATAAATCTCCTTTGCAGCCGCAGTCGACAATACACGGGCATCTGTTCTGGGATAAGTGACCAGTTTCTTCTCATACAATTCCTGTACGATCTTCAATGTCTCATCCGGGCTGATCTTGAACAGTTTGGAGCACACATTCTGAAGTTCCGCCAGGTTAAATAAAAGCGGCGGATTCCTGTTCTCTTTTTTTCTCTCGATTTTCTCTACTGTACACTGCAGAGGCTGACTTACCGACAGCTCCTGTATCAGTTTTTCAGCATATATTTTCTCTTTAAATCCGTTCTCTTTATACAAATAAGGAGTCTGGAAATATCTGCTGCCTTCCACAGCTCTCCATTCTCCCTCAAAGTTTTCTCCCTCAAGGGCAATGCTGCTGAGTACGCGGTAAAACGGAGTTTTCACAAACGCACGGATCTCGCGCTCTCTTCGCACTACCATTCCAAGCACACAGGTCATAACCCGTCCTACAGAAATGGCCTGATATTTCGTATTTAAATAATTTGACACACTGTTTCCATAACGCAGTGTCAGTACACGGGAAAAATTAATTCCCATGAGATAGTCTTCTTTCGCCCGAAGATAGGCTGAAGCAGAAAGATTGTCATATGCTGACAGATCCTTTGCCTCTCTGATTCCTCTCATGATCTCTTCTTCTGTCTGAGAGTCAATCCAGACTCTCTTTTCATTTTTTCCATGAACGCCTGCCATCTGTGCCACCAGACGGTAGATGTATTCTCCCTCCCGTCCGGAGTCGGTACACACGTAAATAGTGTCCACATCCTCTCGGTTAAGCAGTCCTTTGACAATCTCAAACTGCTTCTGCACTCCGGGGATCACTTCATATTTAAATTCGCGCGGCAAAAAAGGCAGGGTATCTAAACTCCACCTTTTATATTTGATATCATATTTTTCCGGGTAACTCATGGTGACCAGATGTCCCACACACCAGGTCACCACGCTGTCCTGAGATTCCAGGTAGCCATCCCGTCTTTGTCCGTTGATCTTCAAAGCTTTTGCGAATTCCTGTGCCACACTGGGCTTTTCGGCTATGTATAAAGCTTTTGACATATTATTTATCTGCACTCATCTTTCTGAGCGGCCATGCCAGCAACAGGGCACCGCCCACCATATTTCCTAAAGTTACTACTACCATGCTCTTTAACATGGCTCCAAGGGATAATCCAGGTACCAGGCAGTATGCAGTAACAAAGATTCCCATATTTGCGATGCAGTGCTCAAATCCGCTTACGACGAATCCTGAAATACACATAACGATCATCAGGAATCTTCCTGCATCACTCTTTAATTTCATACCGCAGAGTACACCGAGACAGACGAAGAAGTTACAGAGTACTGCTCTGAAAAACATCTGTCCGAGCGGAACACTCAGCTTGTTTCCGATAAATCCTGCAAAATAATCTGCTGTTCCGGACGCTCCGGCCCATACAAACAGCAATGCTAAAATTGCACATCCGACAAAGTTTCCAAGGTAGCTTACTCCCCATACCTTACCGGCCTCTTTCCAGCTTACCTGTTTATCATAGGCTCCGAACGCCATTACCATATTATTTCCGGTAAAAAGCTCACCGCCTACAAAGCTGATCAGAAGCACTGCAATGGAGAATACTAATGCTCCCATAAATTTTCCCCATTCAGGCATGGTCTTGGAGAATACGTTTCCAACTACATTACTGTAGATCATGGCCACATCAATAAAAAATCCCGCCATGACCGCACGTATAAAGTACTTGAAAAAGTTGGTATTCACCAGGTTGCTCTTGGCTTTCGCCGCGTTTGATACTTTCTGCACATCCTCAAAATTCATAATAACACCTCCGCAATGTTTTTAACAAAAACATTATAACACTTTGATAACTTTATCACAATCTTTATTTGTTATAATAGTTTACTAAATACATTGTCATTTTTTGGTTATTATTAAATTTAAACAAAATATTCAGATATTGATTTTTTATATCAATAACATCAGGCATTCTAATCAAATATTACATATTTATCCTGCAATTCTGTAACAGTACCGATAATTCCTCCGGAAATATCCATTTTTCCCAGTTCAGCAGCAAGCTGATCCGCCTCATCTGACGGCACTGCAAGAAGTAGTCCCCCTGAGGTCTGAGGATCAAAAACCACATCCTCCTTCCAAAGCTCCCTAATCTCACTTCGGATTGCCTCTCCTGCAAACTCCCGATTTCTATATGCACCCTCAGGAACCAGTCCCATCTGGGCATATTCAGCCACACCATCCATGACAGGAAGTTTCCCGGAATGAATCACCAAAGTCTTTCCACTGCCCTTTGCCATCTCCAGGCTATGTCCTGCCAGACTGAATCCAGTCACATCTGTGCAGCTGTGAATAGTATATTTTCCAGCAATCTCCGCTGCATATTTATTCAGCTTTGCCATCACCCTCTGCACACTCTCTGTTTCCTCTGCTGATGCCATTTCTGCTTTGATCGCCGTATTTAAGATACCACTTCCCAGAGGCTTGGTGAGAATCAATATATCTCCTTCCCTGGCTCCATAATTCTTCCACATTTTCTCAGGATGTACATACCCGGTAACACACAGACCATATTTAGGTTCTTTATCATTGATGGTATGTCCTCCTGCAAGAACTGCACCGGCTTCCATTACCTTATCAGCTCCGCCTCTGAGGATCTGTTCCAACACTTCCGGTCCCAGGCAGTTTGGAAAAGCCACCACATTCAGGGCCAGCTTGGGAATTCCCCCCATAGCGTAAACATCACTCAGCGCATTAGCCGCTGCAATCTGACCATACATATAGGGATCATTTACCACTGGTGGAAAAAAATCCACTGTCTGGATCATTGCAAGCTCATCTGATATTTTATATACTGCAGCATCATCCGAAGTCTCCGGCCCTACCAGAAGCATAGGGTCTGTAAACTTTGGCAGTTTTTCCACCACCTGTGCCAGAACCTTAGGACCGATTTTGGCACCACAGCCTGCCGCACTGGCAAGCTGGGTAAGATATACTTTATTATTTTTCATCAGGATAGCTTCTCCCTTTCTCAAAACCAGTATATTTTTCCAATGTCAGGCTCACTGACAGCTATATTTTAGCATAAACCACTCTGCGCGTCAAAGCTGTATGTCACATCAGAATCTGGTATATTCCTTCATATTCCAGGTCTTCCTCACTGAGGTATTTTTCTACAGTATCCTGATTTTGTCCGCTGCACTTCCACGCCAGTCCACAGGAAGCTGAGATTTCTCTGGGTACAGGGATAATCCTGCCTTCAAATCCTGTTTTCTTTCCTCTGCTCTCCATAGCCATTGCCTGAGTAGTGGACACAAAGGTAATGATCACTGTTAAATTTTTTTCTCTCATATCTGCTTTTATTCCTATCTTCCACCATTGTATCATATGGTCAGAAAAGGGATGTCATACAATGACATCCCCTTTATTTTTCTTATTATTTTGCCTGAATATATCCCTTTGCCTTCAGAGTCTCTGCACAGAGAACAGCTCCGCCTGCAGCACCTCTGACTGTATTGTGGGAAAGTCCTACAAATTTCCAGTCATACACAGTATCCTCACGGAGACGTCCTACAGATACTCCCATACCATGCTCAAAGTTTACATCTTCTGTAACCTGTGGACGGTTGTCCTCTTCCAGATACTGGATAAACTGCTTCGGAGCACTTGGAAGCTCTAATTCCTGCGGAAGTCCTTTAAACTCTACTAATGCTTTGATCAGCTGCTCTTTTGTAGGATTCTTGCGGAATTTAACAAATACAGCTGCTGTATGTCCGTTCAGTACAGGTACACGGATACACTGGCATGTGATCACCGGCTCTGTAGCAGGTTTGATCACACCGTCTTCTACTTTACCCCAGATTCTTAATGGCTCTTTCTCGCTCTTCTCTTCCTCGCCGCCAATGTATGGGATGATGTTTCCAACCATTTCCGGCCAGTCCTTAAATGTTTTACCTGCTCCGGAGATTGCCTGATATGTAGTAGCAACTACTTCATATGGCTCGAACTCTTTCCATGCAGTTAATACAGGAGCATAGCTCTGGATAGAGCAGTTTGGTTTAACAGCGATAAATCCGCGTGTTGTTCCGAGACGTTTCTTCTGGGATTCAATTACATCGAAGTGTTCCGGATTGATTTCCGGCACTACCATCGGTACATCCGGTGTCCATCTGTGAGCACTGTTGTTGGAAACAACCGGTGTCTCTGTCTTAGCATATTCTTCTTCGATCTTCTTGATCTCTTCTTTTGACATATCCACAGCAGAGAATACAAAATCAACTGTAGCAGCAACCTTCTCCACTTCGTTTACGTTCATAACAACAAGCTTTTTCACAGCTTCCGGCATCGGTGTGTCCATTTTCCATCTTCCGCCTACAGCTTCCTCATATGTTTTTCCTGCGCTTCTCGGGCTTGCAGCTACGGTTACTACCTCAAACCATGGATGATTCTCAAGAAGTGAGATAAATCTCTGTCCTACCATACCTGTGGCACCTAAGATACCAACTCTCAGTTTTTCACTCATAATATAATCTCCTCTTTGCGTATCATCTGACTCTATTTTCCTGCGTCAGACCTTCTTTTTCAGATGTCTCCATTTCACGTACATCTGTCGTTCTTGTACATACTATAACAAATTAAAGTAAAATGCAACCCTTTTTTATGTTTTTTCAAATTAATTCTGTTCCAGATATTTCCGGTTCTCTGCAATTACCTTTTTCATAACTTCAGATCCCGGGGCACCGATAGTCATACGTTTCTCTACACAGGTTTTCATACTGATAGCTTCATAGATATCCTGTTCAAATACAGGACTGATGGCCTTGTATTCTTCCAGTGGAAGTTCATCCAGTGAAATCCCTTTGTCAATGCAGGTAAGGACCAGACGTCCTACAATACCATGGGCATCTCTGAAAGGTACACCGTGATTTACCAGATAATCTGCTGCATCCGTAGCATTGGTAAATCCGTTCTTTGCACTTTCTTCCATATTTTTTTTGTTAAACTGCATAGTTGAGATCATTCCTGTAAACAATGCCAGACAGCCCTTCACTGTGTCAATGGCATCAAAAGTAAGTTCTTTATCTTCCTGCATGTCTTTATTATACGCAAGAGGAATTCCTTTCATAGTGGTAAGGATAGAAGTCAGAGCTCCATATACACGCCCTGTTTTTCCTCTTACCAGTTCTGCAATATCCGGATTCTTTTTCTGAGGCATAATACTGCTGCCTGTGCTGTAAGCATCATCAATTTCCACAAAACGATACTCATTGGAATTCCACATAATGATTTCCTCGCAGAAGCGGCTCATATGCATCATTATGGTAGAAAAGGCTGACAAAAGCTCAATCACATAGTCTCTGTCTGAAACAGAATCCATACTGTTTCTGGTCGGTCCGTCAAAGTCCAGAAGCTGTGCAGTATATTCCCTGTCCAGCGGATATGTGGTTCCTGCCAGTGCTCCTGCTCCTAAAGGACAGGTATTCATTCTCTTGCGGATATCGGAAAGTCTGCTTCTGTCACGGACAAACATCTCAAAATATGCACCTACATGATGTGCCAGAGTAACAGGCTGTGCTTTCTGCAGATGGGTAAAGCCCGGCATATATGTATGGATATTCTCCTCCATGATCTTCTGCAGTGCTTCAAGAAGCTTCTTTACCAGCTCATCCGTCTCATCGATCTCATCCCTCACATACAGCTTCATATCCAGTGCCACCTGATCATTACGGCTTCTTCCTGTATGAAGCTTCTTACCGGCATCTCCGATTCTGTCAATGAGATTTGCCTCTACAAAGCTGTGAATATCTTCATATTCAGATGTAATCTCTAGTTTTCCGGATCTTACATCTGCAAGAATTCCATCCAGACCATTTTCAATCTGTATTTTTTCCTCTTCTGTCAGGATTCCCTGTTTTGCAAGCATTGCTACATGTGCTTTGCTTCCTCTGATATCCTGCTCATAGAATTTCTGGTCAAAAGAAATTGATGCATTAAAATTATATACCAGTTTGTCTGTTTCTTTGGTGAAACGTCCGCCCCAAAGCTGTGCCATAGTATTTATTCCTCGTTTCTTTCTGAATTTTAGTACTTTTGTGCATTAGTGTATCATATTTTTTTCAGATTGCAAAGTAATTCATTTTGATTCTTTCAGTTTGTAACTAATTATTTATTTGAAGCTTCTCTTCTGGAATATATACATCCGCAGTAATTCTGCCGGTAAAGATCATATTCATGAGAAAGCTCTATAGAACGCTTATATCCATTTTTTTTCTTAAAATCTGAAGGAAGATGTGTTACATGGTAGATCTCTGCCAGTTCTTCTCCAATCTCATTGATCCTGGCTGCATTTTTCAGCGGACTGATAGACAGAGTGGTCGTGAAATAATCATATCCACCTTCCTTTGCCAGCTTTGCTGCTTCTTCCATACGCTGACGATAGCATCTAAAGCAGCGTTCTCCTCCTTCCGGTATGTCTTCCAGTCCTTTTGCCATTCTGAAAAATTCCTGTGGATCATAGCGCCCCTCTATCAGTTTGACCGGATGCTCAAATTCCATAGAATTTACCAGGCGGGTAATTTCCTGTACCCGTTTCCTATACTCTTCTTCAGGGTAAATATTGGGATTGTAATAAAACACTGTAATATCAAAATATTTTGACAAATATTCCAATACATAGCTGCTGCAGGGTGCACAGCAGCTATGAAGGAACAGGCTTGGGACTTTATTCTCTTTCTGTATCTGTCCTATGAGCCTGTCCAGTTCCTTTTGATAATTTCTTATATTCATGAATTATTCTCCTGTTTTGCGCTTTCTGGTCTCACCGATACGCTCTCCCATTCTGACAACCGTTTCATATCCATTTTCGGTATTTTCTATCAGATCATAGTCCAATCTTACCTTTCCATGCTGCAGAAGAAGAATAATCGTGGAACCTCCGAATTCAAACCAGCCTTTTTCCTGTCCCTTTTTTACTGAAACAGATTTTTTCTCCACATTGGTGATTTTTCCCACCATCATGGCGCCTACTTCCATCATAAGTACAGTCCCGAATTTCTCTGTTTTCAGCAAAGTATATTCTCTGGCATTTTCTCTGTAAATAGGATATACCTCATTTGCTACAGGATTTACAGTATGGAAAATCCCCGGTACCACTACATTATCAGATTTTTTACCGTCTGCAGGATAGCAGAAATGATGATAATCATCTACTGTCAGTCTGAATACCAGGGCATATCCACCCAGATATCTTTCTGCCAGATTTTTATTACGAAGCAGCTGCTCCACTGTATATTCTGTATCTTTAATCCAAAAACGGGAATTTTTATCAATCCTGTAAACAGAAAGCTTACCATCGCAGGGACTGACCAGCACCTTTTCCCTTTCATCAACAGGACGTTCTCCCTGGCGTAATCTGCGGGTAAAAAAATCATTCCAGGAAGAAAATTTCTGCTTTTCACAGATACTCAGATCAATTCTGTTTTTTTCCACAAAATCTCCCACAAACCTGGCAGAAAATCCTGTATTTAACAACCTGCCTGCCATTTTAGATATCCAGGGGCTGACCAGCACTCTGAGGCAAAGTCTTCCGCCCCGGTCATTATACAGATGACGCAATAACTTGTCCTGACCATTTTCCTCAACAGTTACATTTCCCATTCTGTCAATATATTTCATTGGTATCTCTCCTGTTTACTATATCAAACGGAACATCTTTGCAAGTGCCAGTGCTACTACAACTACCAGAAGAATACGCACCGGATTCTGTGGTTTCTTTACCTTAATATTTAGAATAAAAAGAAGGCCTACTATAATTACCGCAATATGTATCACAATCAGAAAATGAATCATATAATATCTTCTCATCAGATACAGAAAGGGCAGAATGATCGCCATGGATGTGATCGGCAGTCCCTGATAGTATTTCCGATTTTCTTCCGTCTGTGTCTGTCTCTTAGCTTCTGTCACATTAAAATATGCCAGACGGATCACAGATGCTATACTGTAAAATATCAGGGCAGCCACTCCGGCAGGCGTATTTACACCCAGGCAGTAACAGATCATTGCCGGAAAAACTCCAAAACAGACTACATCACAGAGCGAATCAATCTGGATTCCAAAATTCTTCTCATCCTCTGTACGGTTCTTTTTAGTTCTGGCTATTTTTCCATCAAACATATCACAAAGTCCTGACAATGCCAGACAGAAAATGGCCATTCTGAAGTTTCCCTCCAGAGCCATTGTAATTCCAAACACGGAAATTCCCAGGCTGATATATGTAAGAACCACCGTATAATCATAAAATCCTAAAAACATGTTTTACCCCCTATTTTCTTTCTGTACTTTTCGTCCTATTACCAGATGTGCCACACAGGTCATCACTGCACTGATAAGCATCTGTACATAATAGGAAATTCCTCTGCTCAGCAGCATAGCCGGAAGTAATGTCTCCCCAAAAACCGGCGCAAAGATAACCAGATACAGTGATTCGCTAATTCCCATACCTCCCGGCAAAGGAAGCATGTCTACAGATACAGAAATCACTGACTGTAAAATTGTAAGAGTCACGATCCCATATTCATGAAATCCCAAGGAACGATATACCCAGTAAGTAACTGTAAACAAAATAATACGCTGTACAAAAGTGATCAGAAACACTTTCAGAATCACCAGCTTATGTCCCGCCCAGAATGCTGCTGTAGCATGATACTGGTCCATGGAATTTTCCAGCTTCTCCAGTCTGCTTTTTCTGGGTTTCAGGAATCTGAAATGTTCCAGCAGTTTCATTCCCTTTACCATGAGCCATTTGGCAAGTCCAGGTGCAAACACCAGAATCATCATAAAGGAAACACAGAACACATTCAGCGCCACACCAAGATAAAATACCCACATATACTGTCCTAAATATCCTGTCAGAAATTCCTTTCCGAATATCCATAGCAGAATGCCGATCAGCACCAGAACCGCTTTGTAGGTGATCGTAACGATCATCAATACCAACGTAGTCACCGGTATGGGAAGTTTATCTTTCTTCATATAATAAATCTGCATGGGCTGTCCCCCTGTGGCTGAAGGAGTAATGCAGCTGAAAAAGAACCCCACAAAGGAGTACAGGGCACAATGTCCCATTTTAACCCCTGCTCCCAATGTCCTCATCATATAGAAAATGATCACGGATTCTCCCAGAATAAAGAGTACCACGCAGATCACACTGATCATCAGATACACAGCATTTGCCTGCTGCACTGTAGAAATAATTTCTCCCAGATCCTCTCCCTTAAATACCATAT
Source organism: Blautia sp. HCP3S3_C12 (assembly GCF_052064155.1). Lineage (NCBI taxonomy): Bacteria > Bacillati > Bacillota > Clostridia > Lachnospirales > Lachnospiraceae > Blautia > Blautia sp. HCP3S3_C12. Next base: position 54,466 of record NZ_JBQHWC010000011.1, on the reverse strand, counting down.
ATACAGTCAGAGAAAACACAAGGATCAGAAAGATAAAATTAAAAACCGCCTTTTTTTTATCTGTCATAGTTTCTGTACACTTTCCTGCATATTGTATGCTCTGTTACCGTAACTTCCAGTGCCTTCACAAATAATGAACTACACTGTAGTTACACTAATTGTCTTATTATATCACACCTTCACGGGTCTGCATATCATAAAATATATGTAACCCAACATGTTACTATTCACTCCGTTCACAGTAACGTGATGTGTGAACAGTAACCCCAACATCTCTTTCACTTATATTTGTCAGAAAGATTTTTAATGGAGGTAAAAATGAAACCACTGCTGGAAGTATCAGATGTCTGTCTTTCATACCACAGTATTTCCGGGGAAACCAGGGTCCTTTCACATATATCCTTTTCACTATTTCCAGGAGAATTTCTCGCAGTTGTAGGTCCCTCCGGCTGTGGAAAATCCACTCTTCTAAACCTGATATGCGGATTACTGAAGCCTGAACAGGGACAGATTCTCCTGAACGGAGAACCGGTGTTTGCCGGAGACTGTCGCATCGGATATATGCTGCAAAAAGATCACCTTCTGGAATGGCGGAAAATTTACAAAAATGTAATCCTGGGACTGGAAATACGCAAAGAGCTCACTGCCGAAAAACTGGCCTATGTAAATCAGATGTTACTCACCTATGGACTGGACAAATTCCGCAATGCCTATCCTTCTCAGCTTTCAGGAGGAATGCGCCAGCGTGCTGCACTGATCCGCACTCTTGCCCTGTCTCCTATGCTTCTTCTGCTGGATGAACCCTTTTCCGCCCTGGATTATCAGACCCGTCTCAAGGTCAGTGATGATATCGGTAAAATCCTGAAAAAAGAGAAGAAAACAGCAATCCTTGTCACTCATGATATTTCAGAAGCGATCAGTATGGCAGACAGAATACTGATCCTCTCTCCCCGACCTGCCACAGTTCAGAAAGAGCTTTCCATAAATCTGTCTGTTCCAGACCGCACTCCCCTGTCTTCCCGCAATGCACCAGATTTTAAAACTTACTTTAATCTTATCTGGGAGGAATTAAATCATGATGCCTGAACCATCCTATTACCAGCAATTATTTCTTCGCCGCATAAAACGCGAAAAACAACTGATCGTACTGTGGAGAACCGCTGTTTTTCTTTTGTTTCTCCTTATCTGGGAATGTTCTGCCAGATATGGTCTTATTGACTCTTTTATTTTCAGCAGCCCCTCTCTGATCTGGAAAAGCTTTATGGAAATGTGCCGGGATCTGTCCATTTTTTCTCATCTGGGTGTTACAGTTACAGAAACCCTGGTCAGTTTTTTCATAGTAGTGATCCTGGGTGCCGGACTGGCAGTGCTTCTCTGGTGTTTTCCCAGATTGGCCCAGGTCACCGAGCCTTATCTGGTAATACTGAACAGTCTGCCTAAATCTGCACTGGCACCTCTTCTTATTGTATGGCTGGGTGCCAATGAGCGAACCATTATTGTATCTGGAGTATCTGTTGCAATCTTTGGTTCCGTTTTAAATCTATATGCCGGATTTCAAAATACAGATCCAGATAAGCTTAAGCTTATTGAAACCCTGGGCGGCGGAAAAAAGGAAAAATTCCAGAAGATCATACTCCCCTCTTCCCTTCCTCTGTTCCTCAGTGTGATGAAGGTGAATATCGGTCTTTGCCTGGTGGGAGTAATCATCGGTGAGTTCATCGGTGCCAGACAGGGGCTTGGCTATCTGATCATCTATTCAAGCCAGACCTTCAAGCTTACCTGGGTTCTGATGTCCATCACTCTTCTGTGTATCATCGCCCTGATTTTGTATGGACTTCTGGGGCTCATTGAGAAATATGTTACAAAGTAAAATTCTTACCTCTTCTTATATTTTAACGAAACTCATCCTGCATTTTCTTCAAAGTTTTTTATGATACAAAAAACCGGAACAACGGATCATGATACCATTCTCATGCCCTGTTGTTCCGGTCATCCAATGCCATTTATTATTTCAGATCTGAAAAAAGTTCTTCCTGATATACACCTGCATCTATCAATTTACCAAAGGATTCTATTACATAATCCTTATCCTCTTTATAAGTTACACCAAACCATCTGTCACTGGAATCCAGCACCTTTACAGATACTTTTCCTGCCTGAAGCAGCTCATCAATATAAATGGGGAGCAGATACTCTGCCTTCAGAATGTTCTCTTTGGAGGTATTCTGGAAAAATTCCCTGAATCCATCTTCCAGAAGCTGTACAAACTCCGGTGTCAGCCCCCACATATTCATGGAAACATAAGATTCCGGATCTACCGGTGTCATCCCCTCCTGGTGCTCTACAGCTGCACCCTCAGCAGTTTTTACAATATTGTGAGTTTCATGTACTGCTGTCAGATATCCTGACTCATTGGTTTCACAGATACCACGGGTAACAGCACCATTTTCACTTAGCGTATTCTTCAGGATAAAGCCTGCCATACACAGCTGTTCTGCCTTATCCGGAGTATAACCTTCCAGAAAATCATGAAGCTTTACAAAGGCTTCCTTTCCATAATAATCATCTGCATTTATAACTGCAAATGGCTCATGAAGTACCTCTCTGCAGGCCAGAACTGCCTGTCCTGTTCCCCAGGGTTTCGTTCTCTCAGGCACAGTTTCTACTCCATCCGGGAGATGATCAAGTTCCTGATATGCATAAGCAATCTCCACACCCAAGTCATCACATATTTTCTGGATACGGTCACCAATTGCTTCTTTAAATGCTTCCCTAATATCCTTACGGATAATAAACACAATCTTATTAAACCCAGCTTCTATGGCATCATGAATAGAATAATCCATAATGATCTCACCATGTCTGCCAACAGGTGCCAGCTGCTTGATTCCACTGCCAAAACGTGAACCGATTCCTGCAGCCATAATAACCAATGTTGTTTTCATTTCCACACGTTTCCTCATTTCTTTATTTTATGTGTAATTCTATTTACAGTTTAATCGAAATAGATACAAAATGCAATACCTACAATATTTCCGCAAAAAGCTGTAGATTTTTGCAATATTTTCTGATAAAATATACTTAATCCTAACGAGTGTCTATTAATTATCAGATTTTATAACTAAATTTTTCTGCCAATAATTAATACTCCCTATGGATATCTCTTATTCACTTTGATTAAAAGGAGGTTCTCTATGAAAAGAAAAAAATGGTTACAGAAAACTGCAGTTCTTTGTACTGCTATGGTTTTAAGCGCAACATCCATGCCTTCTGCCGCTTTTGCCGCAGACAGTTATGCTGATATCGAAAAAAGTGCCCTGGCAAAGATAGCCGGCGAATTTGCTGCGTCCTATGCCACCTCTCTGGAGCAAAGCCAGGATCTTGTCTCCGGGATCAAAGGCGATATTACTGTAAATATAGAAGATTCCGGACGGTCACTTCTGGGATTTGTCGCTCCCTTTGATGTATCCTGGCTGAATAATGCCTCTGTTACCATCAACAGCTCTTTCAAAGATAACAAAGAAGGCGGTTCCATGGCACTTCTCGTAAACGACAGTCAGGTCTGCACCCTGGATTTTTATTTTGACCCGGATACAGAAGATATGTACATGAAAGTCCCGGAGCTTTCTGATAAATATATGAAAGTAAATCTTAAGGAAACGGAGGATGATGAAACTCTTGAGGCATCCACAGAAGGTCTGAGTGACTCTGTAAAGCTTCTCAACAATATGACAGAAGCCATGCCTGAAGCTTCTGTAGTAGAATCCTTACTTAACAAATACGGCACCATCCTTATTGACAATGTAAAAAGTACTGACGGTACTTCCGATACCCTTACTGCCGGAGATGTCAGCCAGGACTGTACTGTATATGAAGGTACTCTGGACTCTGAGGCTGCAATCAGAGCTCTTACTGCTGTTCTGGAAACTGCAAAATCAGACAAGGAAATTGAAGCAATCCTTGAAAAATGGTCTGCTGTACTTCCTGACAGCCAGGATCTGAATGCGCAATTCCAGGAAGCAGTTGACAGCGGTCTGAATGCACTTAAGGAAGATTCCTTAGATGAGGCTTCCCAGGATGGATATTTTTCTTCTAAAACCTGGGTCGGCGAAGACGGAGAAATCATTGGCCGTTCCCTTACCATGCATGATGCTTCCGGGGATACTCCTGTTTTCACCTGGCAGATGCCAAAGAGCGATTCCTCTTATGGATATCTGCTGGAAATCTATGCTGAAGACGAAGTTTATGCACTTTCCGGAAATGGCACTATTGAAAATGACATATTAAACGGTTCCTACCAGTTCAGCATGAACGATGAACCTGCTGCCAATATTGAAGTAAAGGATTATGACACTGCGGAAGCTAAAAAAGGTAATATCAATGGAAACTACTCCATTTCCTTTGTAGCGGATGAGTCTGATGACAGCTCTGATGTTTCTCCTCTGACTAATTTTTCACTGGATGCAGATATTGCAAGCACTGCAGAATCCGGTTCTATCAAGCTTGGTATTGTCAGTGCAGGTGCAACACTGGGTTCTGTTTCATTCGTTTCCGGCAAAAGTGACGGAGTGGATATTCCTGATCTCGCCTCTTTAAAAGATGTGTGTGATGTGTCCAACGATGATGATATGACTGACTATGTATCATCCATGGATTTCACAAAGCTTATGGACAATCTCACTGCCGCAGGTGTACCGGATGAAGTGATCACCTATATTTTAAGTGGTGGAAGCTCAGACACTGATACAGAAATCGATGATGAATCCATCAACTAATATCTGAATGCAAAAAACTGACAGTTTCTAAATTAGAAACTGTCAGTTTTTTACTGTTACAGCTATTACTCTTCACTTGTAAGACTTTCCAGCCATTTTGCTGCATTTTTCTGGTCAGGTGCAGAGGCAGGCACCACAATCGTAATAGTATCATAGCTTAATCCAAATTCCTCTGCCAGTCTGCTGTCTTTGATGGTAATATGTGTCTGATCAGACTGTGTTCCGAATTCCCCGAAAACATGATCACCAAGCAATTCTTCCAGGTTCAGGAAAATGCCATCTGTATTCAATGAATCATATAACTGCTCCGGCATCAGCATAACATCCAAAGTCCCTGCCTGAACCTGTGTCATATATGCGGTCTGGGCATAATAGTCCAGATTGCCTCCGGTTCCATCTGTAGTAATATTCACACCGATCTGTACTTTACTATATTTATCCTCTGTCACACCCAGAAGCTCTTCCACCTGTTTTTCTATATCATCTGTATCACTCAGCTGGGAATTAACAGCCGCAATTGACAATACCGTTTTTGTTTTTGCATTTATATACCAGTCCCTTAACACAAATGCAAGCACGATAGCTGCCAGAATCCCAAACATTACCGGCTTATAATACATCCAGATATATTGAATTTTTTTTCCGGGTCCCATTCCCTTTAATTTTTCTTTTTCAAGCAGGCGTTTTTCCTTCCGTGACAGATCTGATTCATTTTTATAGACCGGGTTAAGCACACTTTCATCATGCCCTGTCTGTTTATCTTTGGTTGCTTCCAATATTTTTTCCTGATTATTTTGCTCCATTTGATCTCCTTTTGTCTGAATATACCTGTATTATAATGGACTGCCTTTACGCCACAGGCCAAACTGCCTGAACAATATACCAACTATATCATATTTTTTCCAGAATGAACAGCCCCGATAAACCAGTGCAATCATCACGATTGTAAACACGCATACAGCAAAAGGACGAATCCACAGATAAGCCAGATTATCCTCAAAATTCCCGGCAACTGCCAACACCCGCATCATGTCTCCCACTGCCAGATGAAAAAGGTAAACCGGAAAAGCCAGTTTTGCCCCTACAGCAGTCAAAACCTCCGGCATCCGGATCCGGGTTCCCCAGAGAACAGTCAGAAGAAAAATACTGATACAGATCAAAATAGAGCCTACATATATTTCTTTTGCCCCAAACTGTGAGCATTCCCATATTGTCATCCCAATACCCACTGTCATTATCAAAATCAGAGTAATATAACCAATCTTTCTGCGAAACCAATATAGATATTCATGGAACATCTGACCCAGAAGATAAAAGGACATACCTGTAAAAAGCCAGTTTCTGTATTCCATAATACGATAGGAATATCCAAAAAAACTGCTGAAATACCCTCTCCATAAGAGTCCGCCCAACAATATCGGGATACACAAAAATGCAATTTTACGCAAATGAAATCTCTCTATCAAATAATCCAGCATATAACAATAAATCAATGCCGGCAAAAACCACAAGTGTCCACGCAGCGGAGAAGTACTGTTATACAAAAGCAGCCTCATAATATTCTGTCTGTCTGTAACTTCCCTGATCCATCTGTAAAGATTTTCCCCTGTTACCAGTCTTTTACTGATTTCCCAGATAAAATAAAAAGCCATTGCAAAAATCATCAGTTTTACAATATGAAATATTTTTCCCGGGATTTTGTCAGAAGCATCTTTTCCATTATAATAACAGAAATAACCGGATATCATAAAGAAAAACGGAACTGCAAATCTTGACAAGGCTTCTATAAATACACCGGTTTGTCCGGGCAGGTCAATATGGATAAAAATAACCATACATGCTGCAATTGCCTTCATACCATCTAAACATTTGTTTCTCATAATTCTTACGCTTCCTTTACAGCATGACAGTATAGCAAAGGCCTTTTTTTCTGTCAAGACGGTAACAGCCAGCTCCTGTCCTGTCTTGCCAGAAGCCTGGCATTATGATAGGCCATTCTGAGAGTCAGGCAGGTTCTCCCCAGATATCTGCCTCCATCAGAGGTTTTCATACAGGCCAGAGCCAGGTCTGGTTTACCGGGATGACGCAGGCAGATAGGAAGCAGGAGCTGTATGGAATGATTATAATACTGGGGAATGGCAGTTTTATAATCTGCTTCCAGCATTCTCCTGGTCTGCTTCAGTGCACCGTCAAACAGCTGCAGACGCATACTACTCTCCCGCACCTCTGTGGGAAGCCGCTCTGCATTGTCTGTATCCCCGAAAATATGATCATATTGGGGTATAATGGGAAGCTTGGTATCAAATACCAGTTCTGAAGGATCATTCACATAACATGCCCGCTGCGGCAGGTCAGTAATCCCTTCCTTCATTAAATAATAATCCGTATAAAAGCCGTCCAGAAACCATCTCTGCCTGTCCGGAACCAGATTGGGAATAAAAAAAGCATAGACTGGCTGATAATAATGATTAAAGAGTCCTGTATTAAAGATTGCAAATTTTTCCTTTTCCCAGACTTTTCCCTCCTCATAAAGTCGTTTAAATGTATGCTCCAGATATCCTTTCAGAATTCCATTATCTTCTGTGCCGGAATAACTCCACCGCTCCGGTACAATCCCTGCAAGATTCATAATCTGCCGGTTATAGTCCCCACAGTAGGTAAAATCAAATAAATTCATGTATTTCCTCCTGCTTTATTGATCATTCACTTTTTAATCCTGTATCATTATATTGTATTTTGGAAAATTTACGGCAGAACTGCCAGATCAGAATTCGTACTCTTTTGTGAAATCGTTACTGAAAACTAAGCGAACAGTAACGGGAAATCTTTAACTAAACATAGCATATTTTTTTAGAAATAACAAGTGCTTTCCAACTTCAGTCTTATTATTGCCCTTATTATTATTTCATATTATAATGAGAATTGTGTAAGCTGCTTCGCAACGGAGCAATTGGTAGATATCAGGGAAAACTCAGAAAGGAACAGATTTAATATGAAAAAAAAGGGTTACTACTCTTCCGGTGAATTTGCACGTATGGCCCATGTAACGCTCCGTACCATACGTTATTATGACAAACAGGATCTTTTAAAACCATCTTTTGTAACGGAATCAGGCGCCCGTTTTTACACAGACAGCGATTTTGCCAGACTCTCACAGATTCTGTTGCTGAAATATCTGGGCTTTTCATTGGACGATATCCGCGAAATGATCATTGATGACACAGATTATCATTTCATGGAAAATTCTCTGAATATTCAGCTGAAGCTGGTCAGAGACCGGATTGAACAGATGCAGCTGGTGGAAAAAGCAATCCAGGACACTACAGAAGCAATCCGCTCCAGACATATTATTGACTGGAATCAGATGCTTGATCTGATTCACCTGACCGGTATGGAAAAAAGTATGAAAAACCAATATCAGAATGCTTCCAATATTTCTTCCCGTATTAATCTGCACAGCCTCTATTCCCAAAATAAGCAAGGCTGGTTTCCATGGGTTTATGAACAGTGCCGGATTAGTCCCCATATGAAAATCCTGGAGCTTGGCTGTGGTGACGGAGCACTTTGGACACAGAACCGTTCCCTTTTACCAGCCAATATTTCTATCACCCTTTCTGACCTGTCCTCCGGAATGCTTTGGGACGCAAGACGTGCTCTGGGCCGTAAAGACAACCGCTTCTCCTTTGAGGCTTTCGACTGTTCAGAAATCCCTTACGAAAATAACAGCTTCGATCTGGTAATCGCTGATCATGTACTTTTCTACTGTGAAGATATTCCCGCAGTATGCAGAGAAATCCACCGTGTCCTTGTTCCCGGCGGAAAATTCGTCTGCAGTACTTATGGAAGCCGCCACATGCAGGAAGTCAGCCAGCTGGTACAGGACTTTGACAGCCGGATCGTCCTATCTGCAGACAAACTTTATGAACGTTTTGGCAGAGAAAACGGAAGGCAGATCTTATCTCCCTATTTTTCCCATATTTCCTGGAAAAACTATGAGGACTCCCTTCTGGTTCCTGATGCAGAACCTCTGATCTCCTATATTCTTTCCTGCCACGGAAATCAAAATCAATATCTCCTGGACAGATATAAGGATTTTCGCTCTTTTGTATCAAGAAAGACCAGAGATGGTTTCTTCATTACCAAGGATGCCGGTATCTTTTTTTGTGAAAAATAACCAAAATTTAATTTTTTTGTAAAAAGTGCTTGAAGGTGACGCTAGGTCACCTTTTATAATACAATTATCATAAACCGGAGAAAGATTGGAAATCTCCGGTAACACAGAAAGCTATCTACATTCAGTGCAGTCCTGTATATGAGCAGCTGTACTGACAAGGAAAAAGGAGAATACTCATGAAAGGTATTATTTTAGCAGGCGGCTCCGGCACACGCCTTTACCCGCTCACAATGGTAACATCAAAACAGCTTTTACCCATCTATGATAAACCAATGATCTACTATCCAATGTCTGTACTGATGAACGCAGGGATCCGTGACATCCTGATCATCTCCACTCCGCAGGATACCCCTCGTTTTGAGGAGCTTCTGGGTGACGGACATCAGTTTGGTGTTCACCTTACCTACGCTGTACAGCCAAGCCCGGACGGACTTGCACAGGCATTTATCATTGGTGAGGAGTTTATCGGAAACGATACCGTTGCTATGGTTCTTGGCGATAATATTTTTGCAGGACATGGTCTGAAAAAGCGACTGAAAGCAGCAGTACAGAATGCAGAATCCGGAGAAGGTGCTACTGTTTTCGGATATTATGTAGACGATCCGGAGAGATTCGGTATTGTAGAATTCGATCATGAAGGCAAAGCGATCTCTATTGAAGAGAAACCGGAACATCCGAAGAGCAACTATTGTGTCACAGGATTATATTTTTATGATAATCGTGTTGTAGAATATGCCAAAAACCTGAAACCAAGCGCCAGAGGCGAACTTGAGATCACAGACCTGAACCGCATCTATCTGGAAAAAGGGGAATTAAATGTAGAACTTCTGGGTCAGGGATTCACATGGCTGGATACCGGTACACATGAAAGTCTTGTAGAAGCTACCAACTTTGTAAAAACAATGGAGAGCCACCAGCACCGCAAGATTGGCTGTCTGGAGGAGATTGCATATCTCAACGGCTGGATCACCAAAGACGATGTACTGAAGGTTTATGAGGTACTGAAGAAGAATCAGTATGGCCAGTATTTAAAAGACGTTCTGGATGGAAAATATCTGGATATTCTTCATTAAGATACTTAAATATATATAATAAAAAAGGAGAACCATAATGAATATTATCGTAACCGGCGGTGCCGGATTTATCGGAAGCAACTTTATTTTTCACATGTTAAAAAAATACCCGGACTATCGCATCATCTGTCTGGACTGTCTGACTTATGCAGGAAACCTTTCCACTCTTGCACCTGTTATGGACAACCCTAACTTCCGTTTTGTAAAGGAAAGCATCACAGACCGTGAAGCAGTTTACAAGCTTTTTGAGGAAGAACATCCTGATATGGTTGTTAACTTTGCAGCTGAGAGCCATGTAGACCGTTCTATCGAAAATCCGGAAGTGTTCCTTACCACAAATATTATCGGCACTGCTGTTCTTATGGACGCATGCCGCAAATACGGAATCAAACGTTATCATCAGGTATCCACTGATGAAGTTTACGGAGATCTTCCATTAGACAGACCTGACCTGTTCTTCACAGAGGAAACTCCGATCCACACAAGCAGCCCTTACAGCTCTTCCAAGGCTTCTGCAGACCTTCTGGTACTGGCTTACCACAGAACCTACGGACTGCCTGTAACCATCAGCCGCTGCTCCAACAACTACGGCCCATACCATTTCCCGGAAAAACTGATTCCGTTAATGATCGCCAATGCCTTAAATGACAAGCCTCTCCCTGTTTACGGAAAAGGTGAAAATGTACGTGACTGGCTGTATGTAGAGGATCACTGCCGCGCCATTGACCTGATCATCCACAAAGGACGTGTAGGGGAAGTTTACAATGTAGGTGGTCACAACGAAATGACAAACATTGATATTGTTAAGATTATCTGTAAAGAGCTTGGCAAGCCTGAAAGTCTGATCACCTATGTAGCAGACCGTAAAGGTCATGATATGCGCTATGCCATCGACCCCACCAAGATCCACAACGAACTTGGCTGGTTACCGGAAACAAAATTTGCAGACGGTATCAAAAAGACCATCAAATGGTATCTGGATAACAAAGAATGGTGGGAAACCATCATCTCCGGTGAATATCAGAACTATTATGAGAAAATGTACGCAAACCGCGGGGAGGCATAAATTATGAGAGTTTTTGTAACAGGTGTAGGCGGTCAGCTTGGACATGATGTTATGAACGAACTTGCAAAACGCGGTTATGAAGGTGTAGGAAGTGACATTGCTCCCTCCTACAGCGGAATCGCAGACGGCACTGCTGTCACAACCATGCCTTATGTCCAGATGGATATCACAGACAAAACTTCTGTAGAAAAAGTAATCAAAGAAGCAAAAGTTGACGCAGTGATCCACTGTGCCGCATGGACAGCTGTAGATGCTGCTGAAGATGAAGAAAATCAGCCAAAAGTTCGTCTGGTAAACGTAACCGGAACCCAGAATATCGCTGATGTCTGCAAAGAGCTCAACATCAAGATGCTGTATCTTTCTACCGACTATGTTTTCGACGGTCAGGGAACCACACCATGGGAACCAGACTGCAAAGATTACAAGCCATTAAATGTCTATGGACAGACGAAGCTGGACGGTGAACTCGCCGTATCCGGTACTGTTGATAAATTCTTTATCGTCCGTATTGCATGGGTATTTGGCAAAAACGGTAAGAACTTTATCAAGACCATGATCAACCTTGGAAAAACTCACGACACACTATCAGTTGTAAATGATCAGATCGGCACACCTACTTATACTTATGATCTGGCAAGACTACTGGTAGATATGATCGAAACAGAGAAATACGGCTATTACCACGCAACCAACGAGGGCGGATATATTAGCTGGTATGATTTCACAAAAGAAATCTTCCGCCAGGCTGCAGCCATGGGACATCCGGAATATCTCCCGGAGAACATGACTGTAAATTCTGTCACAACTGCTGAATATGGTGCTTCCAAAGCAGCCAGACCATTCAACAGCCGTCTGGATAAGAGCAAACTGACAGCCAATGGATTCACTCCACTTCCAACCTGGCAGGATGCGCTTGGACGTTATCTGAAAGAACTGGATTTCTGAAAAAATCCGGCAAAACACTCAAAAGCCTGGTGTTTTGCCGGATTTTCTATTCTTCTCTATACAGTTTTCTTCTTCTGCGCTGTCTGCCATACGCAGCATCCCACAATCAGAAGTATTCCCACAACATCAGTCATCAGTGACGGATCAATCAGCATCAGTCCGCCTGCGGCCATTAAGACACGAACCGGCACAGACATTTTCACTGACAGGAAGCCTTCCAGTGAGGATGACAGTCCAAACACACCGATCAGCGAGGTGATAAAGATCTGAACAACCTTAAGCGGTGTGGTATCGATCAGCAGCATTGCCGGATTGAAGCAGAATACATAAGGTACGATGAATACTGCGATAGCCAGCTTGGAGGCTGTAAATGCAGTCTTCATCGGATTGGCCTTCGCTATGGCTGAACCCGCGTAGGCAGCCAGCGCTACCGGCGGTGTGATATCTGCAACAATACCAAAGTAAAATACAAAGAAATGAGCTGCCAGTGTAGGTACTCCCATACGTACCAGAATCGGAGCACAGGTTGCTGCCATGATACAGTAATTGGCAGTGGTAGGTACACCCATACCAAGTACGATACAGCACAGCATAGTCAGAAGCAGTGCAATGATCAGTTTTCCGTTTGCAACACTGATGATTCCGTTGATCAGGTCATTGGCAAGTCCTGTCATGGTGATGGAACCGGAAATGATTCCTGCAACACCGCAGGCTACTGCTACGGAGATAACACCTCTTCCTCCTGCTTCCAGCGCATCAATACATTTGGTAACACTGATTCTGTTTTCTTTGTCAAAAAGACTTACGATAACAGAAAGAACGATTGCATAGCTGGCAGCCTTCTGCATGGTCATATAGTTTCCGGACACCCAGATTACCAGCATGACCAGAGGTAATAACAGATAGATTTTACGGATCAGAAGCTTAAATACCGGAAGTTTTTCCTTCGGAATTCCGGAAAGTCCTAATTTCTTTGCTTCCAGATGTACAGAAATAAAGATTCCTGTAAAGTACAACAATGCCGGCAGAATCGCCCTGACAATAATGTTGGAGTACGGTACACCCACAAAATCTGCCATAAGGAATGCGGCAGCTCCCATGATCGGAGGCATGATCTGTCCACCTGTGGAAGAAGCAGCTTCTACTGCTCCGGCAAATTCCGGTTTGTAGCCTGTGTCCTTCATCATCGGGATTGTAACAGAACCAGTTGTTACTGTGTTACCTACAGAGGAACCGGATACCATTCCACAGAGTGCAGAACTGATAACCGCTACCTTTGCCGGTCCACCTGCATATTTTCCTGCAATGCAGTTAGCCAGCTGAATAAAGAAGTTGGAGATTCCTGTTCTCTCCAGAAACGCACCGAAAATAATAAATACCACAATATATTTAGAGCATACATTTACAGGTGTGGAGAAAATACCCTCTTTTGTGTAGAAAAGATTCCGCACCAGGAATTTCACTCTTCCCAAAAATGCCGGATTGGTAAGCCCTACAGCCAGTGCATAAATCAGAAAAAAACCTGCCACAAACAGGATCGGCAGGCCCACGCATCGTCTGGTAAGCTCGATCAGTGCAGCAATACCGATAATACCGATCACAATCTGATAAGGGGCAAATCTGGTACCCTGATTGATGATCTGATTTGCAGAAAAAGTAAAATACAGAAAAGCTCCTGTGCCTGCGATCATAAAAATAATGTCGCCAATCGGCATGTAGTTTTCTCTGATATCTCCTTTTTTCGCCGGATAGGTAAGAAATCCGATAAGAATGATCAGCCCCAGAAAAGAAGTCAGTCGGATTTCCTCCAGGAATGTGGCAAATAAGGTAACATAGATACACCACAGAGAAAAGGCAACCAGCAGGCCACGTACAGCCAGCTTATATTTACCAGTCCACACACGAACGTTTGATTCGCGGTCATATTTCTTCATTACTGCATCTACATCTGCTGTGCTCATGTTCTCAGAACCAGCCTGCCCTTCCGGTGATGTGTTTGCTTTTTTTATCTTATTGTCTTTCATCCTGACTATTCCCCTTTCGTATCCACTGTAATTCCATGCTCTGCATAATAACGCGCCGCACCCTTATGGAAAGGAATGGTCATACCGGAAGTAGCATTTTCCAGAGAAAGCTCCGCTCCTTTTGCATTCTCAGCAGAAATCTCATCTGCATGGTCAAAAATTGCCGCAGTCATATCATAAACTGTATCCTCATCCAGAGATTCGGACACTACGATCGTCGCCTTGACTGTGATGGTTTCTACAGGCTCATCCTGTCCCGGATAGGTTCCTGCCGGAATCTGGTAGGATGTATAATATGGACAGTCACTCAAAATTGAATCCCTGATCGCGCCATTAATATTGATCATATAGACACCATTGGTAGTTGCAAGCTCTGTGATAGCTGTTGTAGGTGCACCTGCAACAATAAACGCAGCATCAATTTTCCCATCCTTCAAAGATTCCTTGCTGTCCTCAAAAGACAGATACTGGGGATGGATATCATCCAGGGTAATGCCGCCTGCATTTAAAACATCCAGAGCATTGAAATATACACCGGAGTTTGCCGCACCGATAGATACGCTCTTGCCCTTCAGATCTTCCACTGTCTTAATGTCAGGATCCATGGTAAACAGCTGGACAGTCTCTGCATACAGGCCGCCCAGAGTCCTGAAATCATGGGTTGCACCGTCCTGTTCAAATGCTCTTACACCGTCCCATGCATAGGCCATTACATCTGACTGGACAAATCCAAGCTGAAAATCTCCGTCCTGTACTGACTGCAGGTTCGCTTTGGAACCACCTGTAGAAACCGCTGTAACCTTTACATTTGTATTATTGGTAATATACTGGGCCAGCACACCACCGTAGGAATAATACGTTCCCGCCGTACCGCCGGTACCGAACGTCAGACGTTCTTTACTTTGTCCGCAGCCACTCAGAAGGCTGACTGCAAGCGCAAGAGTCAAAACAAGGCCAACAAGCCTGCCAGTTTTTCTCCTGCCTCTGAAAAGCTCTTTGTTTCTCATAAATCCATCTCCTTCAGGTACATAATATTTTGAATTATAACATATTTTTTCAAAAATGATAATCTTTATTGAATAATCTTACAAAAAACGTTACAATAAAGGAAAAACATGGATAACAAAATAAATAACAACCCAATGGAGGTATCTATTATGTCCGAAAGAAAATACCCTGTCATCACAATCAGCCGGGAGTTTGGTGCCGGGGGACACAGTATTGCAAGAGTAGTTTCAGAAAGGCTTGGTATCCCATATTACGATCGGGATTTCGCAAAACAGGCTGCTGCCAGAAGCGGATATTCCCAGGAGGATATTGATCGTGAGGGTGAAAATCTGAGCCGCAGCGCCAGACTTCTGGACAACATTCTGAATAACTCTGCAGGCTATTTCAGTTCCCATGATGCTATTTACCAGGCTCAGAAAGAGCTGATCCTTCAGTTCGCAGCAGAACAGGACTGTATTATTATCGGCCGCTGTTCCAATCTTATTCTGCGAAATGCCGGTATTCCTAGTCTGGATATTTTCCTTCATGCAGATGTGAATCTCCGCACAGAACATATTCAGAAATTAGGCTTAAACGGAAAGGAAGATCCCAGAAAATATCTCACAAAAATGGACAACCTGCGTGAAACCTATTTCAAAACCTATACAAAACATGAACTTGGCACTTATCACGATTATGACCTGTGTCTGGATACCGGAACCCTTGGATACGATAACTGCATTGAGATTATCACTTCACTTGCAAAACAGCAGGGGTTGAATCTGAAGCATCAGTAGAAGGACCGCTGCCAGCTGTAAAACAGCAATAAGGCTGTGGCAATCAGAAAATCTGTGCCACAGCCTCTTTACTTCAGTCCTTTTAATAGTTGTTTCTAAATTTCTTTTATTTTACAAACTCATCCAGAGAACGGATCTGGATTCCTTCTTTTGCAAAAGCCTCTCTGATTTTTTCCACAAACGCCAGAGCCTTGGCTCCGTCTCCATGAACGCAGACAGAATCTGCCTGAATATCAATATCTTTTCCTGTAATTGCAGTAATCTTTTTCTCTTTGACCATACGGATCACCCTGACAATAGCCTCATTTTCATCAGTGATCACAGCGCCTTCCTTACGTCTGTTTACCAGAGTACCATCTTCTTCATAGGCGCGGTCTGCAAAAACCTCCATAGCTGTACGCAGGCCCATATCCTGAGCAGCCTTTGCCAGCTGTCCGCCGGAAAGAGCAAGTACGATCAGACTGCTGTCAAATTCTTTGATTGCCTCACAGATCGCAGTAGAAAGGGCATAGTCCTCTGCAGCCATATTATATAAGGCTCCATGAGGCTTTACATGCTGCATTTTTACACCGGTTACTCTGCAGAATGCATCCAGTGCACCCAGCTGATAAAGCACATATGCTTTTGCCTCTGCAGGGGAAACACTCAGATTTCTTCTTCCGAAGCCCATCAGATCAGGAAAACCCGGATGTGCTCCTATACGAATTCCCGCTTCCTTTGCCATTGCCAGCGTATTTCCCATAACTACCGGATCTGAAGCATGATAACCGCAGGCTACATTTGCAGAGGAGATCAGCGGAATGACCTTATCATCATTACCGATTTTATAGTTTCCAAAGCTCTCTCCCAGGTCACTGTTTAAATCTACTGTATACATTCATCTTACCTCTTTTTTATTTATCATCCTTTGATTTTCAGCACATTTTCTATAAATCCCGTATCTGCCTTTCCGTCGCAGAATACCTGATTCTTCATAATCTGATACTGGAAATCAAGGTTTGTCTCCACACCCATGACCACCATCTCATCCAGCGCAGAGCGCATTTTCTGCAGGGCAGCCTCTCTATCAGGTGCATGAACGATTACCTTCGCAATCATGGAATCATACTCTGACGGAATCTTGTAGCCTGTATAAAGGGCAGTATCCACCCGGACTCCGTTGCCTGCCGGAAGATGCATATGCTGTACTACTCCGGGACTTGGCATGAAATTTTTCTCAGGAATCTCTGCGTTGATACGGCATTCAATAGCATGTCCTTTAATCCGGATATCTTCCTGTTTAAAGCTTAACTCCTCTCCCATAGCCACACGAATCTGCTCAATGATCAGATCTGTGCCTGTAACCATCTCTGTTACTCCATGCTCCACCTGGATTCTGGTATTCATTTCCATGAAATAGAAGTTGCCTTTGGGGTCTACGATAAATTCAATCGTTCCTGCATTGGTATAACCTACTGTTTTCGCAGCAAGAACTGCATATTCATTCATTTTCCTGCGAGTTTCTTCATCAATGGCAGGGGAAGGGGATTCCTCAATCAGCTTCTGATGATTTCTCTGTACCGAACAGTCACGTTCTCCCAGTGCCACCACATTTCCATGACTGTCTGCCATAATCTGGATCTCCACATGGCGGGGATTTTCTACAAAACGTTCAATGTACATGGTATCATCCCCAAAAGCATTGGCTGATTCTCTCTGTGCCATATTAAACTGAAATTCAAATTCATCCTCATTGGCAGCCACACGCATTCCCTTGCCACCACCGCCTGAGGAAGCCTTGATCATAACCGGATATCCAATCTCTTCAGCCAGTTTTTTACCTGTTTCTGCATCGTATACAGGTTCCTTTGTTCCCGGTACAACCGGTACACCGGCATCCATCATGGTTTTACGGGCATGGGATTTATTTCCCATCTTATCGATCACATCCGCATCCGGTCCGATAAAGGTAATTCCGTTTTCTTTGCATTTGCGGACAAACTCACTGTTTTCTGAAAGAAAGCCAAAACCGGGATGGATAGCATCTGCTCCCATATTTTCTGCTGCAGCAATGATCCGGTCCATGTTCAGGTAGCTGTTTCTGGCAGGACCTTCTCCAATACAGATACGCTGGTCTGCCAGCTGTACATGAAGGCTCTTAGCATCTTCTTTTGAATAAACAGCTACACTTCGGATCCCCAGATTCCTGCAGGCACGTATGATCCGAACTGCAATCTCCCCACGGTTGGCGATCAAAATTTTATTAAACAATATGAAAGCCTCCTTATCCTACAGTCTCTTAACACGGAACAGAGGCTGTCCATATTCTACTTTCTGTTCATTACTTACCAGAACTGCTTCAATCTCACAGTCATAGTCACTCTGGATCTCATTCATAAGCTTCATAGCTTCCAGAATACACACTGTCTGTCCTGCTTTTACCTGATCTCCCACCTTTACAAAAGCAGGTACATCCGGAGCAGCTGCAGAATAGAAGGTTCCTACGATAGGAGAAGTGATAAACAGACTTTCCTCTTCTTCCTCTGCTTTTTCCACAATTGTATTCACAGGTGCAGATGCAGCCACAGGAACTCCCGCTGCAACTACAGGAGGATGATCCAGCTTGCTCATTGTAATCTTTACATCCTTGTCCTTATATGTGAATTCATTAAGGGATGAATCCTCAATAATCTTTACCAGTCCTTCAATCTTCTCTAAATCCATCGAACATTATCCTTTCTGTCTATTTTATATTATTTTTACGGTTATTCTTCAAACAGCTTGCGCAGTCTCTTTGCCACCAGACGGCAATCCAGAACCTCTTTACATGGCTGATGAATGATCTTTCTCAGTCCGTCAAGTTCTTTCATTTCCTCAACATAAAGAGCCTGAGCCTCCTGTACGGTAATTGCTTTGAAATGTATCTTATCATCTGTTTTTCTCTGTACCAGCTTGGGAATATCCACAGATGCCACTGTGGCAATTTTCCCATAACCGCCCGTTGTCTGACGGTCAGCCAGCAGAATGATAGGTTTACCATGGGAAGGTACCTGTATAGCCCCAAATGCGATTCCGTCGGAGATAATATCCGAAGTCTCCTTAGGAGCAATAAACGGTCCCTCCAGCCTGCAGCCCATACGGTCAAATTCATTTGTCACTGTATACTCACTGCCCAGGAAAGTCTGGATGCCCTGTTTGCTGAACATACCATCCTGCGGTCCCATTACTACCCGCAGTGTTGCTTCTGTCTGATCAAACTCATCCATATCAAGCTTTCGGGAAAGGAAAAACGGCAGATAACGTCTCTTAATACGAAATCCGATATAATCGTCCGCTTCCAGTTTTCTTCCCTTAAATCCGCCCAGACCACTCTTTAAATTGGTGCATCGACTTCCCATCACTACCGGAATATCCAGATAACTGGAAAAAGCAATATAACCTCTGCTTCCCGTTCTGGCGCTTCCAAATTTCAGTACATCTCCCTTATTTATATACAGGGCTGTATACATGGGAGCCGGCTCTCCATTAATGGTTGGCTGGAAATCTCCGCCTGTGATTGCAATGATAGTAGCTGATGTAAATTCAAGGGTTGGGCCTATCAGCGTTATCTCCAATACTGCCTCATTCTCCGGATTATCCAGAAGAAGATTGGCTATTTTGAATGAACGGACATCCATGACTCCTGCTACACTGAATCCCTGACTCTGATATCCATAACGTCCCAGATCCTGAACCGTTGTCATCATTCCGCCTTTTAATATACGAATTCCCATTTTATGCCTCCTCATGAACGGTGCACTGGTATTCGCCACGTTCTACTAATTCTCTGATCCGTTTGTACTCCTCTTCATCGATCGGTACAAAACGGATATAATCTCCTGCCTCTACCAGAATCGGGATGTTGCGGTCCGGATCATAGGTTTTTACAGGTGTCATTCCCATCAGCTGCCATCCTCCCGGAGAATCCAGGGGATAAATCCCGGTCTGAGAACCGCCTATTCCTACACTTCCTGCATTGATCTTAATTCTCGGATTTGCAAGGCGTGGTGTATGGATCCTTTCATCCAGTCCTCCAAGATAACAGAATCCCGGCAGGAAACCAAGCATATAGATCAGGTAATCTCTGGAAGAATGAATCTTTATCACTTCTTCTACGGAAAGTCCGGCATGTTCTGCAATATTCTCAATATCCGGTCCGTACTCTCCTCCATAACATACAGGGATCTCATAAATCTTTTTGCGTTCTTTTCCTGCTGCAACTTCCATCTTTAACAGAATTTCCAGTCTTTTTTTCAGGTCATCGTAGGAAATCACACGCGGGTCATAATTAACCAATAGAGAACAGAACGCAGGGATCATATCTACAACTCCCTCTATATGCTGTTCTTTCATAAACTGTACAGTGGCAGTGATCTTCCGGTTGATCTCCGGACTGATCTCTTTGCCAAATTCAATCAGAACAGAAGAATCACCTTCTGTTAAAATTCTAATGTCCGGCATAATCTGCTCCTCTTTTCTTAATCTTTTTTTGCCATGTGTTTTTATAGCTGTTAATGAACCAAAAAGGTGTAACCTGGACGATCACACCTTTTTGATATACTCTCCAGTCAGAAAACCGGATACATTTTCCTCAATTATAACAATGTACCGATCTTAGATACAAATGTAGTCACACCGAGGTATGCTGTAAGAATTACCACGATCACTCCAAGAATGGTAAGCACTACCGGGTGATGATAATTCTCTCCCATAATGGATTTCTTATGTGCAGCAATCAGGCAGATCGCCAGTGTGATCGGAAGGATCAGACCATTCACAGCACCTGCAAGCACAAGAAGCACTGCCGGATTGCCAAGAATAAACATGATTGCTGTGGAAATAACGATAAATCCGATGATCACTTTATTTTCATTTTCTTCAATAGACTTACTGAAAGTCTTAAGGAAGGAAACAGAAGTATAAGCCGCACCAATGATGGATGTGATGGCTGCGCACAGAAGAACCAGACCTGCAAACCGGTATCCGATTTCACCAGCCCCCTGCTTAAAGGCATCTGCTGCAGGATTTGCAGCATCCAGTGTTACACCCTTGACAACAACACCCAGAACAGCCAGGAACAGGAAAATACGTACAATAGTGGCAATGATCATACCCATAACAGAACTCTTATTGATCTCTTTCAGGTTCTTCTCGCCTGTAATTCCTGCATCGATCAGACGGTGTGCACCTGAGAAAGTGATATATCCTCCAACAGTGCCTCCCAGAAGTGTAAGGATTGCAGGAATCAGATTTGTGGCACCGGCTTCTGGTACAAATGTATTCTTCAATGCACTTCCTACCGGTGGTTTTACCACAATGATCACAACAAAGATTACGATAATCATAATGGCACCCAGTACCTTGGTAATAGTATCCATGGCACTTTTAGCATTTTTCAGCACAAACACCAGGATTGCCAAAAGACCTGCCAGTATGTAACCAACTTTGGTAGGTATTCCAAACAATGTGTTAAAACCAAGTGCTCCGCCACCTACGTTTCCGATATTAAATACCAGACCACCGAATACAATCAGTATAGATACCAGATATCCCAGTCCAGGAAGTACCTTATTGGAAACATCCTGTCCACGAAGTCCGGTCACACAAAGCACACGCCAGATATTCAGCTGTGCAATGGCTGCAAGGATTACGGAAACCAGGATAACAAATCCAAAACTTTCCTGATACTGTCCGGTAAAGGTTGCTGTCTGTGTCAGGAATCCTGGTCCGATTGCAGATGTGGCCATCAGAAACGCTGCGCCAAGTAAGGCTCCGCCACTCTTTTTCTTTTCGCTCATTTTTATTGCCTCCTTTTCATGTTATTATCGCACATTATACTAAAAAATGAATATTTACACAAGTAAAAATTATTTTGATAACTTTTGATGTCGAATTTTTATAATCTGTATTTTGTAATAAAAAACAGCAAAAGAGTACCCGGATTCCCATCCGATACAGCTCCTTTGCTGTTTTTTCAGTCAGGCGGATATAATCATCCTCTTTGTTGTTTGCTCATATAACCGAATAACTGCTTTGCAGTTTATTCAGTTAAAATGTAAATTTATCCGCAAAATATGCATCCAGTTCATCGATCTTCACACGAACCTGCTCCATAGTATCACGGTCGCGAATTGTAACTGCTCCGTCATTTTCGGACTCAAAGTCATAAGTTACACAGAACGGAGTACCGATCTCATCCTGTCTTCTGTAACGTTTACCGATATTTCCACGGTCATCATATTCACAGTTATATTTTTTGCTTAACTGCTGATAAATCTTCTCTGCGCCCTCATTAAGCTTCTTGGAAAGAGGAAGCACACCGATTTTAACAGGTGCAAGTGCCGGATGGAAATGAAGGACAGTACGAACGTCATTCTTCTCTGCATCCAGAACTTCCTCATCATATGCGCTGCACAGGAATGCAAGTACCACACGGTCAGCACCCAGTGACGGCTCGATTACATATGGGATATATTTCTGTTTTTTCTCATCATCAAAGTATGTCAGATCCTGTCCGGATACATTCTGATGCTGTGTCAGATCATAATCAGTTCTGTCAGCGATTCCCCACAGCTCGCCCCATCCAAATGGGAACAGGAACTCAACGTCTGTAGTAGCCTTGCTGTAGAAGCTTAACTCTTCAGCATCATGGTCACGGTAACGAACTTCTTCATCTTTCAATCCAAGAGAATGTAACCAGTTCAGGCAGAAGCTCTTCCAGTATGCAAACCACTCAAGGTCTGTATCCGGCTCACAGAAGAATTCAAGCTCCATCTGCTCGAACTCACGTGTACGGAATGTAAAGTTACCCGGTGTGATCTCGTTACGGAAAGATTTACCGATCTGACCGATACCAAACGGAATTTTCTTACGGGATGTTCTCTGAACATTTTTGAAGTTTACGAAAATACCCTGTGCTGTCTCAGGTCTTAAGTATACTGTATTCTTGGCATCCTCTGTAACACCCTGGAATGTCTTGAACATCAGGTTAAACTGACGGATATCTGTAAAGTTATGTTTGCCGCATGTAGGGCATGGTACATTGTGGTCTTTGATAAAGTTCATCATCTCTTCCTGAGACCATCCGTCTACAGAGCTCTCAAGTTCAATACCATTCTCCTGGCTGAAGTCCTCAATGATCTTATCTGCGCGGAAACGCTCATGACATTCCTTACAGTCCATCAGCGGGTCAGAGAAGCTTCCCAGATGTCCGGAAGCCACCCATGTCTGTGGGTTCATCAGGATTGCACAGTCAACACCTACATTGTATGGGGATTCCTGAATAAATTTCTGCCACCATGCACGCTTTACATTATTTTTTAACTCTACGCCCAGATTACCATAGTCCCATGTATTTGCAAGACCACCATAAATTTCGGAACCCGGGTAAACAAATCCTCTTGCTTTTGCCAGAGCAATGATTTTGTCCATTGTTTTTTCCATGACTATTCTCCTCGTCTTTTATTTATATGACTAACGCTATTATAGCTGTATCTCTTTTCTTTTGCAAGGTTTCTCAACTCATTATTTCCAGAATTTCAAGGCTTTTGAACTTTTTATCTGTATTTTTCGCTATATATTTATGTATGAAACGCTCTAATTCCGCCAGTACTTCCTCCTTCACAGTGAAGGTGTAGAGTTTTCCCAGGTCTGCCACTGCAGCATACCGCATGACATAAAGGGCTGACTGAGAGATTCTTCCCCCATCTTTCACCTTTCTCAGACATTCCTTGCACAATATCCCATGTGCCTCCTGAGAAAAGAAAAGTTTCTCTTCTTCTCCAGGCTGTTTTCCACAGCCTGTACAGTTAAAAAGAGAGGGACCAATTCCCTGAATAACCATCATCCTCAATTCAAAAATACAGCGAATCAGCCGGTCCTCAATATGTGGATTCAAAAGAGCTTTCACCGTCACATACAGCAGATTCATGGCATCCTTCTCATCGGTTCCTTCCTGTCCAAAATAGTCTGCCAGCTCCAGAAAATAGAAACCATAATAGATACCCGGCTGTTTTTCTGCCAGTTCTGCAAAATGATGAGTGATAGATACCTGATTCAGATTGTAGCTTGTCCTGCCCTCATAAAGAGTAAAAATACCAAAAACAAAGGGCGTTGTAGCTGCCAGAAAAGGGCTGTTCGGGCGGCGTGCACCTTTTGCAAAAGCAGAAATTTTTCCTCTCTCTCTTGTGAGAAGAACAATCCGCTTATCATATTCTCCCACAGGCATGGCTGAAAGTACCACTCCCTGCACAGTTATCAGATCACTCATTGATTTATCCTTACATATTCTCAGATTTCTTTTTTGTCATATCCGAAGTTCTTGATAAGGAAATCGCTGTCCCTCCAGTCCTTTTTTACCTTTACCCAAAGCTTCAGATTAACCTTTGATTCCAGCATTCGCTCAATCTCATATCTTGCATTGCTTCCGATTTTTTTCAGCATGGCCCCCTGTTTGCCGATGATGATTCCCTTATGAGACTCTCTCTCACAGATAATAGTCGCATCAATATCCACGATTGGATTTTTTCCGGGACGTGTTTTCATCTGATCAATGGCAACTGCGATCCCATGGGGGATCTCTGCATCCAGAGCATGAAGAGCCTTCTCTCGGATGACTTCAGCCACGATCTGGCGCTGAGGCTGATCTGTGACCGTATCCTCATCATAAAACATTGGTCCATATGGAAGATATTTCAGGATACAGCCAATAATATCCTGGGTATTCTGTCCCCGCAGTGCGGAACATGGAATGATTTCTGCAAAATCGCATACCTTACGGTAGGTATCAATAGCAGGAAGTATTTCCTCTTTAGATACAGTATCGATCTTATTGATGATCAGGATCACAGGCACTCCGATTCCCTGAAGCTGTTCTGCTATATGTCTCTCCCCTGCTCCGATAAAGGTACTTGGCTCCACCAGCCACATAATGGCATCCACTTCCTTCAGTGTTCGTTCTGCCACCTGGACCATATATTCTCCCAGCTTGTTTTTTGCTTTATGGATACCCGGAGTATCAAGGAATACGATCTGTCCCTCATCACAGGTATAGACTGTCTGGATACGGTTTCTGGTTGTCTGTGGTTTCTTGGATGTAATGGCGATCTTCTGACCGATCAGATGGTTCATCAGAGTAGACTTTCCTACATTTGGACGACCGATGATCGCTACAAATCCGGATTTAAAATTTTCGTTCATTTTGTTCTTTTCCTTATAAATTATTACTTTTCATCTATATCTGCAACATAATATCATGTTTACTCTCAGCAGTTGATCAGTGATTTCACTTCCATCAGCACATCAGAAGCCTCAGATACCTTGCTCTCACTTCCTACAACGCAGATCTGGTCTGCTGCCAGAACTGCCTCAATGATCTCAGCCAGCCCATGGATATCCTCCACAGATGCATTCAGGATCTGATCTCTCTCTTTCTGGATCATCTCTTCTGTCACACCGCAGAAATAGGCTGTCTTTGAAACAGAGCCCTTCATCTGAGGTGTTTTTGGCACATCCTTGCCACTGATAGTACCGATGATATATTTTGTCATCTCTCTTTCATCCGCCTGGAAGCCTCGGATATACTCCGGAATTCCCTTATATACATCCAGCGTACGTTTCAGATGAGGATCACGATAGGACACCAGATAGCTTTCTCCATTTCTCTTAAATCCGCTCATACAGCCATATGCGCCGCCTTTTACACGCAGATTGATCCACAGATAATCATAACTTAAAATAACTTTCAGAATTTCCAGTGCACCTGTATATTCCAGACCTTTTTTCTTAAAGTTACCGGTCTGGGCCACATACTGGACCTGTCCTGAGGTCTTAAAGCCTTCATTCTTCTTTGTACAGGTCAGTTTGTCCTGTGATCTCTCCACAGGTTCTGTGCAAAGTCCCTCTTTTACAGAAAGTGCCAGTTTCTTAACAGTTTCCAGTGATTCCTTCTCTCCTGTATAGCTGATCATAAAGTTCTCAGGACGAAGGATCTCCTTCATCAGTCTGCGAAGTTCTTCTACTGTTTCTTCTTTTCTCTGATCAAAATCTTTCTCCAGCTTCTCGATAAACTGATAATATCCGATTCCTGCCATCTCATCCTGGAATGCAGCCATAGGTGAAGAATATGCTGTTGCTCTCAGCACAGCAGTGGAATGTCCTGCACCGGTCAGATTTACCTGAGCACGGGATTTCACAGACGCAATGATCTCATAGAGACGTTTGGTATCTTCCAGTTTTGAACTGTTCAGGATTTCCTGGATCATTTTGAAAAGGAAATCCAGTTTTGTATAGAGCGCCTTACCCCTTACAGAGAACATAGCCTGAAACTCTTCTGTTGAATCAGCTCTGTCAAAAACCTCTACTCCACAATTGATGCCACCTGTATTGGCATTGATCTCATTAAACAGTTCTCCATATGTGTGATCCTTTGTATCCACATATCCAAGCACAGATTTCAACAGTCCCAGATAAGGAATCTGTTCCGGTGCAATGCTGTCAGTCTTAAACATCAGATCTACATATCCGATACCATTTGTGCATACCTCATGATAAAGGAACAGGCTGTCATCTACAGATAATTCTTCATTTACAAAATTTCCGGCCTCTTTCTTAATATCACTTCTCTTTAACATAGGAATACATTCCAGTGCTTCCGGATCCTCATCAGATTCCTGGTATGCTTCCAGTGCTTTGGTCTTCTCGACCATTGTATTCAATTCTTCTTCAGAAAGACTGCTTCTGTATGCTTCCAGTTTCTCTTCCAGCTCTTTCTCACGCTGAGCTGCCAGTCCCTTCTTCGGCACAAGAGTAAGAATACAGCCATGAGGATTCTCAAGAAGATATCTGCGGATCAGTGCTTCAAAATATCCCTCATTTACTGCTTTTTTCAGGTTCTCAAATACCTTAAGCATCTGCACCTGTGCAAAAGGAGCTTTACTCTCATACAGCCAGTCTCCCAGAATATCAAGGCTGTACATCAGTCCCTTTGGATAGGAGGAGAAGTCTGCCTCACGATAGCGGAATTCAAAGTAATTGATTCCCGCTTCCACTGCTTTTTTATCAATTCCATTCTTAACAATATCTCCAAGCACCTGTCTGATCACAGATACGAACTCTTCTTTTCTGTCAGGATTGGAGCCTTTTGCAATCACTGTAAAATATGGCTGGAGAATTCCGTCATCATAAGAGCCATAGACATCCTTTCCCAGCTTTGCATCCAGAAGCGCCTGTTTCAGCGGTGCTCCCGGTGCACTTAAAAGAGCATAGTCAAGGACTTCAAATGCCATTGCCATCTGGCTGTCCCCGGCATTTCCGGCGATCATATTATAAGAAAGATAGGTATTATCCTCTTCTCCCTCATTCTCTGCGATGGGATACTCCAGCGTCACATCCCTGCATTCGTCAAATGCCCTCTGCTCCCGGATCACAGAATCCACATCCAGGTATTCAAAATGAGACAGATAATGCTCATCAAGGAAGTTAAGCTTCTCCTCCATATCCATATTTCCATAAAGATAAATATAGCTGTTGGACGGATGATAATAGGTTTTGTGGAAATTCAGGAAGTTCTCATAGGTAAGATCCGGAATATTTTTCGGATCACCGCCTGATTCACAGCCATAAGTGGTATCAGGAAAAAGGTGGTTCATGATCTCACGCTCCAGAACCTCATCCGGAGAAGAAAATGCCCCCTTCATCTCATTGTATACAACACCATTATATTTCAGAGGTCCTTCCGGCTGTTCCAGATGATAGTTCCAGCCTTCCTGACGGAAAATCTCTTCTCTCTTATAAATATTCGGATAGAAGACCGCATCCAGATAAACATGCATCAGATTCTGGAAATCCTGATCATTACAGCTTGCTACAGGATAGCAGGTTTTATCCGGATAAGTCATGGCATTCAGGAATGTGTTCAGAGAACCCTTTACCAGTTCCACAAAAGGATCCTTTAATGGAAACTCCCTGGATCCGCAGAGCACACTGTGCTCCAGGATATGTGCCACACCTGTGCTGTCCTTAGGCGGTGTGCGGAATGCGATATTAAATACTTTATTCTCATCATCATTCTCGATCAGCATAACTCTTGCACCGGTTTTTTTATGGCGAAGCAGCCATCCCCTGGAATGAATATCTGTAAGATTTTCCTCCATTATCACTTCATATGCTGTCAAATTCTCTTTGTTCATTTCTGCCTCCAAGTTATTTTTTATTACTGTCCCCTCTATTCACAGTAACTTTATTTACCTGTTTTTGCGTCCAGTCCGCCTTCACCCGGAAAATGCTTTTCATAAGCTTCCCTTGCTGCCCTGGTAATAATCCCCAGTTCTTCCTGCATATCAAGGTTTACAGGAAGCTGTACAGCAGTCTCATAAATATCTATCTGCAATTTGTTTTTGGCACCTTTTTCTCCGATGGGAACAATTCCGCAGATTATGGTATTATAATTCTTATCCTTTTCACACAATTCCATGTATGTTTTCACCATATGGCAGCATTCTTTGTACAAAAGCTCCTGATGAAGTGCATCTCCCTGCTGAAATTCTCTGAATTTCAATTTTTCCAGATGTTTACCGATTTCTTTTTTTGCACTTTTCATGCCAAAGAATCTCCTGCCTGCATCCCTGTTGTATTCCAGGGACATCCACAGTCCCAGATATCCGTCAGCACGTCCATCTCCAGTCTCAGAAACAGCACTGTAGCGAATATCCCAAAGTTCCTTTCTAATGGCATTTCCCTCTGTATCCTCTCCTGCTGCAATGGACTGATCCAAAAACATTTTTCTTTTCATAGGATCATGTTCTTTATAATAAAGGGCAAGCAGCTGTGTATCTTCCATAAACCTTTGTTCCTTTCGTTTTCACTTATATATTATTTTCAGTCTTTTTATTCTTCCTCATAGGCAAGCTCAGTTTCTGCCATTGCAAGAGCTTCCTCAATCACCTGATCCATATCCATATAGCGGTACATACCCAGTCTGCCTCCGAAAAGTACTTTTTTCTCCTCCAGGGCTTTTCGCTCATATTTATCAAATAATTCACTGTTCTTGGGATCATTTACCGGATAATAAGGCTCCCTGCCTTTTTCCCAGGCAGCGGGATACTCTCTGGTGATTACTGTCTTTGGCTGAGTTCCAAACTCAAAATGCTTATGCTCAATGATTCTTGTATAAGGCACCTCATAATCTGTATAATTGACCACAGCATTTCCCTGATAATTACCCATTTCCAGAGTTTCTGTCTCAAAACGCAGGGAACGGTATTCCAGTTCACCATAACAATAATCATAAAATTCATCGATCATACCTGTAAAAAGAACCTTTTCAGCCTGATCCATCAGTTCCTTTTTATTTGCAAAAAAGTCAGTATTCAGGCATACCTGCACACCTTCAAGCATTTTTTTGATAATGCGGGTGTAACCACCCTTAGGGATACCCTGATATGGATCCTTAAAATAATTATTGTCATAGGTATATCTAAGAGGAAGTCTCTTAATAATAAAGGATGGCAGATCCTTGCACTCTCTTCCCCACTGTTTCCGTGTATATCCCTCTATCAGCTTCTCATATACATCCTGTCCTACCAGGGCCAGTGCCTGCTCTTCCAGGTTTTTAGGATGAGTAATATGCATTCTGGCTATCTGCTCCTGGATCTTTGCCTTAGCCTGTGCAGGAGTCTTTACCCCCCACAGCTGATGAAATGTATTCATGTTAAAAGGAAGATTGTATAATTCATCTTTATAAACAGCAATCGGGGAATTTACAAAATGATTAAACTCAGCAAACTGATTGATATACTCCCATACATCCTTTCTGGAAGTGTGGAAGATATGTGCTCCATATCTGTGCACCTGAATTCCCTCTACCTCTTCCGTATAAATATTTCCCCCAATATGTCCTCTCTTATCAATAACCAGACAGGTTTTTCCCTTTTTGGTAGCTTCATGTGCAAAAACTGCACCGAAAAGTCCCGCTCCTACGATCAGATAATCAGATTTTTTCATGTTATACACCTTCTTGTTTTTTAATTCAGGCGGACAAAATCATCCGCTTCGCTACTTGCTCATAACCGAATAACTACTCCGCAGTTTGATTCGGTAAAAAAAGCAGCAGCACAATTTCTCGCGCTACTGCTATTATAACAAATTCCTCTAAAATTGGATAGCCCTTTATTTCATAGAAGCCACTTCATCAAACACATCTGTGATCTCTTTAGACGGTGCTTTTGTTGCAAGACTGAAGACAATGATCATTACCAGACTTACTGCAAATCCCACTGCCAGAGAATATAATCCCGTATAGGTACCAAGGGTCTGTCCGGATACAAATGGAATGTAGTCCCAGATAATAACAGTCAGACCGCCGGAAACAATTCCTGCCACAGCTCCTGCCAGATTAGTACGTCTCCAGAACAGAGACATTACCACGACGGGGCCAAAGGCTGCTCCCAGTCCTGCCCAGGCATTTGATACCAATCCCATAATACTGCTGTTTGGATTCCATGCGATCACAAAAGCAAGAACAGAAACAATAATAACCGTAATTCTGGCAACCATTAAAATCTCTTTGGAGTCTGCATCCTTCTTTACAAACTGATGATACAGATCCTCAGATGCTGCTGATGCAGTTACCAGAAGCTGGGAATCCGCTGTGGACATAATCGCCGCCAAAATACCACAGAGGAAAATTCCTCCAATAAACGGAAGTGCAAGGTCATTGGAAAACAGTTTCCCGATCATCTCTATAAACACACTTTCAGAGGAAGATGCCCCCTCTGTTCCCAGAACTTCCGGTAACAGGTAAGCACGTCCGATCACACCGATAAAGCATGCTGCAGACAGAGAAAGAATATCCCACACAATAGCAATCACACTGGATTTTTTCAGCTCTTTTTCACTCTTCACAGCCATAAAACGGGTAAGAATATGGGGCATTCCACAATATCCCAGTCCCCATGCAAGCTGTGAGAAAATCTCAATAAAAGTATAATTACGTTCTCCGTTCTCAAATGCATTAAGGAAAGCTGCTGCTCCTCCCGGTGCCCCGCTCTGGTTCAACAGATCCGTCAAATTTCCCGGAAGCATAAAATAAGCAACCAGCGGTACAACAAGAAGACCTATCAGCATCAGTGTTCCCTGTACAAAATCAGTTACACAGACTGCCATAAATCCACCCATAAAGGTATAGCAGAGAATAACTCCGGCTCCTATTGCCAGTGCTATATGATAATCAATTCCAAATACGGTATTAAACAGTTTACCACCTGCTGCCAGTGCGGATGCCGTATACACCAGGAAAAAGATCACAATTACAATTGATGAGATCAGAAGCAGGATTCGCTTCTTATCCTGAAAACGATTCTCAAAAAATGCAGGGATCGTCATGGAATTATTGGCTGCTATGGTATATCTGCGGAGCCTTCTGGATATACACAGCCAGTTCAGTACAGTTCCGATAAAAAGTCCCACTGCGATCCAAATCTGTCCGGTTCCCAGTGAATAGATAGCACCCGGAAGCCCCATCAGAAGCCATCCGCTCATATCAGATGCCTGTGCAGACAGAGCTGCCACCCAGGCATTCAGCCCTCTGCCTCCCAGAAAATAATCCTCTGAGTTATTTGTTTTCTTCATATAAACCACACCGATTACTATCATAAACAACAGATAGACTACAAATGCGGACAATATGATCATAGTATTACCACTCACTTCTCTTCTCCTCCTTATTACGCAGGCATCTTCTACTTTTTCTGTCTCTGCCTGTTTTTCATTTCTACACTTTAACATATCAAATCCCCAAAAATCAATAGTGATTCTGTTTATTTATGTTTATCATTACATTTCAGAATGTCAAATATGTTTTATATCACACATTTTTATATTGGATAAAATAACCTTTTTGCCGTTTTACAAAAAACAGATGCAGCAACTACACTGCACCTGTCTCATTTTTTATACTGTTTTTACTTTATCTTCCGATGTTTTTTCCCTTTTTTCAAATAGACATTCTTAATATAAGAAAGGAGAACCTCTTCTCCATGATCGTTAAGGATTCGCAAAAGAGCCTCCAGGTCTCTCTTTGTGTCCGGATGGATAAACCAAAGTCTTTCTTTACTTTTCAGGAAATAGCTCAAAGGCTGTGTATGGTCATATTTATCCCCCAGATAATTCCGGGAAGCACTGATTCTGTCCATCACCATCTCGGCAACATATTTACGGGGCATGGGAACTCCGTTGATAATATGTTCATCTCCCGGTACGTAATCTACCCAATATTCAAAATGATGCTTGTTTCTTCCCTTATGGTGAAGCCAGGATCGTGAAATGCCTGTAGCTTCCCTCTCTGCATTATTGGGGCTTCTGTCTCCCTGATAATACTTACAGCCAACCAAAAACTCCACAGGCTCATATTTTGACAGATCATGAAGCAGTCCCTGTTTATAAAGCCCGATACGAAAACAGTAACGCATCACCAAAAGCTTATGTCTGGTGATTGTCTTAAAGTGCTGCCATGGGTGCATTTTTCTTTTCCTCCTGTTTTGCCAGAAGCACTACGATGGTACGGGGTGCAATCTCCAGCTTCCTGCTATGTTTCTCGTCATCATAACAAAATCCATTGGTCTTTAGCATACTTGTATCAATTACTTTTGTCCAACAGCCTTTTCCCGGCAGATTGGGAAGTGCCACACTTCTGTTTTCCCAATGGAAATTATATGCAATATAGATAGAATCATCATAAGTCCCATCTTTCCTTCTGGCATAAGCACCGTAATACATAATTCCCAGAAGTCTGGAAGTATTCTCTGAATTCAAAAACCATGCCCTTTCCCCATGTACAGATACATCCGGCAGGCCTCTGGTCTGGTAATCCACTCCACGTAATTCTCCGGGTGTATGAAGAATAGGATGTTCCTTTCGGAAAGCAATCACCGCCTTTACAAATTCCAGAAGACTTTCATTCTTTTTAAGCCCCTTCCAGTCGATCCAGCCTATGGAATTATCCTGACAATAAGCATTATTATTTCCATTCTGGGAATTACCGATCTCATCTCCTCCATAGATCATAGGAACACCCTGGCTGAGCAATACCATAAGAAAAGCATTTCGAAGCTGTTGTTCTCTAAGCTGCCGGATATTCATCTTACGTGTAGGACCTTCTACTCCACAGTTCCAGGAATAATTATAGTTGCTGCCATCCTGATTGTTCTCATAGTTAGCTTCATTATGACGATAGTTATAAGTCACCATATCATTCAGGGTAAATCCATCCTGACAGGCCATATAGTTGATCACTGCATATCTGTCCGGATTTCTTCTCACATGCCAGGCAGCTCCTTCTACCATCTCCTCGTCACTTTTCAGGAAGCGGCGCATATCCTGAAGAAATCCGGGATTATACTCAGCCACACATTTCTGGGCAGGTTCCTTCTTTCCCCGGATATCCCGTTCATCAAATCCGTGGAACATCAGCTTGCTGTCTCTGAGAATACCATCCTGCATCAAAAGCTGTATCGGTGCTCCATCTCCCAGCACATGAAATCCATCTACATGAAAATTCAGTTTCCAGGACTGCAATGCACGAAGAGCCAGAAACGGGTTTATTCCTGCCGGAAAATACATCTCCAAAATACAGGCAATTCCGGCTTTATGCATTGCCTGTATCAAATGCCTGAACTCCTGTGCGGGATCATTCGTTGCACTGTACGAACGCTTTGGTGCCATATAATACCCTGCTGTATATCCCCAATAATTCACCTTTTTATTAACTTTTTTCTCTGATACCATACTGCCGGCATAATACTTTTCCGGTACAGTCTCCATAAACTCATATACCGGCATCAGCTCTATTGCATTAATTCCCAGTTCCTGCCAGTAAGGAATCATTTCTTCCAATGCCTGAAAGGTCCCTTTTTTCCCCTTAATCTGACTGTTGGCTTTGGTATAGCCTCTCACATGAAGCTTATAAAGTATCATTTCATGATAAGGAATATTAAGGCACTGATCCCCTTCCCAGTCATAGTCTCCCGGGTTCCAGAAGGTGCAGCGTATTTTATGGGCATCAGGATCTGCCTCTGCCCCAAAACGTTCTCTCCCTGAAATCCCATAGGTCCATGGATCTATATAAACCTGCCCGTCCAATAAAAAATTATATTCATATCCCTCCGGCAAAAAATCTGGCAGAAAAAGAGAATATACCTCCCCTGCCTTATTCTCACTGGTAAACGGAATCTCCATACAGGGTTTCTTTGACCTTTTTTTATAGAGGACCAGAGAAGCATTCTTTCCTTCAGGAACCTCCACTGTAAAATTATATCCTCTTTCCAGTCTGTTCACCCCTGGCAGCAAAGGTATTCCCTTCTCTGTCTTATATCTTCTGCTGTCAGCCATTCTCCAACGTCCTCCCTGTTTTTAATACAAAACCTATCTCAATCCTTAATTTTCAATTCTACCGGACAGTGATCAGAACCCATAATTTCTGTATGGATCCTGGCATCTTCTAATCTGTCCTTCAGTGCCGGCGAGGTGATAAAATAATCAATTCTCCATCCTGCATTCTTTTCTCTTGCCCTGAACCGATAAGACCACCAGGAATAGATTCCCTCCTGATCCGGATAAAAATAGCGGAAAGTATCAATAAATCCACTTTCCAGCATTCTGTCAAAACATGCTCTCTCTTCATCTGTAAAGCCTGCGTTTTTATGATTGGTTTTTGGATTTTTCAGGTCGATCTCCTGATGTGCCACGTTCATATCTCCACAGCAGATCACCGGCTTTTTCTCCTGAAGTCTCAGAAGATATGCCAAGAAATCCTTTTCCCACTGCATGCGATATTCCAGACGTCTCAGCTCACTCTGAGAATTAGGGGTATATACCGTAATAAAATAAAAGTCCTCAAACTCTAGAGTAATCACTCTGCCTTCTTTATCATGCTCTTCGATTCCCAGTCCGTAAGCTACAGATAATGGCTCCTTTTTTGTAAATATAGCTGTACCGGAATATCCCCGTCTGTTGGCATAATTCCAATATTGATAATATCCCGGCAGATCAAGCTTTACCTGTCCTTGCTGACACTTGGTCTCCTGCAGACAGAAAATATCTGCATCCAGCAAGCGAAAGCTTTCTTCAAAGCCCTTGCCGATGCAGGCACGAATTCCATTCACATTCCAGGAAATAAATTTCATAAATTTCCACTCCTATATCTCAAAATTTCTGAACAAATCATTCTCTTCCGTTCATTATAACACATCTTATATCATTCCGCGATGATATTTCTCCTCAAACCATAAAAAAATTGCATTTAGCTTACGTTTCTGGTACAATACTAATATTCAGACTTCTGTAAAAGTCTTGAATCATCAGGATACCATTAAGGAACAAAACTGTGTTTTCTATTACAGTCACAGTTCTGAACTTTTATAAAAGAAAGAATGAGGATGAAAACCATGACAGAAGAATTTACAACCGGCGGATGTTCCCCCAGTGACTGCGCTTCCTGCAGCGGTTGCAGCAACCCAGAAGGAAACTGCCAGGATATCGAAGACAGACGCACCATCACCCTTACCCTGGACGATGATACAGAGGTAGAATGTGCGATCCTTACTATTTTCCCGGTAGATGCCAAAGAATATATTGCCCTTCTTCCATTAGATGAGAACGGTCAGAATCAGAACGGTGAAGTATATCTCTATACCTTTGCCCGCACAGAATCCGGAGACCCGGTTCTTTCTAATATCGAAAGCGATGAAGAGTACAACAAAGCTGCCATTGCATTTGACACTGTTTTACAAAATGCAAAGGATTCTATGGAACAAATTGAGAAATAATGCTTTTAGGCTTTGTCTCTCAGAATATTAAAAAACTGTCATAAGCCCTATAACATGTGCTTATGACAGTTTTTTCTTTTCCCAAATATCAGCTTATGATCTTATATCCCAGATAATCCAGCAATAATTCACAGTACATAGCATTTGCCCAGGAAAACCATTCTCTGGTATATCTGGATGGATCATCTGCATGAAATCCCTCATGCATCAGGCCGGTACTTCCGGTAGTTTCTATCATTTTTTCAAGGACAGACTCCTTTACTGTTCTCCTGTCAGATGTCAATCCTTCCATAGCCATCCCAATATGCCAGATATAATTTGCCGGTGTATGAGGACTTCCTATTCCGCTCGCTGCTTTTCCCTTATAATAATAGGGATTTGCTTCGCTCAGAATCATATTCCGGGTATTCTCCGCAAGCTCCCTGTCAGTAGGATATCCCAGATACTTTATAGATAACAGACTGGGTACATTAGCATCATCCATAAGATGATACATTCCATATCCATCTGTCTCATAAGCATAAACTTCCCCAAATTCCTCTGTTTTTGTATGTCCATACTTTTCGATTGCTTTGTGTATTTCTTTCCTCAGATTCTGTGCACTTTCAGCAAGCTTTCTGTCATTCAATACTTCTTGTGCCAGTTCACTGAGATATCCCAGCACAACCACAGCAAACATATTGGAAGGGATCAGATATCCATAAGTGCAGGCATCGTCACTTGGACGAAAGCCAGACCAGATAAGCCCTGTATCCGGACGGGTTAAGGCTCCCTTCCCCTCTCTGGACAAAGTATCTGTATAAAAGCTTCCATTCCTCACAAACCTGTATTCTGACCGTTCTTCATGATTTTGTTCCCTATGAAAAACTTCCAGAATCTTTTGGACACCTTTCCGGAAATTTTCATCCAAATGTGCTGTATATCCTGTATTCTTCCACAAAAGCCAGGCCAATTGAATGGGATAGCAAAGGGAATCTATTTCAAATTTCCGCTCCCATACCCAAGGATTCTGATCATCAAAATCCTTTTCCCAACAGGCACCGCTGGGCTCATTATTAAACGCATTTGCATAAGGATCCATCAGCAGGTAAAAAAACTGACGCTGTACAACTCCGCCGATCAGTTCCTGCAGTTTTGTACTTCTAGCCGCAAGATAAAGATAAGGTCTTACCTGCGCAGTAGAATCCCTCAGCCACATAGCCGGAATATCCCCTGTGATCACATGCACAGTTCCATCCGGATTCTCTGCCATTGTTCTCTTCAGGGTATCTCCATAGCTTCTCTTAAACTGTTCTGCAAATTCCGGATGCCCAGTTTCTTTTGCCTTTATCTCTACTTCTTTATAAAACTGTTCCAGCACAGCTGTAAGTTCTTGTTCCTTTTCCTTAGATATCATACACACTCCGTACCCGAAGTCCTTCCGGTTTTCCCTGAAGAATCTTTATCCGTCGCTCTCCGGCGTTCATATCAAAATAATTATCCTCCAGAATTAAATCTTCTGTATCATTAAGAATCTCCACACTCTTCGCATAGGCAGAAGCACTCACGATAATCTCATCTTCCTCTGTCCTTACTGTCAGTTTCGGATCCAGATAATGGAAATATTTGGGATAAGAGAAAATAACAGTTCCCTGAGAAATTACCTGATCATCCTCCCAAGCCTCATAACTTACATATTCATTAAAACAATCAATCTGTGGAAGTTCCACCTTATCCAGCCATACTGCAGACAAGGCAGGTACCTCTACCCACTGTTTCTCCTCCATAAGCACTGTGGCATCTGCCTTTCTCACTGCCCATTTCACAAGAACCCTGCGGTCTGTGAGAGTTTCATTTGTCACATTCAGACGGATAGATTTTTCAAATTCAAAGTGCTGACGATTCATGTCCGCCTCTACTGTCATCCAGCTCTGTTCCTCACAGGAAAGCATCACAGGGGCAAAGAAACGCTTTGCATAATAATGTAATGCCTTCCAGCGGCCATAATAATCAACAGATGACCAGGAGATTACCGGCCAACAGTCATTCAGCTGCCAGTAAATAGCGCCCATACACCGTCCACGATTTCGTCTGTAATGCTCCACTCCATAACGGATTCCGTCTGCCTGAAGAAGCTGGGACGCATAAACAAAATCGCTGAAATTCTCAGGATAGCGATATGCAGCCTGCATATATTTGGCAATTTTCCCATTTCCTCCATAATTTCTCTGATGTTTTTCCATCACATAGGAAAATGGATTCAATTCCCTTGGATCATCTGTAACGGTTTCCAGTGTTTTTACAGAAGGAAAAGCCTGAAATCCAAACTCAGATGCATATCTGAAGAAATATTTCCTGTATTCCGCAAAAGGCTTATTCCCATGCCATACCTCCCAGTAATGTACATCTCCGCGGTTAGGATCATTGGGATTATCAAAGGATCCGCCTGAAGACGGACTAGCCGGCCAGTAGAAAGTTTCCGGATCATATTCCCGTAAAATTTCAGGAATAATCCGTTCATACATAAACAGATAGTCTCTCACCTCTGACGGCTTTGTTACCCAGGTTCCCTCCTGTGTAAATGTCTCCATCTCATTGTTTCCGCACCATAATGACAGGGATGCATGATGACGGAGACGTTTGATATTATCAATAAATTCCTGTCGGATGTTAGCCTCAAATTCCGGTGTAAGCTCATACATTGAGCAGGCAAACATAAAATCCTGCCATACCATCAGTCCCAGTTCATCACAGATATCATAGAACCAGTCCTCCGGATAATAGCCGCCTCCCCACACACGGACAGTATTGAAATTTGCTCTTTTACACTGAAGGAGCAATTCTCTGGTACGTTCCCTGGATGTTCGCTGAAGTAAATTGTCTTCCGGAATATAATCAGCACCCATGGCAAATATCTGATGTCCATTTACTTCATGGGCAAAGCTTTCTCCCCACTGATCCTTTTCTATATGCATGGTCATGGTTCGAAGACCAATCTTTCTGCACCAGGTATCTACAATCTGATTTCCTGCTTTCAGATTCACTTCCACCTGATATAAAGGCTGTTCTCCTAATCCATTGGGCCACCAGAGCTTCGGGTGGTCAATTTCAATTTCATCCGGAGACCCTTCCCATGTAGTCTTTGTTCCATCAGGTTCCGTAACTGTGATTTCATATTCCAATAACTGACTCTGCTCTGATTTTCCTGTTTTTTCACAACCATCTTCGTCAGCCTCATCCATTGTCTCCACATCAACTTCCGGTATCAGCAGCACCTTTCCCTCTTCATGAATCTGACGGATATACACGCTGTCCAGTCTGGCATGTTCTACTCCCAGAAGCGTTACAGGGCGAAAAATACCTCCATCCGGCAGGCAGGCACCCCAGTCCCAACCGCACATATAGTGTGCCTTGCGCAGATGCATAAATCCTTCCACTGTATCTTCGTTTCCATGTGTTTTATATTTCTCGTAAGCTGCCGCCATAAATTTCAGAGGAGATCTGATAATGACACGAAGAGTATTTTCTCCTTTTTCCAGAATCTCCTTCACAGGAAACTCCCAGACTCTGTGCATACTTTCTACTCTTCCCAGACAGCACTCATTCAGATAAATATCCCCAATCGTATCAATTCCGTCAAACCTCAGGATTACTTCCTGACAGTTTTCAAATTCTGTTTCGTCATATATAAATACAGTTTTATATTCGTAATCTTCCTCCATCAGTGCCTTCGCCTGATATTCGTTATCTTCCCAAAATGGATCTTCCATTTTTCCAGCCTGAAGAAGAGCCATATAAATATCTCCCGGCACCTGCGCAGGAACCCATTCCTGCTCTTTCACATTACACAACTGCCAGTTCTCATGAAGCTGCATTTTTACCATTGTTCCCTCTCCTTACATAGGATACAAAATCCTTGCCGGATTCCATCGGATATTTTTAATCCACTTTGCATCCAGCTTAGAATATCCTTACAATATCATTATACATTACCACAACCATCAGTACCATTAAAAGCATAAGTCCGGCAAAATGTATTGTTCCCTCGATTCGTCTGTTGACAGGTTTTCTGCGGATTGCCTCAATGACGAGAAATACCAGCCTGCCACCGTCAAGCGCCGGAAAAGGAAGCAGATTCATTACACCCAGATTGGCAGAGAGAAGAACTGCCATATTTAAAAGGTTCATCCACAGCATCACGCTTCCCTCACTTCTGCTTTCCTCATAAGTAGTACCAATTGCATCTACCACCCCTACAGGCCCACTCAGATCCTTCAGGCCAAACTTTCCGCTGCACAATTCCTTAAGGCTGAGAATGGTGGTACGGATCATATATTTCACCTCAACTGCCCCGTAACGGATCACGTCCAGACCCTTTGCCTTCTCACAGTATATATTATAAGAAAATCCTGAATCCGCTGTCCTGTATTCCTTCGGGGTGATTGTATCATCATATTCCAGCCCTT
The DNA here is from genome assembly GCF_052064155.1 of Blautia sp. HCP3S3_C12. NCBI lineage: Bacteria > Bacillati > Bacillota > Clostridia > Lachnospirales > Lachnospiraceae > Blautia > Blautia sp. HCP3S3_C12. The sequence continues at coordinate 14,342 of NZ_JBQHWC010000011.1, read as the reverse complement.
CATGTTTCCAGGTAATCTTCACCGGACTGCCATCCAGCGGATGTTCCCTGATATAATCCTGATATTCCTGGCTGGTACTGATCCTTACGCCATTAATAGAAGTAATCACATCTCCCGCCTGTACGCCAGCCTCCTCCAATGGCATTCCAGCCATTACAGATTCCACTGTCATAGGCGCACTGTCATCTCCCGTAAAATTGCATCCCAGCAGATATCTCACATTCGTGTCAGCCTTATAGGAAATTTCCTTCTTTTCGCCATCACGCTTTACTGTCAGATTTACAGTATCCCCTGCTTTTAATTCATTCATATAAGAATATACATAAAGATCTTTCCCCAGATCAATATGGTATCCCTGATAACTGGTGATCACATCTCCTTTTTTCAATCCTGCCGCTTCTGCTGCGGATCCCTCCTTTACAGAAAGGACTGTAGATGGTTCATAGCCTACTACTCCCACAATAATCACAGACAGTACAAATGCCAGTATAAAATTAAACACGGGACCTGCAGCCACAACTGCAATCCTGCCCCACACAGATGCATTATTAAAAGTTCCAGATACATCCTCTTCATCCGTATCCTCCCCAAGCATTGCGCAGGAACCACCTATAGGCAAAAGCTTGAGAGAATATCTGGTTCCTTTGTATTCCCTACTCAAAAGTCTTGGACCCATTCCCAGGGAAAATTCTGTTACAATGATTCCATTTTTCTTTGCCAGAAGAAAATGCCCTAACTCATGAAAAAGGATAATACCACTAAATATAATAATTGCAATAATTATTTTCAAATTACCACCTGCTTTCGATCCACTGATAGGTTTCCTTCTCAATCTCCAGGATCTGATCCAAATCCGGCTCTCTCACCAGGGTATGTCTCTCCATAGACTGCCCGATAATATCATATATATCCAGAAATCCTATTTTTCTCTGCAGGAATTTCTTTACCGCCAGTTCATTGGCAGCATTGAATACAGTAGGCATACTTCCGCCTTTCCTTGCAGCTTCTATTGCCATCGGAAGTCCCTGAAATGTCTCCATATCCGGTTCTTCAAAAGTAATCTGCTTCAGAGTTCTGAAATCCAGTCTGTCCCCTGCCAGGTATCTTCGATCCGGATAACACAGTGCATACTGAATAGGCAGCCTCATATCTGGTGTTCCCAGCTGAGCTATTACAGCTCCATCCTCAAATTCCACCATAGAGTGGATAATACTTTGAGGCTGAACTACTACCTGAATATGATCCAGGTCCACATCAAAAAGCCATCTGGCCTCCATCACTTCAAGCCCTTTATTTACCAAAGTTGCAGAATCTACCGTGATTTTCTGTCCCATCACCCAGTTTGGATGCTTCAGCGTATCTTCCAGCGTAACCTTACTCAGTTCTGCTGTTTTCCTTCCCCTGAAAGGACCTCCGGATGCTGTGATCAGAAGTTTATGAATCTGTTCCTTTTTCTCTCCGTGAATTGCCTGAAAAACAGCACTGTGTTCACTGTCCACCGGAAGGATCTGAACATTCATTTTTCTGGCCAGTGGCATGATCAGATGTCCGGCAGTCACCAGTGTTTCCTTATTTGCCAAAGCAATATCCTTACCTGCCCTGATTGCCTCCATAGTCGGTCTGATCCCGATCATTCCCACAATAGCAGTCACCAGAATATCTGCTTCCTCCATTCTTGCCAGTTCCAGCAAGCCATCCATACTGCTTACAATTTTCACATCCAGATCCTGTACTCTTACTGCCAGATCTCGGGCTGCATCTTCATTCCAGACAGCTGCCAGTCTGGGATGAAATTCACGGATCTGCTCTTCCAGTTTATCAATATTATTTCCTGCTGAAAGTCCCACAATCTCCAGATCATCATTCGCCCGGACTACATCCAGGGTCTGAGTTCCAATAGAACCGGTAGAACCTAAAATTGCTATTTTTTTCATCTTGATCCCTTCTGTTATAACTATATTATCAAATGGATATTCACGATCCTACGCTGTGATCATAATCAGTGACAAAAAGTAAATTACAGGAGCTATAAAAATCACACTGTCAAAACGATCCAGTATTCCTCCATGTCCGGGAATTAATTTTCCATAATCTTTAATTCCCTGGTTTCTTTTAATTGCAGATGCTGCCAGGTCTCCTACCATGGAGATCAATGCTCCCACTGCACAGATAACTGCATATTGAACCATTGGTCCCTGAGTTGCCGCAGCATAGGCTACACCCAGAAGTGTAGCTCCTGCCACACCCCCCACTGCTCCTTCTATAGATTTTTTCGGACTGAGCACAGGTGCCATTTTATGTTTTCCAATAAGCATTCCCACACAATAAGCGCAGGTATCACACCCCCAGGAACACAAAAAGATCAGCCATACATGGAATTTTCCTCCAGGCAGACATCTGGTCAGATAAATGAATGACAGCATTACTGCCACATAAACAATTCCAAACAATGTCGGCATAACCTGCTTTGCCTCATACTCCGGATAAGTAAACACATACACAAACATGATCAATACCAGGCCAAAAATAATTGCCAGCACACCATATCTCTGAAAATCGAGCAAAACAGCAGCATAATACAAGACTGCTCCTGCATATCCGGCCGCAGCCAGCAAATAATTCTTTTCATTCTGCACATTCATTGCCTTGTACAATTCTGACATACCGATCAGAGAAACTGCAAGCAAAGTAAAAAACAGTATATATCCACCACTGATAATTGTTGCAAGCGCAATGATCACCAGCAGGATTCCACTTAAGAGTCTTGTCTTAAACATTTATGCTTCCTCCTTCACTCCACCGTATCTTCTGTCTCTCTGATTATACTTTTCAATTGCCTTCACCAGCTCTGCTTTATTAAAATCAGGCCATGCCACATCTGTAAAATAAAACTCTGTATATGCCATCTGCCATAACAGAAAATTGGAAAGGCGAAGCTCCCCACTGGTGCGGATCATAAGGTCAGGATCAGGAATTCCTGCTGTATCAAGATAATTTCCGAATACTTTTTCATCTATTTCCTGGGGATTTATCCTGCCATCAGCTGCATCCTGAGCAAGCTTTCGCACTCCCCGGATAATCTCATCTCTGCTTCCGTAGTTCAATGCAATCTGGAAATAAATTTCATCATATTTTTGTGAATACTCCTCCAGTTTTTCAATGCTGTCTTGAATATCCTGATCAAATGCTGAAATTTCTCCAATTACACGAACACGCATTTTATTCTTATCAGCAAGTTTAATGCATTTCTTGAGATAACTGCGGAACAGCTTCATCAGACCATCCACTTCTTCTTTGGACCGTTTCCAGTTCTCTGTTGAAAACGCATAAACTGTAACATATTTTACTCCCAGCTCTTTCATATAATCACAGACTGTTTCCAGATTAGCGCAGCCCTTCATATGTCCATAGCTTCTGGGCATCCCTTTTGCTTTCGCCCAACGTCCGTTACCATCCAGTATAATGGCTATATGATTCGGTACATTCATATTTTTTCCTCGTTTCTTATGTTCATTATATGCTGTGTACAAACCATGCTGCTCTCGCAGACACCATCTGCAAGCTTAAAAGAGAGCCCGCATAATGGAGCTCCCTTTACTTTTTATACAGTCATGATTTCTTTGCTCTTGGCATCTACCGCTGCATCAACCTCTTTAATATATTTATCAGTGCTCTTCTGGATCTTATCTTCCAGCTCCTTGATCTCATCCTCAGATACATCCTGTTTTGCAAGCTTCTTATATGCATCATTGGCATCACGACGGATATTGCGGACTGCAACCTTGGCAGCCTCACCCTTCTTCTTAACATCCTTTACCAGTTCCTTACGGCGTTCCTCTGTAAGCTCTGGGAAAACAAGACGGATCACTTTACCATCGTTACTGGGATTCAGTCCCAGATCAGATACAAGAATTGCTTTTTCAATTCCTTTAATCAGGCTGGATTCCCAAGGCTGGATCTGAATCATACGTGCCTCCGGAACTGTCACATTCGCCACCTGTTGCAGAGGTGTAGGTGCTCCATAATAATCTACAGTCAGTTTATCGAGAATATGGGGATTTGCCCTTCCTGCACGAATTGTTGCCAGCTCGCTCTCAAGATTCGTCAGTGTCTTTTTCATTTTTTCTTCATATTTCTGAATTCTTTCATCCATTAGGTTTGTCTCCTTCTCCTGTTGTTTTATAAATTGTCTAACTGCTCTGCATTCCCATCCTTTCGGATCAGACAGTTACCTTTGTACCTGTAAATTTGCCGTGAACTGTATTAATAATACTGTCCTTCTCATCCAGTGCAAATACCAGCATTGGCATTTTCTGCTCCATACACATAATGGAGGCTGTCAGATCCATAGCTGCCAGCTTTTGGGCTACCACTTCTTCAATGGAAATCTCATCATATTTCACTGCATTGGGATTGGTCTTAGGATCACTGTCATAAATTCCATCTACTGCTTTTGCCAGAAGAATCGCCTCTGCCTCAATCTCCACTGCGCGAAGAACTGTTGCTGTATCTGTGGAGAAATACGGATGTCCTGTTCCGCCTGCAAAGAATACGATCTTACCCTGTGCAAAGCTCTCCTCCACTGCATCTTTTGAATACAGATCTGTAAATGCACCACAGACAAACGGTGTATAAATCTGTGTCTTCATTCCCAGGTATCTGCAGATATCTGACACATAAATGCAATTCATCACTGTAGCAAGCATTCCGATCTGGTCTGCCTTATTTCTGTCGATTGTCTCGCTGGTACGTCCTCTCCAGAAATTTCCGCCACCGATCACAATCCCGATTTCCAGACCTTCTTTGGAAATCTCACGGATCTGTTTGGCAACCTCAATAACTGTAGCCTCATCAAATCCTGTCTTTTTTTCACCGGCAAGAGCTTCCCCGCTCAATTTTAATAATACACGCTTCATATTGTTTTCTCCTAAAGTTCATTTTATGATACTTTTATTTTACCATATCTTAGCAACAATTTCATTACCATTTTCATCAACTGTGGTAGAAACTGTAAAATTACTGTAATAATAGAAGCCTGTCTTTCCGGTTTCAGGATCTGTCTCATAACTGCTGCCCTGAGGAGAGCCACAAGCACTCTGCAGTGCATCAATAGACTGGCCCACATACTGCTCTGCAGTAGAAATCATATCATCTCCACCGCTATTATCATCGCCTCCGTTATTGTCATCTCCGCTGTTATTATCATCTCCGCTGTTATTATCATCTCCACTGTTACTGTTGTTTCCACTGTTGTTGTCATCTGTACTGCTGCTGTTATCTGCATCACTATTTGAATCAGAATCTGTGTTCTGTGAAGAATCATCACTGCTATCTGAATTGGTATTCTGATCATCCGTGGAAGCAGAATCATCGGTCATTCCCAGACGCTTCTTTACATCATTTAAAGTTGAAATTTCCCGCTTGGTACTTCCTGTCAGATATTTTGCATAAGGAATAGCATCCTCATCTGTGCCACTCATACAGAGAGTGATCTGTGAAATAGTACCCAGAGGAATGTCCCTGAAAAAGCACTCATTCTTATCTTCATCAGTAAATCCCACACGAATATCATAAGAAGCAGTACTCTTAGTGCTATCTTCCGTTGCATTCGGTGAAAAATAATACAACGCTTTGTCCTTATCCTTTAATGTGAATTTTCCATCCACCAGGTCACTACCCCAGGTATCATCCTCAGAATCATCCTCATCCTCCACATGTTTCCTGATATAAACAGAAGAAATATCACTTCCCATGTTATTCACAAAAATAACTTTGGAAGCAGTTGCTGATTCCTCTCCCATAATATTGGCAATCTCTCCCTCTGTAGACTGCTTCATATCCACAATTTCTGCTGCCTTAGTAACCTCAGGTGTAGGAGTAGCACTTGCTGCAACAGGTTGCACATCTGTATCTTTTTTCTTTCCACAGCCGGATACTGCCACTGTCAGCGCCAGTACTCCTGCAAGTATCAAAAATCGTTTCTTCATAATATATTCCCTCCTGTATCTGAAATATCCAGATTCAAAGCTGAATTTCAATTTCTTATTATTGCAGAGTCTCTATAACTTGTCAACCAAAGTGCTTCTGATTTCATATAATTTTCAGAGTTATTGTTTTCCATAACAAACTATTTACCTCGCCGGACATTACTCTCAAACAAAAAGTTTTCTTACTACAGATTTCTTACTTTAAAATCGCGTTCTGCCTCTCTTCTCTGGTCTTTTTTCGCAATATCCTGTCTCTTATCATAAAGTTTCTTACCTCTTGCCACGCCTATCTCAACCTTCACCAGGCTATCTTTAAAATAAACCTTCAGAGGAACCAGCGTCAATCCCTTTTCCTTCAGCTTCGCTTCAATCTTATTGATCTCATATCTGTGAAGGAGAAGTTTCCGCACTCTCAGCGGATCCTTATTAAAAATATTTCCTTTCTCATAAGGACTGATATGCATACCATAGATAAACACTTCTCCTCTCTCTACACGGATAAAGGACTCCTTGATACTGCATTTTCCCATTCGCAGAGATTTCACCTCTGTTCCTGCCAGTGCAATTCCTGTCTCATAAGTATCTTCTATAAAATAATCATGAAATACTTTTTTATTATTTGCGATCAGCTTGATTCCTTTTGTCTTAGCCATCTGTCAATCTCTTCCTTTCCACAGCTAGTCTGCCAGCACAAAATCCACCGTCTTAAGAAGCTTATCTGCATCCTCCACTCGGACACACACCTTGTCTCCTAGCTTATACACCTTTTTTGTCATATCTCCCCTGAGTTCATAGCTTTCCTGATCAAAAGTATAATAATCATCCCTCAGTGTATTCACATGAACCAGTCCCTCTACAGTATTGGCAAGTTCCACATAAAATCCCCATCCAGTCACTCCGGAAATGATTCCTTCAAATTTTTCTCCGATATGATAAGACATATACTCTGCTTTCTTCAGTTTATCAGATTCTCTCTCCGCCTCATCAGCCCGTCTCTCACATACACTGGACTGTCTTGCCACCTCATCCAATATTTCCCGGTAATGCTCTGTTCTGCCTTCGCGCAACAGCCTTCCTCTGAGATTGTCCTTAATGATCCTGTGAATCTGAAGATCCGGATATCTTCTGATCGGTGATGTAAAATGGCAATAATATTTGGCTGCCAGGCCAAAATGTCCACTGCATTCTGTGGTATATTTTGCCTGCTTCATGGAACGCAGCACCAATCGACTGACCATCGGTTCATTTGGAAGTCCCTCAATGCTCTCTATAATATTCTGGATTTCCTTAGGAGTGATTTCCTCTCTGGCCTTCTGGATCTTTACCCCCTGATTATGAAGCAAAGTCAGAAGACTCTCTATCTTTTCGGGGTCCGGATTGTCATGGGTTCTGTATACAAACGGAATTTCTTCTGTGCAGTATTCCTGAGCCACTGTCTCATTAGCCATTAACATAAAATCCTCTATAATCCTTGTAGCTACATTGGCTTCATAAGGCTTCACATCAATTGCCTTTCCCGCCTCATTTAATATGATCTTACTCTCTGGAAAATCAAAGTCAATAGAACCTCTGTGATGACGACTGCTGCGCAGTTTCTCTGATAATTCCTTCATCAGGAAAAACATGGGAAGCAGCTTCTCATAGCGTTTTTTTGCATTCTGATCTGTATCCTCCAGAATATTTTTCACATCTGTATAGCACATACGCTCATCTACATTGATCACTGTTTCCACAATCTGATGAGCCACCACTTTTCCCTGTGCATTAATATCCATAAGGCAACTTAATGCAAGCCTGTCCTCACCCTGATTCAGCGAACAGATCCCATTGGAAAGTCTCTCCGGAAGCATTGGCACAACTCTGTCTGCCAGATATACACTGGTTCCTCTCTTTAATGCCTCTCTGTCCAGAGCACTATTGTACTGTACATAATTACTTACATCTGCAATATGCACACCCAGATGATAAATCTCCCCTTCCTTGCTGAGAGAAATAGCATCATCCAGATCCTTTGCATCCTCACCGTCAATAGTTACGGTCTGCAGATGGGTCAGATCCAGACGTCCGTCGCGGTCTGCATCAAGCACATGATCCGGCACTCTCTGCGCCTGTTTTATTACTTTTTCAGGAAATTCACTGGGGATTCCAAAGCTTTTCACAATTGCCAGAATGTCAGTCCCCGGTGTACGGATATTTCCCAGATTTTCCTTGATCTTTCCTTCCGGTTTTCTGTTTTTAGAACCGTAATCTGTTACAACGGCAATTACCTTATCACCATTTTTTGCTCCCAGTGAATTTTTCCTTGAGATATAAATATCCTTTGAAAATTTGGGATTATCACTGATCACAAAGCCAAAATCTCTATTAAGCTGATAAGTACCTACAATCTGCTCCATCCCTCTCTCCAGGACTTCCACTACTATGCCCTCACGGCGTTTTCCCTCTCGCTGTTCATCTTTAATGATAATCCGGACTTTATCCTGGTTCACAGCAGTACCTGTATTTTCCTCCGGAATAAAAATATCCTCTTCCTGTCCTTCGATCTCCACAAAGCCAAACCCCTTCGGATGTCCGATAAAGATTCCCTCTGCCTGCATCCCTTCTGGTTTTTTCCTGTCTTTACCCTCTTTTTCTCTGCGCTCTTTGCAATTTCTGTTATCTTCTTTATGTCCTTTCAGATGCTTTTCTTTCTTTTTCCATTTTCCGGTAATCCTGGAGTATCTTCCCTTATTATCCTGAGTTATTTTTCCATCCTCACATAAACTATCCAGAACATCAAACAATTCCCTTTTCTCTTCTCTGGACAATCTCAGCAAGGAAGACAGCTCGCGCAGTCTCATAGGCTTATAAACCGGATCCCCCATTAACTCCAAAATAAATTTTTTTCTGCGATCTATGTCTTTCCTGTTCATTTTACTCCTCTGTATCTATTCATCCTATCTGAAAATCAGCTGTTTTCCAGCACTTTCACAGTAAAAAAATGGCTGCCGCATAAGCACACATCCAAACAAGGATATGCTTACTGCAACAGCCGCATTTTCATTCTCTCATTAACCAAGCATATTCAGCACTACAGCTAATACGAAAAACAAAATTCCCATAACTATGGTAGCCTTCACAAGTCCGCCCTCCATAGAACGACCCTTATTCTTGCCCCAGTATGTCTCTGCCGCTCCGGCAATAGCGCCAAGGCCCTGCTGCTTACCCTCCTGCATCAGAACTACAATAGTAAGAACAATACAATCTATTAAGAAAATAATACCAAGAATAATCTTAACAACATTCACTTCATTACACCTCCTAATCAACTAGGAAATATTTTAACATAGCTGAGAGCGGATTTCAACTACAATTCTTGAATTTTCAATATTTTCCGTATTATCATGTTTACTGATAGTTGCTTACTGGTTTCCTTCTCTTACTCTGTTTATACAAAAGGATTCTCATAAATTTCCAATTCTCCCAGTTCTTCGTGAATACGAAGAAGCTGATTATATTTTGCATTTCTGTCAGATCTGCAGGGTGCCCCTGTTTTTATCTGTCCTGCACCTGTGGCTACTGCCAGATCTGCAATAAAGGAATCCTCCGTCTCCCCTGATCTGTGTGAAATAACCACACGATATCCTGATTTCTGTGCCATTTCCACTGCATCCAAAGCCTCAGACAGAGTCCCTATCTGATTTACTTTCACAAGAATTGCATTTGCTGCCTTCTGCCTGATTCCGCAGGACAGACGCTTAATATTCGTCACAAACAGATCATCCCCCACCAGCTGAACCCTTGCGCCCAGATATTTCGTAAGTTTTTTCCATCCTTCCCAGTCATCTTCTTCCAATCCGTCTTCAATAGATACAATAGGAAACTGATCCAGAAGTCTCTCATAATATTCGATCATTTGCTCTGAATCCCGCAAAATCTCTTTTCCTTTCATTAAACTTTCACCTGGGAAAACATATGCATTTCTATCCTTATCATATAATTCACTGGCTGCTGCATCAATAGCAATATAGATATCCTTTCCCGGCTCATATCCAGCCTTTTTCACAGCCTCCATGATCAATTCCAGCACTTTCTCAGAATCCTCCAGATCCGGGGCAAATCCGCCTTCATCTCCCACTGCAGTGGAAAGCTTTTTCTGTTTCAGTATGATTTTTAGACACTGATAAATTTCTCCACACATACGGATCGCTTCTTCCATATTGGAAGCACCTGCAGGCATAATCATGAATTCCTGCATATCCACAGTATTATCTGCATGCCTGCCCCCGTTTAAAATATTCATCATAGGAACCGGCATCCGTCCTGTATGACATCCTCCCATATACTGGTACAAAGGGATACGCAAAGCTGCTGCCGCTGCCCTTGCCACTGCCATAGATACTCCCAGAGCAGCATTTGCTCCTACACTATTTTTATTATCCGTTCCATCTGTCTCAATGATCTTATGATCAATAAATCTCTGATTCAGAGCATTTTCTCCCAAAATTGCTTCTGCCAGTCTTGTGTTTACATTTTCCACCGCTCTGTGAACACTTAGTCCTCCATAATTTCCTTTTTCTCCATCCCGCAGTTCAACTGCTTCAAATTTTCCTGTGGAAGCTCCGGAGGGCACCATAGCTCTCCCCGTATATCCATTTATCCCTATTACGCCTTCTCCTACCGTAACTTCTACTTCAACTGTAGGATTTCCTCTGGAATCCAGTACTTGTCTTGCGTGAACCCTTCTTACAGGCAGATAACGTAACATTTTAGAACCTCCTATAAAATTAGACTTTTATAGAAATAGTTTTTCCCGGACATTTTTTTCTATACAGTTTTTGACGAGCTTATATTTTCAGAATATTCCTTAATTATCATCATCTTATTTGTCTTTTGTATTTTATTTTATATTTTTTCAAATTTATACTTGACTTATTTGGAGTTATCTGATATAGTAAAGTCATAAAACAACAGGGGATAAAAAATAAAAGCTGAAAGGAGTGAGACCACCGAAAACATAAGATTTTATTTATAATATATGAAAGCGAGGTACAGACCACCAGCATAATTTATTTTAAATCAATTCTTATAATTTATGAAAGGCAGGTACAGACCACCAAGAACTTAAAGCTTTAAATCCAATAACGTTTTATATCTGAAACTTATTAATTAATTTAAAGAAGGTACAGTCCAATGAAGTATTAACGATTTACCCTATTTCAAAATTACAAAAGGATGGTACAGTCCAATGAAACCATAATGATTTACCTCATCTCTAAATCACAGAAGGATGGTACGGACCAATGAAATCATAATGATTTACACAATTTCTAAATTACACAAAAGGATGGTATAGTCCAATGAGATCATAACGATTTACCTTATTTTCAAATCACAGAAGGATGGTACAAACCAATGAAAATTTAACGATTTACCTTATCTTCAAAATTTTAAAGGATGGTACAGACCGATGGGATATGAGTCTTTGATCTTATAAATTATAAAATGAAAAATGTAAAATAATAATCAGAAAGAGAGGTATTTACCATTGGATATTCAATTTTAAAAAGAGCCACAGTAAACGAAACTGATGGCTCTTTTTTATTTGAATTTTTCACTCTTTTCACGCATATATAATAACAATACCAGTTATTTTGGAGTTTCTTCTATGAAGAATCTTACATATCTTTTTCACAGCAGATTCGGCAAATATCTGAAACTTATATTGATTTTCTGTGCAGCTTTCCTGACAGGACGCCTGCTTGCCAAAATCACATCCTCTGAAATCATCTCTCCGGATATTACAGCACTCTCAGTATCTTCTGATTCTTCCGGAAACTGGGGGCTCAGCTTTCAGGAAAAAGGAAAGCAACCTCTGGGTAATGCTTCCATACAAGAATTAAAACAATATAATGCTTTTTATGTTCAGGACACTGATAGCAAAAATATCTATCTTACCTTTGATGCAGGATATGAGAACGGTAATACCTCTGCAATTCTGGATGCCTTAAAAAAGCATCAGGTACCAGCCACTTTCTTTGTGGTAGGAAATTTTCTATCCCAAAATCCCGATCTGATCAAGCGAATGGAAAAAGAAGGACATATCATAGGCAATCACACTATGACTCATCCAAATATGTCCAAAATTTCTACAAAAGAAGCCTTTCAGAAGGAACTATCCGATGTGGAAGCTATATATAAAGAAGTTACCGGCAAAGAAATGATAAAGTTTTATCGTCCTCCTCAGGGAATCTACAGTACTTTAAACTTATCTATGGCAAAAGAACTGGGATATCACACCTTTTTCTGGAGTCTGGCCTATGTAGACTGGTATCAGGATAATCAACCGGACCCTCAGGAAGCCATTACAAAACTAACTAATCGAATTCATCCAGGAGCTATTGTACTTCTTCACAGTACCTCCTCCACCAATGCTCTGATTCTGGATGAACTTCTGAGCAAATGGGAACAGATGGGATACAGCTTCCATAGTCTGAAGGAACTTATTGCATAAAAATTACTTTCTGGCTACTATTGACAAGAATTGATAGCCGCTATATCTTTTATATATAAACTCTTATATCATTCAGCCCTTCTGTCTTTATTCTGAGGACTATAAAATACCGCCTATATCAGATCATAGAAAGGAATTCTTATGATTACTCCAGATTTATACAAACAAATACTAATAAAAACTGATCAGCTTCAACCGGAATTAAAAAAAATCCGCCGTACCCTCCACCAATATCCGGAAACGGGATGGATGGAAATGCGCACATCTTCCATTATTGCCGGTTATTTAAAAAAATTTAACTTTGATGAAATCCTGACCGGCGAAGCAGTCTGTAAAGCAAATGCACGAATGGGAATTCCTGATAAGAGCTGTCTATCTGAACACTATACACAAACTATCAATCAGGAGGGGACAGATCTTACATATCTTCCGGATACTCAAAAGGGATTCACCGGTGTAATCGGAATTTTACGCTGCGGCTCCGGGCCTGTTGTAGCACTTCGATTTGATATTGATGCTCTTCCCATACAGGAAAGTTCTGAAGAAACACATTTTCCCACAAAGAACGGATTTAGTTCCCAAAATAATGGTGTCATGCATGCCTGCGGTCACGATGGACACACAGCCATAGGACTTGGCATTGCCAGAATTCTCAGTGAAATCCGCCATGAACTTCATGGAACTATCAAACTGATTTTTCAACCGGCTGAAGAGGGGGTCCGAGGTGCCCAGGCTATTGTAGAAAACGGGCATCTAGATGATGTAGATTATGTTCTGGCCTCACACATGTGTAATCATCCCCAGCAGCAGGGATTCGCCATCGGAGTGGGAAAAAGTCACAGTATGGCAACCACAAAATTTGATGCAGAATTCTATGGCAAAAGTGCTCATGCTTCTGCTTCACCAGAATCAGGAAACAATGCCATGCTTTCTATGGCTACAGCAATCTTAAATCTTCATGCCATTCCCAGATGCAGTCAGGGTGATACCAGAATTAATGTGGGTAAAGCTACAGCAGGAACTGGCAGAAATATCATCTGTGATCATGCACATATAGAATTAGAAGTACGTGGATCCTCAATTGAGGCAAATGAATATATGAAAAATTATGCAGAACGTATCATCCACTCTGCCGCCCAAATGCATGGCTGCACCTATAAACTCAGACAGATGGGATCCGCCATAAGCGGAAAAAACGATGAACCTCTCATGAAGCGTCTGGCCAATGTGTGTGAAAAGGAAATGCATCTGAAAATTCTTCACCTTTCCTCTGCAGATGTAGGCGGAAGCGAAGATTATTACTATATGTCCCAACGTGTCCAGTCTCATGGCGGACAATCCTGTTATTTTTTAAATTTAAGTCCCTGTGCAGCACCTCTTCATAATGACAAATTTGATTTTCACGAAGATGCTCTTGCAAATGGCGTAAAAGCATTTTGTGGAATTGTGCTGGATCTGCTTCAGTAGGTTTCGCAACATCTTTTTATGTTATAGAAACATTACAGAGTAATTTCCTATAACATAAAAAAACACCGGAAAGCCGTATTCATTGACTTTCCGGTGTTTTTTTAGCAGGGGATGAGAGAATCGAACTCCCACCAAAGGTTTTGGAGACCCCTATCATACCATTTGACCAATCCCCTATAAAATATAATACATGTGACTGGTTAAAGCCACATGCAAATAATTAATATACTTTCAAAACTACATACATGTTGACATTTCCTTGAGAATTAACTTTCTGCGTTGCCGATTGAGTATTGTACTCCGCGGGGTCACTTCGTGACTTCGTCACTCAGTGTCATTTGCTTCGCAAATGTCCAGTCTGTATCAGGAATGCTTCTCCACAAGCAAGCTTGCTC
>NZ_JBQHWC010000010.1:0-111706 GCF_052064155.1 Blautia sp. HCP3S3_C12 | reverse complement strand
TTTACCACTGGAAATACAAAATGGATGATATTGAAGAGACTGAGTCTGCATCTGTTTAATATGGTACTTATTAAATGGTCGATGTACTAGAGAATAAATGGGGATGTAAATGTAGCTACTATACTCGTAAAATGTATGCTGATACCCCGTATCATTCACATATATTTATCTGTGTATTTTCTGAGTTGGAAAATTTATATCAAAATTGGAAAGAGATAAATTATTATGTGGCAGTAAAATATCAAGCTAAAGTAGAATCAGTTATAGAGAAAAGTAATTTTTACATTTGTATGTTTACTTCAGAAAAATTAGAACTTGAAAAAAAGAATCAAATAGAAGAAGATTCTTTTTCGGCAAAGAAATATGTATTTGAACAGAAATATAATACTAATGAAGAATATGAACAAGAAGTTGAAAGAAAAATATTTAAGATTGACGTACAAGCTCCATTAAATACAGTCCCTAAATTGAAAAGTTTGACATTGAAAAATTTTCGTAGATATGAGGGTGAGAAAATAATTGAATTTAATGATAGAAATGGACGGTCGGCAAGTTTTGTTTTGATTTACGCAAAAAATGGAATGGGAAAAACTAGCATATTTGATGGAATTGAATTTGCTCTTAAAGGAGAAGTAGAACGCATAAGTAATCTTAATGCCAAGGAAAAAGAAAAAATGAAAGGTCCTATTTACCATCATCGTGATCATAGCGACGAGGAGGCTTATGTGGTAATTAATCTAGATAATGGTAAATTAATAAAAAGAAAAGTTGCTAATTTGCCTGAAAATGGAAATGATTGTAGAATTGTTCCTGCGAATTTGGGAAGTGAAATTACGGGAAAAAAAGATCAAAGAAAAATTTGGAATCAGCTTATTCTCCCTCATGATAAAATAGATAGTTTTATTTCTGCGAAGTCTCCAACTGATCAGTTTAAAGAGTGGACGGATAGTGCAATTCCTCTTGCCGATGAACGACAATATTTTATTAATACATATAGTACACTTAAAAGTAAAAAAAATGAGTTGACTAATATTGAAGAGAAAAAAAAGTGGCTAGAAAATGAATTACAACAAGTAATGAAGGATAAAGTTTCAGTGCAGAGAATTATTGAGATTATCAATAAGTATAATGCATCTCCACAACAAAGCAGGCCTTTATTTTTTGATACTTGCAACGCAGATATTCTGGAATATGATGAACTAATTAATAAAGTACAAATATATGAGAGAGAAATTAGAAATATTGATTTAGAAAAGCTTACTGAAAAAATTAGAATGGCTCAGAAAATTCAGCTTATTGGCATAGAATATTATCACCGACAATTGCATGAAATTCAACAAATTGAATCTTCTATAAAAGAGTGTGAAACTAAACTAAAAAGAAAAAGAGAATTAAATAATATTATACAATCGTTTGAAAAGCAGAAATCGATAAATACTATCGTTAAAGAAAAACTAGTATCATTAGAATCAATTAATTCTTATGGATATGACAGAGTAAAAAAACAATTAGATATTTATCAGGAGTTAGGTAATCAGGAAGATAGATTTAATAAAAGCCTTAAATTCTATTCAGAACAATATGAAAAAATTTCGAGTAAATATCAGTTAATAAGTGAACAGTTAAATGAATTAATGAAAAATTTAGAGGAGAAGAAACTACAAAAAATAGATTCTAATGCAGAAAAGATAGATTTAAATAAAAAGCAATTAAGTAATCTGGAAAGCCAGATAGTAAAAATAAAGGAAGAAATAGAGCAAAAAGAAAAAAGCTTATTAGAAAAAAGAGAAACACAAAAACAGATTGAAAATCTAATTCTTCCGGAGAATATTGAAAAAATAGATGATACAATTTTAATAAATGTAGGGTTAATCTTTGGAGATAAACTGCGGCAAGATGTATATGTATTAAAAAATAAATATTGTGTTCAAATCCAGAAAATTGAGATTTATCAAAAACAAATAGATAAAATTAGTCAAAATAATAAAACTCTTGAGGATATTTGTGAAAAATCAAAACAATACTTATGGTCTCATAAAGATGAAAAAGTGTGTCCACTATGCCATACAAAGTTCGAAAGCTGGGAAGCTTTGATATCTGCTATTAATCATATAAATATAGAAAATACGGAGGTATTGAACAAAGAGTTTTACTCTGCTCAATGTGGATTAAAAAAACTGCTAGATGAATATGACTCATTATTGCAGATATTTAAAAGTAAAAAATGTGAACAAATAGAGATAGCAAGACAAGATATATTAATAATTGAGAATAATATAAAAAGTTACCGTTCAAAGCAAAATGATTATATATGTCAAAAAAACAAATTAAATCAGGAAATGAGAGATTTCCATATTTGGTTTGCTCAACAGGGAGTAATCTTAGAGTCATATTCTTTATTAGCAGTAAAAGAATGGGAAAAATTACAGGAAGAAAAAGGACAAAATTTTAAAGAACTTCAAGATACTCTACAGAGCCAGAAGAATATCTTAACTGATTCTATAAATACCATGAAAGAATGCATAAATAGCGTTATGCAAAGAAGGGAGAGTTTAGTTAAAGATTCACAGTTGTTTTCTGGCATAATGTTTCTTAAAGAAAAACCAGAAAAGTATGATTTTTATAAAGAATTAAATGATCTTCGTGTACAGGTTGAAAACTGTTCGCACGAAATAGGAGAATTAGAATCTCAAATTATTACATACAATGATGTAGCAACTGATATTGAGGAAAAAATTATTGAAGAAAAAGATAAACAAACCAAGGAGTTGGAAAAGTTAAAAAATATAGAATCGATAAGCAAACTTTTTACAGATTTTACTGAAGAAGGTGTAAGAAAAGACTTAAGAAATTGGCAACAGCTTGAGAAAAATTATAGGGAACAAATAGAATATTTAGAGCAGATTCAGGAAGAGATTAGTGCGCGGAATTATTTTGAAAAATATAAGGATGTGACAAAACAAATAGACATTAATAAAGCGGATTTTGAAACTATAAAAAAAGAAACTGGCGAAGCAGAAAATGATTTTCAGTATACTAAGAAAATTTTTGAAGAAAGCTTAAAGGCATATTTTAGTCAGAATATAATGAATGAAATATATCGGAAGATTGATCCGCATGATTTTATGAAAAATGTTGATTATTGTTTGTCATTCAATGAAAAAGACGAGCCGCAGCTTTATATTGTTGTAAATGAACAAAGTGATGGAGAAACAGAATTATATCGTCCAGAATGGTATTTTAGCACGGCTCAATTAAACACTGTTGCTTTTAGTTCGTTCTTTGGAAGGGCGTTATCAACAAAAAATCTTGCTTTTAGAACAATATTTGTAGATGATCCGATTAGCCATTTCGATGATATGAATGTGTTGGGGTTTTCAGATATGATTCGAAGTATTATAGAATCTATGGATTGTCAGATAATAATGTCTACTCATGATAGAAAAATATATAATATTTTGAGGAGAAAATTGGATGATCAATACTATAGTTCTTGTTTTATCAATTTAGCGACTAATGAATAAATAGAAAAAGACTAGAAATTCTTTCTGCACTCTGGATGACCATGGAAGAAGATTATCAATAAAACTGAGGTCTTTATCCTCCATGTGCTGTGGAATCTCGGTGAGCAGCAGGTTGAAATACTCGAAAGTGTTTATTATGTTTGCTTTTGCAGTTTCCACCAGACTATACAGGATCGCACTTGCTTTTGCCCCGTTAGAAGATTCGATCAGTACGAAATTCTTACGGCCGCTGGTAAAAGGACGGACTGCTTGTTCGGCGTAGTTGTTATCCATTGGGATATGACTATCAGATAAAAAGACACGAAGGTAATCTTCCTGATTTATACTGTAAGCAAGAGCTTTTTCAATGGTACTGTTATGGGTCACCTGAGAGTATTTCTGTTTTGCCCATGCAAGATAAGCATCCACTTTTTCTGAAAGAACAAGCTGACGCTGTTTTTTACGATCTGATACAGGAAGATCATCAAAGGTATTGTCGATGTGCATGATCTCAGAGATCATGCGGTATGCCTCCTGGGCGATCGAGCCTTTGGCTGTGTTTCTGGCCGACAGACTTTATAAATTCAGCAAAAGGTCTTCTGGCATGGATCATCCAGCAGCCAGCAACTTTAAGATCGCGGCGTTCTTTTGCAAGCTTGTGATAGACCTGGTATCCATCTGTGACTACAGTTCAGGAGAAAGTCTTCAGGAATCCCCGGGGATGTTCCGAATGACGGGAAGGCTGCCAGTCAAAGAGAACGATAGGATGTGTGCCGCGCAGAGGCCGGTTCTGGTAGACCTACATATAGGTCTTCTTACCATTTTTGATCTTTGTATGGTCGATCTGCATGACTCTTACCGGTGATTCATCGGCATGTATCACGGTTCATTCCTGAAGATGAACCTGATGAAGTTTTTGTCTTGCATTCCTGAAATGATTTTCCTAGATAAGATGAACACGAATCGAGCAAATCGAGTGAATTGCATGAAGTCATGTTAGAAATGTTGTTGGAGCGATTATCTTAGAAATGTGGTAAGATGAAAAGGTACTGGTTATTGAGGATTAACATAAGGTATTTATGCAGCATATAAAATATAATAAAATTTTGCTTATTGTATTTAAAGCTTATTATTTATATGTTGCAAAGAGAGTTGATGTAATTTTTAACAGAAAGATAAAAGGATACTGGTTATTAAGGATTAACGAAAGGAAAATTAGAAGATGTATTTTTCAAAAATCATACCAGAGGGAAATTTGTTTGATACTGTTATGTTAGATGAAGATAAAGGAGAAATTTATGTGCATTGTGTTGATGATAGAATACCTGAGCATGTACCAGAGAAGCTTTTGGACATTGAAAGGAATCTTATCTATTGTCTTAATCTGTCTGCTTTGGATTTTTGTAATATGACAACTTGGAAATATCCATTGAAGTACTGGTATGAAAGAGAAGGTTTGGATATAGTATTTGATGAATGTGAAGTTATGGAATATTCTTCCCAGACACTTACGGATTTTATGTGCAAATATATGGAACAAGAAAATGAGAAAAATGAAATTTTTCAGGATATGTATGAAGTAGCGGATATATTTGTAGAATTCTATGGTCACAAGGTACATACTGAGCAGATGAATAAGTATTATGTCGGTATAGATCCGTCTGTCCGGATTTATTTTTCTAAAGAAAAAACAATGGAGGAAAAATTACAATATATACGAATGATTGATAATCTATTGCAGATTTTTACATTTAATAAGTATATTTCAAAACCATTGGTAAAATTTACTACAAGAAAATTTAGAGAATTTATCACTTTGCATATATATGATTCAGAAAAATATTATGATAGAGAATCTGCTGGACTGGAAGATAGATTGCTGAATCATTATGAACTAGTTAAAGCAGAAATTCCACGGATTTTAAAAAACTTATGGAAGAATCCTGTAGATACATCTTATTTTGTACATCCGTATAGTTCTTCCAATTTAGAAATGCAGAAAATATTTGCTGATACTTATTTTGTCTTTGATAAGCTTGCGAACAAGGCTTATGGAAAAGAAGAAATAAATCAGAGTTTTGAAGAATTTAAAAAAACAATTTGGAGGACGATTGAACAATCGACTGATTATGAACAGGTTAAAGAGCACATTGGTAACTTAAGAGATAAGATTATGTCTCATGGAAGAGAAAGTGGGCATAGAACTAAATTAAGAAAAGCATTTACTGAAGTGCGTACATGGATTCCAAAGAGAGTTAGTTTTTACGATATTACAGATAAAAGCGTGGATGAGATATATAAATTAAGAACTGAAATTGTACATGAGGGATCAATGATTGACTTCAAAAATGAAAAGTGGAGATATGTGGAAATATTGCAATGGATAACTTTTGCATTACAGCTAAAACAAGTAGGAATATTCGTTGAAGAAATGGAGGAGCTGTTGAATATGGCTTTCGGTGTTGGATGAAAAGAGTATACAATTGGATGAAAGGAGTTTTCTGTACAGTTGTTAAGGGGCTGTCCATCTAGTAAGTACTAAGGGTCTGACCGTGCGTCCAGCAAAGGGTATATAGTCCGGTGGGTGGAAGCCCCATCAAATAAGCTGCTAACCACAGTATTTGAAGCGAGTCTTGAGTCTGTTACGGTAACGCGCAGGCCAAGCGTAGACAGCAAGATAGCAGGGATAGCTATGGAGTACCGAAATCCCAAAGTATCAGAGGGTCGACACCGTGGTCAGGGTGGAAGACAATATATGCACTTATCGTTATGGTGAGATTTTGCATGCCTCTGCGGTGTTGTTGAAACTATTCATGTCAGACAGGGACTATATGTCAACTGGAGAGGACCTGCATTTTCTTTTCAGAGTGTGTAAATGAAAAGTATGTCCGCCAACCAAAAGAAGAAAGACAAACGAAGTGCAGGTAGTCGGAGGTCCGAACAGTGTGCGACTTGCAAGTCGTTGTTTAAATTGTGATTTATTCACTACTACTTCCATTTCGTAGTATTTCTACCGCATAGTGCCAGAAAGCAATGAATGGTACGGAGCAGCGGAACAACGTGGGAACGGTTGAAACCATATCAGTCGTCATTCCTGCCAGAAAAAGATATGCATGGTTAACACAAGTGAACTGCTGTAAGGGTCGTCAGTCTGCTGAAAGGTGAAAAGTGGTTGATACACCTTGACCAAAAAGGTATGGAGTCAGGGACGCAGTAATTACTATGAGACTGCGTTGAAATGGACAGAGAACTCCCGGTCTATAGGCAGAACCTAAACATGTCGTAATTATTTAAACAGCGAAACAAGGTAAACCTTATGCGCTCCCATAAAAAAAGGTAGGCAAATCGTAAGAAATGTACAATGCGCAGAAGGCAGAGGATGTTGGAGAAAGCGAATGCTCCTGCGTAATACAGGAGATAGGGGTTCAGACTTTGCCCCATCTGAAAGGCGGCAGACTTCCAACGCGTATCAATTATAGAGTATACGGAGGGTCTGACCATCTAACTAACCGATAAATAAAATAATGAATTAGTAAAAAGTTGATGAAAAGTCTATAAATGTAATGTGACATTGGAGTTTAGCGCAATAGAGTTTGAATATTGTGGATCGCTTGAATTGTTGGAAGAATTCTTTCATAAATATATTAATATTAGAAGTTGTCAGTTATTAAGGATTAATCCTGAAACGAAGAAGTGGAATTGCTCTATGGCAACAAGGGCGAATCGCAGGGAAACCAGGTATTTGCCGATTTGCTGCCTCATCTGCTCAGGATAATAGAAAATGCCGGAATGCTGATCATTGATGAATTTGGCAATAGTCTTCATAATAAATTGGCTGAAAAAATTATTGAATTCTTTATGGAGAATGTTGCTTTACGCTAAAATGGTTTCATGCTATCATTATTTTAGTTAAAAATTTTGATGGCATGAAGCTATTTTTGATTGGAGGCATGGAAGATTTGAACTTTAATTATTGCTATAAAATTACTTATGAATCAGGGGAAACTTATGACAGACGAAGAAATGAGCTGTCAGTAGAAATTTCAAAAGAAGACTATAAGAAAATTATAACAGGAGTATTACAGGAAAGATCGATTGATCAGATTGAAGGGATTTCGGATGTAATTGATAAAATGACGGAAAATGTTGAATTTGCGGATCGTTTTATGAATAAAAATGGTTCATTAAGAAAAACACCATTAAAGAAAAAAAGAGCTATTTCAAAACTTGAATTTTTTATTCCAGAATATGAGTATCGGCGATTAAAAAAGATGAAGGATCCAATAGAGACATTGGAACGCCCAGTGGAACATATGACTGTTTATCGGAATGATGGTTCCAGTGTGACTTTGACAGCGGAGAATGGACGTGTGAGTATTGTTGACTCCAGGGAGAAGAATGTAAGGCATATTATTGAGGCAGATTATTTTGTTTCGAAAATTTTGTAATGATTTATTACAAATACCATTGATGGTGTCCGTATGTATGCCAACAGATATTTAAAGATATTTGATGTGGATAGTAAACTATTAGACGAAAGAAAAAAATGAAAGGACATAAAAAGATATATGATTAGTTTTTATAAGAGTATTGTTGACCAGGACAGGGCTTCGATTGTTATATGTAATCTTAAGCATGAGATTATCTACATGAATCCGGCAGCTGTTAACAGCTATGCGAAGCGAGGCGGTGATAAACTTATTGGAAGAAGCCTGTTAGATTGTCATAATCAGGAATCCAGGGATAAAATACAGAAGGTAGTGGACTGGTTTGCGGCAGATGAGAGCCATAACCTTGTCTATACTTTCCATAATGAGAAGCAAAATAAAGATGTTTATATGGTGGCACTCAGAGAAGAGGGAAGACTGATAGGATATTATGAAAAACATGAATATCGAAATTCAGAAACTATGAAACAATATGATTTGTGGTGATGTTATGGCGCAGGACGAATGGTGCAGGCAGTTATTCAAGAATGAGGAAATACGACAGGAATTTACCCGTGTGGTAAGAAGAAAAAATGGAATGAGGTAAGCAACAATATGGAATCAAAACAGAAAAGAACAGCTCTTGTCACCGGCGGAAGTTCCGGAATCGGACGATGTACTGCAGCAGCATTGAGTAAGGCTGGCTACATAGTCTATGAGTTCAGTCGCCGGGATGTTCCGATAGAAGGCGTGAAGCATATGTGCGTAGATGTGACAGATGAGGCTTCCGTGCAGGAAGCTGTTGAGCAGATCCTTTCGGAAAGAGAAAGTATCGAGATTCTTGTAAACTGTGCAGGCTTTGGTATCTCAGGTGCGGTGGAATTTACAGAATCAGAACAGGCGAAAGCGCAGTTTAATGTGAATTTTTTTGGAACTGTCAATGTAAGCAGAGCTGTTCTTCCATCTATGCGCAGGCAGCACAGTGGACATATTGTCAATATCAGTTCTGTGGCAGCGGTGGCACACATTCCGTTTCAGGCATTTTATTCTGCCAGTAAAGCAGCAGTGTCTTCTTATTCCTGCGCGCTTGATAATGAAGTAAGTCCTTATGGTGTCAGGGTAACAGCAGTAGAACTTGGAGATATTCATACCGGTTTTACCCAGGCCAGACAAAAGACAGTTTTGGGTGATGATGAATACGGCGGCCGTATTTCACACAGTGTCAGTCAGATGGAGAAAGATGAACTGAGTGGGATGTCGCCGGAGGTTATTGGTACATATATTGCGCGGATTGCACAAAAAAAGAACTGCGCACCAATTTGTGTGGCGGGTGTGAAGTATAAGATTCTGAGATTCTTATGTAAAATTCTGCCGTGTACATTACGGGCAAAGATTGTTGGTTCTATTTACGCAAAATAACTGTGATTATTTTATAAAATCCCGATATAGCCCGGGTGTCTGGATATATAACAGTTTTTTTCAGCTTTACGTTAAAATAGTTTCATGCTATCATTATTTTATTAAAAATTTTGGTAACGTGAAGCTGTTTTTTGATTGTGGGGTGTAAGGAATGGGTAGATTTGTAAATCCTGATAACAGTGCATTTCAGGTGGCACTGAATTCTCCGATATATGTGGATAAAACCGGATTGTTGGAATATACAAACAGCGTACTTAATACAACAGAAGCTTATATCTGTAACAGCAGACCACGCAGGTTTGGAAAATCATATGCTGCAAATATGCTGGCCGCTTATTATAGTAAAGGCTGTAATTCCGAAGAAATGTTTTCAGGGCTGGATATAAGCAGGGAATCCGATTTTAAGACGCATCTTAATAAGTATGATGTGATTCATCTTGATATTCAGTGGTTTCTGGCAAATTGTGATAATGTGGATAATGTTGTAGCGTTTATTACGAAATCCGTACAGGCTGAATTGAGAGAGATTTACCCTGGTGTTCTGCCTGAAGAAGAGATAAGTTTGTCGGAAAGTCTTTCGCGTATTAAAAATATTATTGGACAGAAATTTATTATAATTATTGATGAGTGGGATGTTCTGATCAGAGATGAAGCGGCAAATAAAAAAGTACAGGAAAAGTACATTAATTTTTTGAGGGCAATGTTTAAGGGAACGGAACCGACAAAATATATTCAGTTGGCGTATCTTACAGGTATTTTGCCGATAAAGAAAGAAAAAAAGCAGTCTGCATTAAATAATTTTGATGAGTTTACAATGCTTGATGCAGGAGTGATGGCGCCATATATTGGATTTACAGAAGCTGAAGTGAAGGATCTTTGCGAAAGATATCACAGAGATTTTGAGAAAGTAAAATATTGGTATGATGGTTATTTGTTGGAGGACTATCAGGTATATAATCCTAAAGCAGTAATAAGTGTTTGTGTGCGGGGCAGGTTTAGAAGTTACTGGTCTGAGACTGCTTCTTATGAAGCAATTGTTCCTTTTATCAATATGAATTATGATGGTTTGAAAAATGCTATAATTGAAATACTTTCCGGTGCTTCGATTAAAGTAAATACATCTGCTTTCAAAAATGATACGGTGAATATACAAAGCAAAGATGATGTACTTACGTATTTGATCCATCTTGGCTATCTGGGATATAACCAGAACAGAAGAACTGCATTTGTTCCAAATGAAGAAATCCGGCAGGAGCTGACTACGGCGGTTGAGAGTAGAAAATGGAATGAGATGATTACTTTTCAGCAGGAATCAGAACATTTACTGGAGGCTACGCTGGACATGGATGAAGAAGCAGTTGAAGAGGGAATTGAGAAAATCCATACAGAGTATGTTTCGAATATTCAGTATAATAATGAGAATTCTTTGAGCAGTGTACTTGCAATTGCATATCTGAGTTCAATGGAATATTATTTTAAACCGGTTCGTGAACTGCCAACGGGACGTGGATTTGCAGATTTTGTATTTATTCCGAAACCAGAATACGTTTCCAGTTATCCGGCGCTTGTCGTAGAACTTAAATGGAATAAGAATGTCGAAACAGCATTACAGCAGATAAAAGAGAGAAAATATCCTGAATCAATAAAACAGTATACAGGAGATATTTTATTGGTTGGAATAAATTATGATAAGAAGACGAAGAAGCATCAGTGCTTGATAGAATCATATGAGAAACAGGAAAGGTAAGGGTGGACCGTGAAACTCTGCAGTAAGGAGAATTCAAAGTAAATGGTTAAAAATATTATGAGAGATCCGTTATTTCTCTCACAGAAATCAGAAGTAGCGACAAAGGAAGACTTATATGAGGAGAAAAGCAAAAGATGCAGAAGATAAAAAAGAGAATTATGATTTTGCTGCCGGTATTTTTGTTAGTATTTCTGACTGGCTGCAGCAAACTGGAATCGGTGATTAATGATATTCATGGATCTCTGATCGGAAACAATTATTCCATATATACGTATGACAATTATGGAAATCAGACATTAAAGACTTCCGGAAAGAAGATCAGTATTACCGGAAATAAAACAGAAACTATCAGTTATGACAGTGATGGGAAAGTTGTGAAGGGATATGATCTTTCATCTGTGATCACGATTACGATTGATGGAAAAGAAATCGAAAGCTGTGGAGATACTTGTATATTTGTGCAAAAAGGTCTGGTGCCGGAAGTTGATTTCTCATTGGATGAAATTGACAGTACCGGGGGTAACGGCATTACAGATAATGCAGCGATAGCCAGAAGACTTAATAAATATAAAAATGATTTTGGAAAATCCAGAATCGTAGTAATTAAATCTCAGCTGGGACAGCCTATCGCGGCTTTCTCGGGGAATGATGTATATTGGGAGATTCCGGACGATCTTCCTAAGATGACGAAACTTATGGTAGATGGAAAGGCACTGTACATACACCGGGCAAATTATCAGATTATTGATAAAGAGTTGTTATAATCATGAATTTTGAATATGCAGCAGAAGGTATGAAACCTTTTGCTAATCACGGCTTCAGAAAGGAATTGACAGAAGCCATTTTTAATCGCGAATATTTGCATAAAACGAGAGGTGACAGACAATATGGAACTAAAGGAGAAAACTCCACATACGATATTAAATGAAATAATTGAAGCGGCAAAAGAATGCGGACAGGTTATGCTTCAGGCGGACAGGGGAAATTTTGGCATTAAGGATAAGGCAGGAAAAGCAAATTTTGTTACGAAGTATGATTGCAAAATTCAGAAAATGCTGGAGAAAAAGTTGTCTGAGATTCTTCCGGAAGCGGAGTTTTTGGGGGAAGAAGAGGATTGCCAGATTAACAGAAATGCAGAATATATTTTTGTGGTGGATCCGATTGATGGAACTACTAATTTTATTAAAGATTATCATATGAGCTGCGTATCTATTGGATTGATTCGAAATGGAAAGAGACATCTGGGAGTCGTGCATAATCCGTATCTTAATGAAACTTTCTATGCGATTTCTGGTGAGGGTGCATATATGAATGGAAATGCGATTCATGTATCGAAGGATGATCTGGCAAACAGCATTGTTTTGTTTGGTTCATCACCGTATAATACGGAGCTTGCGAAGGCATCCTTTGAATTAGCTTACGAATATTTTCAAAAGTGCCTTGATATCCGACGAAGCGGATCTGCGGCACTTGATTTATGTGCCATAGCATCAGGAAGAGCGGAAATTTATTTCGAGCTTATTTTATCTCCATGGGATTTTGCGGCAGGTGCACTTATTGTTGAAGAAGCAGGCGGAATTGTGACGACTGTTGAAGGAGAAGAACTTCCATGCCTGGAAAAGAGTTCGATTCTTGCAAGAAATAAGTAGTAGTTCTGAAATCTGGAGGTGCACGATGAAAAAGTTAACAACAGGGAAAATATGGCAGTTTGCAGCCGGACAGTTTGGATGGGCGATGTTGTCCGGGATTATTTCTAACTGGCTTGTATATTTTTATCAGCCGGATAAGACAGCCATCAGTCAGGGACAGACAGTGTTTATTCCACAGGGGCTGGTGGTCTTCGGCATATTTACTATTATTGGCGGAATTACAGCTTTCGGAAGAATTTTTGATGCTTTTACAGATCCAATGATCGCCTCTTTATCTGACAGATGTACGTCAAAGAATGGGCGAAGAATTCCGTTCCTGAAATGGGCATCTTTACCGCTGGCGCTTTCTACAGTACTGGTTTTCTGGTCACCGGTTAATAAAAACAGCTGGATCAATGGAGTGTTTTTGCTGATTATGATTCTGGCGTACTATTTTTCCATTACTGCGTACTGTACACCATATAATGCGTTGATTCCGGAGCTTGGACATACCCAGCAGGAAAGACTTAATATTTCCACAGTCATTTCCTTTACATTTATTGCCGGAACTGCAGTGGCGTATCTGGCACCTACGATATGGGGGATATTTATTCCTGCTTTTGGCAGAGTTGGTGCAATCCGTATGACCTTTACTTTGATGGCGGCTATAGCGTTTATCTGTATGCTTGTGCCGGTATTTTGTATCCGTGAAAAAGACTATGTAGATACGGTTCCTGCAAAGGAGTCAGCTTTTGGATCTCTTGCAGCTACTTTTAAGAATGGAGAATTTCGCAAGTTTGTGGCATCTGATATTTTCTACTGGATTGCACTTACCATGTTTCAGACAGGTCTTCCATTTTTTGTCACCAGTCTTTTGAAGCTTCCGGAAACGATGACAACTTTGTATTTTGTGGGAATGACAGCGTTGTCCCTTGTATTTTATATTCCGGTAAATAAGCTTACTCCTAAACTTGGAAAGAAAAAGATGATCTTGTTCGCATTTGCAGTATTTAGTCTTGCTTATTTTTATACCGGATTTATGGGAAAAATGAGTTTTATTCCGGCATCTGTGCAGGGAATGATCCTGACAGTTGTGGCGGCCCTTCCTATGGCGATTTTCGGAATTCTTCCGCAGGCTGTTGTGGCAGATATTTCGCAGAGCGACTCGATTACATCAGGAAGCAATCGTGAAGGAATGTTTTATGCGGCGAGAACATTTGCGTTTAAACTTGGGCAGAGTATTTCTATGTTGATATTTACAGCAGTCTCGACGATAGGGGCAGCAAAGGGAACTGGTTATAGAGTTGCTGCTTTTGGGGCAGCAGTATTCTGTTGTATAGGCGGAATTATACTGGTATTTTATAATGAGAAAAAGATTAATGGGATTATTAATAGGCACCAGTAAAGATTATATTACAGGTATGTATTGAATGGTGAAGCAGATAACAACAGGGTTATGAAAAATGAAGGAGTACATACGAATGGAAATAATACATGAAAATGAATATTTATATAAAATGAAAGATGAAATAGAACCATATCTTGCAATGCGCTGTCAGGAAGGATACATTCCTGGTGCAGAGGATCATCTGCATCGAAAAGATACGGGGATAGTGGGGAAAATTCATGTACAGCGCTACCTGATAGAGAAGCCGAAAGGCGTGATTATAATCAGTCATGGCTTTACAGAAGCAGCGCCGAAATATGATGAGATGATTTATTATTTTCTGAAGGCTGGATATCATGTGTATATGCCGGAACATATGGGACATGGACAAAGTTATTGTCTGACAGCAGATTCATCTCTTGTACATATAGATACCTGGAAGCGATATGTGAGAGATTTTTTGAAAATATGCCATGTAATTAAAAAAACATATCCTGAACTGCCGTTAGTTCTTTTTGCGCATTCTATGGGTGGGGCGATTGGCACAATTGCAGCTGCATGGGAGCCGCAACTGTTTCAGAAGATTATATTGAATTCTCCTATGCTCCGCCCGCTCACCGGAAATGTTCCCTGGCCATTGGTGATTGCTATTGCACAGACGAAGTGCCTTTTGGGAAAAGAGGAAGACTATGTAGCTGGTCAGAAGCCTTATGATGGTGGTGAGACTTTCGAAACCAGTGGATGTACTTCCAGACCAAGATTCGAAAAATATAATGAGATGCGTAAAGAGAATAAAAAATTCCAGGTTAGTGCAGCTTCTTATGGGTGGCTTCTGGCGTCTGTAAAAATGAGTTGGTACATAAAATATTGTGGATGGAAGAAACTGACAGCACCTGTTTTGCTATTTCAGGCAGAAAGAGATGATTTTGTATCTGTAAACGCATTGAGAAAATTTGCAGAGAAAATTAATCATAGAGGAATTACTTCCTGCGAATATGTTTACCTGCCGGGAACCAGACATGAGACTTACCGCAGCGATGACAGGACGATGGAAATGTATTTAGATAAGATTATGAAGTTTATGGATTCAGGCATGGTATCTGACAGTTGTACGTGATTCGTATCTTAATGAAATTTTCTATGCGATTCATGTATCGGAGGATAATCAAATAATGGAAATGGTTTTCTGTTATCAGCATCTCTACTAAGAGAACTGATAACAGGAAGCCATTTTTATTATTTGGCTGAGTTTTTATTTAACAGCCGGAAACAGATTACAAAAAAGATAATTCCATATACAGTTGTAATCGGTGTCGCCATTCCAACATAAGTCAGAGATGTTTCCGGTAATCTCGACATAATGATAGATACCGGAATTCGGATGCAGAATGCGGAAGTGATTCCCTGGATCATAACAGGAATACTTTTTCCACAGCCATTAAAATATCCGATACTGCTGAAAAGTACACAAGTCAGTATACAGTCGGCAGAGAAACCTTTCAGGTAAGCGGCACTCTGCGCGATTACCTCGGAATCATTGGTAAAGAAAGAGGATAATACTCCGCCTCCGAAGAATCCTACCATAAAGATGATGATTCCAACGGAACATCCGGTAATGATTGCAGTGTAAAAACCCTTCCATGCCCGGCTTTTCTTTCCGGCACCGATATTCTGTGCAACAAATGCTGATACACTCTGCATGATAGAGGACGGAACCAGCATAATAAAGGAAACGATTTTCTGTGCAATTCCATATCCGGCAGATGGCATCAGACCCATCTGATTGATAACAGAATTTACGACAAGAAATGAAATCTGAACCGTTGTCTCCTGAAGTGCAATCGGCACACCTACGTTCAATATTTTCCCCAACTCTTCCTTATAAATCCGACATTGTTCTCTGGAAAATTCTATAGGCATATCCTGCTTTCTTAATACAACGACAGAACAGACAACAGAGACAAACTGTGCAAATACAGTGGCAATGGCGGCACCTGCAACATCCATGTGAAATACTCCAACCAGAAGCAAATCTCCCAGAATATTTACGATGCAGGCAATTCCTACGAACAGAAGTGGAAGGTTTGCATTTCCCACACCTCGCAGCACCCCGCTGATTACGTTGTATGCAATAATAATAACGATACCGGCAGAACAGATTCTGATATAAAGAATCGTTTTGTCAAAGGATTCAGCCGGTGCCTGTAAAAGATGCGCAATTCCTCCGGCGGCAAATTCCAGTACAAATGTCATGATGACAGCAATGATCAGAAAAAGAATGATCGTAGTTCCGACCGCATTTCCTGCTTCCTTTGGTTTTTGTTCTCCGATGTGATGCCCGATTATTACGGTGGAGCCCATTGCAAGGCTTGTAATGATAAAAGTAGCCATCTGCATAAAGGAACTTCCTGTTCCTACTGCGGAAATACTCGAGGCATTTCCAAATTTTCCAACAATCAGCAAATCAACTGCACCATACGCAGCCTGCAGGATCAATGCTCCAAGTACGGGAATGGCAAACCGAAGCAAAGACTGGAACACAGGTCCTTCTGTAAAACTTATTTCTTTTTTCGACATTTTTTCCTCCTGAGAATGTGGCCTGAATGATTCAGATAGGCAGATATCATATCTGAAGCATTTAGATATTATCAGTATAACATAGTTATTGCGCACATTCTACTGTCACGTTGATAACCTTGTAAGTCTTGGAGTTACTGTGTTACTGTTTACTCAGTGCCTTGTAACAATCTTTTTCCATATCAAATAAGCTCCATGTTCTGATTGCGAATATCAGTTGAAGTATGTTACTATAAGAAAAAACATAGCTATATCATATGATTTTTGACGAGGTAAATCAGATGGCTGGTGACACAGAAACATGATAAGAAAGGCAAAAACATGGCATCAGAAAGAACAGAAGAACTATACAGGGTTTTGCTCAGCAAGGGTTATCCGAAGGAGTTTTGTGCAGAGATCGCATATAAAAATATGAATACAGATTATACCGCAACCAGAATGCTGGGTTATTTGTATCGGTATACAAATCCTAAAATCGAAGATCTGGTAGATGAGATGCTGGCGATTTTAAGTGACAGGGCACAGATAATAGAGAAAAAGGAATCTGAACATGCGCAGGCAATGATCAGTGAAATGTACCGGAAGGGATTATAAGTGACGAAGAACTTGGAGATAAGATAACAATGGAGCAATATTATTACAACCATATGAATAAGGCGCAGCAGGCTGCATATCACAGCATTCTTAGCGGTGTGAAAAACCTGGCGGATGAATTTCAGATTCCGGCATTAGAGGGAGAAGAACTTTATAATGTATTTTTTCAGATGCGTCTGGATCATCCGGAGATATTTTGGGTGAGCAGTTATAAATACCGGTATTATAAAGATTCTCCGAATCTGATTTTTATTCCGGAGTATCTTTTTGATAAAAAGAAGATTTGCGAACATCAAAAGGCTATGACTGCCAGAGTTGAGAAGCTGATTCGCCCGGCTCAGAAGCTGTCTGAGTGGGAGAAAGAGAAGTATGTACATGATTTTATCTGTGAAAATATCCGCTATGACAAACTGAAAAAATCATATTCCCATGAAATTATCGGACCGTTGGGGCAAGGCGTTGGTGTTTGTGAGGGAATCGCAAAAGCAGTAAAGGTTTTGTTAGATGCACTGGGAGTCTGGTGTGTGATTGCAATCTGTGGAAATAATCCTGAGAAGGGGATTAAGTATCGCCACACATGGAATATCGTAAAAATAGGAGGTACATATTATCATCTGGATGCGACCTTTGATAATACCTTGGGGAAAGATCGTGAGACTTCTGAAATCCGCTATGATTATTTCAATTTGGATGATTCACAGATTTTCAGGGATCATGAGCCTCTTATTGCGCCGGCGCCTCACTGCGGTGATCATGAGCACTTTTACTATAAGGAGAAGAAGCTTTCTTTTACTAAGAAAGAGGATGTGTATAAACGTTCTTTGCAGGCGGCGAAGAAAGGCAGGGTGCTTATTTTTCACTGGAGAGGCGGTTATCTGACAAAGGAAGTACTGAAGGAATTGCTGGAGCTTATCCGGAAAGCAGGAGATGAGAAAGACAAAACAGCAATGGTCAGCATAAACTGGCCGCAGGCAGTTATTCGTGTCCAGTATACGGATATGCAGGTACAGGAGAGTGTGACAATAGAGGAAGCGAATGAAGGGGAAAAATAGATGTAATAAACAGCTTGACTTTTCCCGTGTGAGGATAGAGCTTTTAAAAAGAATGTGGTCAGAGTGAGAAAACAGCCGAGATGCGGGACAGGGAATTAAAAGAAATCAGGAAGCGGGAACAGTATAGGAAAGCTATATCATGTATGGAAGAGGAACAGTATGATAAGGCAATAATTTTGTTTAAGGGACTTCCAAGAGATTATGAAGATGCCAGAAATAATTTTAGGGAATAAGGGTGAAACAAATGAATCAAAATTGCATGATTACACGAGAAGCAGCGCTGGAATTCGGTTTATCATTTCAGAATACATATACGGAAAGACCTTTCCGTGACCAGAACTGGCAGGTGGTAAGAGCGAGGGAAAACAAAAAAATTTTTTTATGGATCTATGAACGAAACGGTTATGTTAATCTGAATGTAAAGGCAAACCCGGAGTGGCGTGATTTTTGGCGAAGTGCCTATGAATCTGTACAGGCTGGTTATCATCAGAATAAGGAACATTGGAATACCATTATTCTAAATGGGACGGTACCGGATAAAGATATTAAAAGAATGATATCCGAAAGCTATGATCTCGTAACATACAGCCCGACAAAGAAGATTTATGAGGCAGTGAAGCAAATTCCGAAAGGATGCGTTGCAACTTATGGTCAGGTTGCCGAAATGGCAGGGAATCCGAGGATGTCGAGAGCGGTAGGGAATGCCCTCCATAAGAATCCGGATCCGGAGCAGATTCCCTGTTATCGGGTAGTGAATTCCAGAGGAGAACTGTCAGGGGCTTTTGCCTTCGGCGGTAAAGATGTACAGAAAAAGCTACTGGAAGCAGATGGAATTGAGGTTGTCAATGGAACGGTGGATTTAAAAAAATATGGATTAAAAATATTACGGTAATCCGCACTTATTTCTTCACTGCGTTCCCTGATTCTTGTGGTGATATTTATATTGATTCTTCCACAGATCATTGCTCAGATATCCGGGTGATATTCTGGGCATATCCCCTGACCTGGAGCATCAGCTCTGTGATTTTCCTATATCTGTTTTTGCGTGGAAAATGGGTATACGGATTTGAGAAAGAAAATAATAAGCAATATTAAACAAGGAGAAGATGATATGGATAGTCGAGCATTTCTGGATTTTCTTAAAGTGGCGGAAAAATTAAAATGTAATACCAGACATTCTTACACCTCCTCCGGGAGACATGAGAGTGTTGCAGAGCATAGCTGGAGACTTGCTGTAATGGCTTATTTTGTGCGGGATGAATTTCCGGAAGCGGATATTGATAAGGTAATACAGATGTGCATATTCCATGATATGGGGGAGGCGATTACAGGAGATATTCCGGCATTTGATAAAACATCTGCTGATTCAGATCATGAAGCTTATGTGATTGATAAACTATTGGATGCTTTGTCGGAACCATACCGCAGGGATTTGAAAGAGCTATTTGATGAAATGGAAGCTTTGGAGACATTGGAAGCAAAAATATATAAGGCACTGGACAAACTGGAAGCGCTTATTCAGCATAATGAGGCTGACCTTTCTACCTGGATTCCACTGGAATATGATCTTCAGATGACATACGGAAATAAAGAATGCAGCTTTTCGGAATATATGAATGAACTGAGGGATACTGTCAGAGAAGATTCAAAAAAGAAAGTCCGGCAGGAAAAAATAAGTAATACAATGGATGGAGAATAATTCAAATGATAGTTAACAGGTGTTCGGAAAATTTACTTACAAAATCAAAAAAATTATATGAGAATTACAGAGATAACTGTACAGTGGTTCAGAGAATGCTGGAAAAATATAAAAAGATATATCCCAATATTTCTGATTATTCTATTATGCATTTTATAGATATTGCAGAATTTTGCGATTTAATCATGGACAGACAGCAGCTGGAAGATTTGAATGAAGATGAGTGCTACTGTTTTTTGATGGCGGCTCTGTTTGCTCATACCGGATTTGGTTTAAATCAGGAAATTATGAATAAATATATAAGCAAACTGGGAATTCAAAAGCAGACTCAATCGCTTACATTCCTGCAGATCATGAGTAAATATCATGTTTTGTTCAGTGCGTGTCTGATAGAAGAATATGGAGATATATTTGAATTTCCGTCAGAGATACATAAACATGCCATAATCAGTATGCTGCGTTTTATTGGAGATAATAGTGATGATATAAATCAACTGGAAGAAATTTTGGCATTAGACAATAAAAAAACTGTCAGATTGAAGGGTCTGGCAGCAGTTCTTGTGGTTGGAAATCAGCTTGCAGAATTGAAAAACATAAATCCTGACCTGGATTATGAGGCTTTTGATAAATATAATTCGGAAGAGATTGTTGGATTTGTTGAAAGAAATGTGGTAAGAAGCATCACTGTTAAAGATGGTAAACTTGTGATAGAAGCAGGCGGCTCGGATTCCGCCTATGCATTGATTGAAAGAAAAGTAAATTTAATTACCAATAATTTTGAAAAGATTTTCAGAAGTCTGACTCATGGGTCGGGTGATAAAGCCAGTCTTTTTGGCATTGATTCCATAGAACTCAAATGTGTTCTGCCTGCTGAAAATTCAGAGAAGATCTATCTTAATAAAGAAATTGAAGAATCATGGACAGAAGAAGATATAGAACTTTTTCATAAACTCTCTTTTGAAGAAAGAGTGTTTTATGCGGATTATCTGTCTACAGAGTTTGAGATCACCAAGTTTCTTGTGGACTTTGCAAAGACAAACAACGCAGTACTTGCGGGATTAGAATATAGAGTAAAATCACCGAAGTCCTTATATAATAAGCTCTATCAGAGAGTAGAGAAATCTTTTTTTGATTCAATAGCGGATGTTATTCGTTATACAGTGATACTGGAGCCGAAAAATTATGTTGAACAGATACGTTCTGTGACAGATGCTCTGTATGAGAAAAACTGGAAAATCTATTCATTGAAAAATTATTGGGTCAATGACAGCTTTCCATATAATGGTGTAAATGCCAAGTTTAAAAATTCACGTAACTATCGTATTGAAATCCAGTTCCATACTCAGGAAAGCTTTAATGTGAAGATGAGTGAAGAAGATCACAAATTGTATGAGCAAAGAAGGGTTTTGGAACCTGGCTGCGAGGAGTATAACAGAATATTGCAGTTGCAGCTGAAATTATATTCAAATATGGAATATCCTGAGAATATTGAGGATTTAGACAAAATTTAACATAATATATAGCAAGAATTCTCCTTCCTCTATAGGTGGGAGATGAATTGCAAAAAAAACAGAAAAGAACACTCGTTCTGCAATGCGATTCATGGTATTGACCATGTGCATGTAATGTTTCGTGCACAGCCTAAAACGGAACTCAGTAAATTTATCAATGCATATAAAAGTGCCAGCAGCAGGCTGCTGAAAAAAGAGTATCCGGAAATCCGGGAAAAACTTTGGAAAGAAGCATTCTGGAGTCAGAGTTTCTGCCTTTTGACGGCAGGAGGCGCACCAGCTGAAGTAATCCGTCAATACATCGAAACCCAGGGAGAGAAAAAGCATTGAACATAGCATATCGTTTCCGGATCTATCCAACAGAAGAACAGAAGATACTTCTGGGAAAAACATTTGGCTGCTGCCGTTTTCTGTATAACCAGATGCTTAATGACAAGATCCGGGAGTATAAAAAGACGAAAAAACTGTTAAAAAATACACCAGCCATGTATAAAAAGGAGTATTCATTTCTGAAAGAAGTAGATTCGCTGGCACTGGCAAATGTTCAGCTTCATTTGGAGAAAGTATATAAGAAATTTTTCCGTGATCCCAAGGTTGGATTTCCACGTTTCAAGTCAAAACATCACTCCAAAAACAGCTACACAACAAATGTAGTCAACGGAAATATTCTGGTAGAAGATAAGCGGATCCGGCTTCCCAAATTAAAATGGATCTCCATGAAAAAACACAGGGAGCCTGCAGAAAACTGCTGTCTGAAATCAGTGACAGTCAGTATGGAGCCGTCCGGAAAGTATTTTGCAAGTCTGCTGTATGAAGGATACAGCTGCGAAAACCAAGCAGCAGATAATGATTACAGCAATGCCAAAATACTGGGAATTGATTATGCGATGCAGGGGATGGCAGTGTTTTCAGAAGAGATTGAACTTGAAAAAGCAGGATTCTTCAGAAGAAATGAAAAAAGGCTGGCAAGGGAGCAGCGTAAACTGTCGAGATGTGTAAAAGAAAGCCGCAATTATGTGCGGCAGAAAAAGAAAGTTGCCAGGTGCCATGAAAAAATACGAAACCAGAGAAAGGATTATCTGCATAAACTGAGCCGCAGGATTACAGACCAGTACGATATAGTCGCGGTAGAAGATATTGATATGAAAGCGATGGGCCAGTGCCTGCATTTTGGAAAAAGTGTACAGGATAATGGATACGGGATATTCCGGAATATGCTGGATTATAAGCTTGCCTGGAAGGGAAAGAAATTAGTAAAGATAGACCGCTTTTTCCCTTCAAGCAAAAAATGCAGAAAGATAAAAAAAGAGCTGAGATTATCCGAAAGAGTATACCGCTGCATGTGTGGAAATGAGATGGACAGAGATCGAAATGCAGCGATCAATATCCGTGAAGAGGCAAGAAGGATGCTGGCAGTATAAACTGTCCATATCCGGACAATAAGTAAGAAAATACGCCCGTGTCCGGGCAAAAAGAATCGCGGGGCACGCGAGGATAGCTTGTAGATACTTGGCTCAGTAGAGTCATTGAGCAAGAAGCCCCCACTTCAAAATCTGGGATTTAAGTGGTGGGAGCATGTCACAGTATTGGATAATTTGAGATCAGAACTGCTTGAAAGCTTGTGACTAATTATAAAAGAGGGAATTTATGGAAATAGTAAAAAAGAAATAATCCAACGGTCATATCTCCTGAAAAATGTGGGATTGTGTTGTGTTTTGTGAAATTTTATGAGATTCTAGCAGAAAACGACTTGTAAATATAGTGAAAACAAGGTATACTGGTATAAAAGAAAACAGTCGGGAAAACCATGTTCCCGTCGTGTAAGGAGGATAAAATGGCAAAAAACTATGATGGTATGGCGGTTGGGGTGTTTGAACTGGATAACCTGGTAGCTTGCTTTGTCGCTCTTGATGCAGCATCCAAGGCTGCAAACGTAACAATTCAGAGTGTGGAACGAAATCGACTGAAAAGTGGGGCATGTGTCAAAATGCGTGGCAGTGTTTCCGATGTAAATGCTGCAATGGAAGTGGCATTGGAGACAGCCAGACCACTGGGTAAGATTGTTTCCCACACTGTGATCGCAGCACCTACGGCAGATACTGAAGTGGCACTCAAGATGACCATTAACAAATAGAACATGTCAGGAGGATATAGAAGATGTCATATGGAGCATTAGGATTAGTGGAGGTTCTGGGAAGCTGCAATGCAGTCGTTGTCCTTGACCAGATGCTGAAAACATCAGAAGTGGAATTCCGTACCTGGCATACCAAGTGCGGAGGCCATGCAACCGTATTCTTAAGCGGTGACGTAGCCGCAGTAAAAGCTGCAGTAGATGCTGTAAAGGGAAATCCACCCTGCGAAATTGTAGCGGCAGCTGTAATCTCAGCTCCGTCAGAAGAAACATCACGGCTGGTGGAAGAAGAGGAAGCGAAACATCACAAATAACCATGAAAAGGACTTTCTGCAGATCGGTGAATAAAGTGCAGAGAGTCTTTTTGTATATATATCAAAATCCAGTAACATTGTTATTTGAGGATGAGATTAACTGTAAGGAGTTTCGACTTTACGCTAAAATAGTTTCATGTTATCATTAGCGTAACTAAAAAACATTTAAGAGGAAACTGTTTTTGAACAGGAGGTGCTGCATATGAAGATAAAGCATTCACAGATGGGATTTTACATTAAAGTAAGCAGCCTGTTTATTGTTATGGTAGTTGTCGGCTTTCTGGTTTTCTTTGTAAATATCCAGAATGCTGTAAAAGAAAATTCGCAAAAATCTATGATAACCAATGTGTCCAGACAGAGCGAACATTTGAGAGAGATTATGAAGATACATTATCAGTATCTGAGTGAGATTGCGGAAGAAATGGGAGAAGAAGAATTACTTTCAGAAAGAAATCTGAATGATATAGTTTCCTTGCAAAAACATACGGATCTTGAAAGAGTAGCATTGATAGAGCCTGATGGAACATCCCATTATGACAATGGGGATGTTAAGAACGTTTCCCATCGGAGATATTTTAAAGAAGCTATGAATGGGAAGGTGACATTAAGTGAACCTTTAAACAGCAGTGTTGACGGGAAAATAAGAGTAGTTCTTGGAGTGCCTGTATATAAAAATGAACAGGTAATAGGAGTCCTGGGAGGCTCTTGTAATGTATCTGCAATAGGTAAGATGCTTTTTGAGAATCTGTTTGGCAAAGAGGGAAATATCCTGATTCTGTCAAGTAATGGGATGGTTATATCCTGTGATGACAGTTCTAATAAAAGTATAAAGATTGCCAGAGAGTCTAATTTGTTTGAATATTACAAAAAAGAAAAGCTGCATGATTGGGCAGAGAAGATAGAGGATGATTTTGAATCTGAGAAAGAAGGCTTTGCTCAGTTTAAGGTTGTTAAGAATGAAAAAATAGATTATTTTCTTGCATATATGCCGCTGGGGATGAATAACTGGATGATTGCCTATATTGTGCCTGCAAACCTGGCTATAAGTAATTACAGCTTTGCCAATCAGTACGCGATTGCTTTTCTGGGATATTTTACTATTCTTGTCCTGCTTCTGATACTGGCAATTCTCCGCAAAAGCAGGAAAGAAAAAGAACAGCTGATGGTACGTGCACAGAGGGATTCTCTGACTGGCTTGTACAATAAAGAAACAACGCAGAATCTTATTTCTGAAATTGTGTCAGATGGTAAAATGCATGGTTTTATGATTCTGGATATTGACTTTTTTAAATCTGTGAATGATACCTATGGACATGCTGTTGGGGATAAGGTCCTTAGTGCGGTTGGGAATTTGTTTCAGATGCAGTTCCGAGATCAGGATATTATAGGTCGAATTGGCGGCGATGAATTTATTATCCTGATGCGGGATATACAGAATAATGAAATCATAGAAGAACGGATAAACTGTTTGTTTGAGCAGGTTCGTAATTTATCTGTACCTGAGCTGGGAGAAGCCAGAATTACATTAAGTGCTGGTGTTGCGATTTCTCCAAAGGACGGAAATACTTTTATGGAATTATACAGACATGCGGATAAAGCACTTTATAAAGTGAAAAGTGAAGGAAGAAATAATTATCAGCGATATAAAAAAATGTGATTGGATAGACAGTAATCTGTAAAATGTACATAAATGGTTTGTAAACATCAATAATAATTTGTGATGGGGAGTGATGGATCAATGAAAGATATACATACAATATTAAACGAAATCATTGTCGCTGCAAAAGAGTGTGGACAGGTTATGCTTCAGGCAGACAGAAATAATTTTGGGATTAAAGACAAAGCAGGAAAAGCAAATTTTGTTACAGCATATGACTGCAAAATCCAGGAAATACTGCAAATCAGGCTGTCGCAGATTCTTCCGGAAGCAGAATTTCTGGGAGAGGAAGAGGATTGCCGGATTGACAGAAATGCGGAATATATTTTTGTGGTGGATCCAATTGATGGAACTACCAATTTTATTAAAGATTATCATATGAGCTGCGTGTCTGTTGGTCTGATCCGAAACGGGAAAAGATATCTGGGAGTGGTGCATAATCCATATCTTGATGAAACCTTCAGTGCAATTTCCGGTGAAGGTGCATATATGAATGGAAATGCCATTCATGTATCATCGGATGATCTGGAAAACAGTATTGTTTTGTTTGGCTCTTCTCCCTATAATACGGAACTTGCAAAAGCTTCTTTTGAACTGGCTTATGAGTATTTCCAGAAATGTCTTGATATCAGAAGGAGTGGTTCAGCAGCTCTTGACCTGTGCTCTATAGCATCAGGAAGAGCAGAACTTTACTTTGAACTGATATTGTCCCCATGGGATTTTGCTGCAGGTGCACTTATTGTTGAAGAAGCTGGTGGGATAGTAACAACTGTTGAGGGAGGGGCACTTCCGTGTCTGGAGAAGAGCTCGGTTTTGGCACGAAATAAGTGAGGGCTCAGATCTCCGGATAATGGTTATGAATATTTGCTTTAGTAACGTAGAAAGGTGAGTTTTCAGAAGATGAATTATAAAAATGTAAAAATATCAGAGGATGCCAGAATTGCAAAACAGTCGGTAGTGATCGGAGATGTAACGATTGGACGTGACAGTTGTGTTCTGCATTATGCGGTGATACGTGGGGATGATGCCCCTGTTGTGATTGGTGAAGAGTCAAATATCCAGGAAAATTGTACCATCCATGTAAATCATAATATGCCGGTGCATATTGGAAATAATGTGACAGTAGGACATAATGCAGTGCTTCACGGATGTGTGATTGGAGATCGGACATTGATCGGAATGGGAGCTGTTGTCCTTGACGGCGCCAGAATTGGCAGGGACTGTATTGTTGGAGCAGGAAGCCTTGTGACAAAAAATACAGTAATACCGGATGGTTCTCTTGTAATGGGCAGTCCTGCCAAGATTAAACGAAATCTTACCTGGGAAGAGAAACTGAGTATTATTGAGAATAGTAAGGAATATATTACAGTGTCTGCTGAAATGCAGAGACAGGGAGTGTTATAGAGCTGGAAAGCTTCCGGTTATAAAAGCTTTGAAGGATAATTAAAAAGACAGAAGGTATCAGATCGGATTACCTTCTGTCTTTTTAATTATTCTTCTGGGATTTTCTGGATAACAGTTCTGTTTATGCTTATCAGGAAGAGCACAGATATGATCAGTGAAATGACTTCTGCAATGGGGAATGACCACCAGACAGCGTGGAGTCCACCGATGGATGCCAGGATGTATGCAGCGGGAACCAGAACGAAGAGCTGTCTCATAATAGATACGATCATACTGAAAACAGCCTTTCCCAGTGCCTGGAATACAGTTCCTGCAATGATGCAGAACCATGCGATCAGATAATGGATACCGATGATCCGAAGTGCAGGAATACCGATGGCAAGCATATCGCCAGAGGCACTGAACATTCCCAGGAGAGCCTCTGGTATGAGTTCATACGCCAGAAAGCCAACAAAGGTAAAGCAGAATGCAATGGACATGCTGACCTTGATCGTCTGGATCATACGCTTTTTGTGACGGGCACCGTAATTATAGGCAATGATTGGTGTAATACCGTTATTAAGACCAAACACAGGCATAAAGAAGAAGCTTTGCAGCTTAAAATAAACACCAAATACTGCAGTTGCAGTAACCGTAAACTGTACCAGGATCAGATTCATGGAATAAGTCATAATGGAGCTGATGGACTGCATAATGATGGAAGGAATACCTACTGCATAAATATGACCGATAATTATTTTATCCGGGCGGAAGCCTTTGAAATTAAGACGAACCTCAGGATTAAATTTATGGTTGCAGACCCCGGCAACAATGCAGGCTACAAATTGGCCGATCACTGTGGCAACAGCTGCTCCTGCAACTCCCATTTTGGGTGCTCCCAGGAGACCAAAGATCAGGATAGGATCCAGGATAATATTAGTGAATGCACCACATAATTGAGAAATCATGCTGAAAATAGTTTTTCCGGTAGAAGCGAGAACGCGTTCGTAGAAAAACTGACCAAACATACCAAGGGAAAAAATCATAACTATGCTTAGATATTGAATTCCATATTGCATGATTTCCGAATCTGCCTGGCTGATCTGGCTGGCGTAAAATGGTTTTACTACCAGAAATCCCAGGACTAGGAATACCAGAAAACTCAGAAAATACAGAAAAGCAGCATTTTCAGCGGCCTGGTTGGCTTTTTTGAAATTCTTTTCCCCAAGGGATTTAGAAAGCAGAGCATTCATACCTACACCGGTACCGGCACCTACAGCAATCAGAAGGGTCTGCAGGGGAAACGCCATGGACACGGCCGTCAGGGCATTTTCAGAAAGCATGGCAACGAATACGCTGTCTACAATATTGTACAATGCCTGTACCAGCATGGAAATCATCATGGGCAGAGACATGTTCAGTACAAGCCTGCCTACAGGCATTGTACCCATTTTATTTTCTGCTACAGGAGCAGAGGTGTTTTGTTGATTCATAGTTCCTCCATTTTGTGAATTATAGCAATCCTCGTAAATAATACATCTTAAGCATTATCTACGAGGATTGCTATGGAATGAAAAAAATATAACATGAATAGCAGAGGGTTTCAAGAGCTATGTAAAAACATCAGGAAAGTTCTCAGGATAACTTTATGACCAGCACAGGAATAGGAGGATGATTGGGGCGGTTATAATATTCGCTTTTTATAACCAGATATTTATGAGAATCCAGTTGCTTAAGCCATGCCAGAATCTGATCTCTCTCCTCAAAACCGGAATCACCACCGCTGTAGATGCAGAGAGATATCATACCTCCTTTTTTTAGAAGGATTAAAGCTTGTGACAGTGCCTGTACGCTGGTTTCTCCTCTGGTGGCCAGAGCATGGTTTCCTCCCGGCAGATAACCAAAGTTAAAAACAATACAGTTTACACTGCCAGGTTCTGCATATTGAGCCATATTTGCGTGAGATTCCAAGAGAAGGGTGTAATTGTCTGGAGCATTGGCGGTATCCAGACGTTCTCTGGTTGCGTTCAATGCCTGTTCCTGAATGTCAAAAGCAAGCACTTTACCGGTACTACCGCAGAGTCTGGAGAGGAGGAGGGTATCATTGCCATTTCCCATGGTTGCATCAATGCAAAGATCCCCATCCTGTACCTGGTTTCGGATAAAACCGGAACACCACGCAGTGATTTGATAATTATTCATATAATTCCTCCGAAAATCAGAAATATTTGTCAGTTGATACGTTGTGATGTTTTCTATTTTGCCAGAATCTGTGGAAAAGTCAAGAATTTATAGGAGATAGTAATAAATAAAAAGTTTGCGGACTTATTTTGGATAACGTGTTATATTATATTGAAATTAACCGAAGCAGTTATTCGGTTATGAGCAAGTAGCAAAGCGGATTGCGAATATCCGCTTGACCTGTGATCCGTGGATTATTGCGGATTGTTTATGAAAATTGAAAACTTCAAAAGAGGAAAAGCTTATGATTACATTAAATGATTACCTGTATTCAGGAGATACGGTCTTAAAAATTTTACAGAAATATACCCGGGATCTGAGGAAAGAAGCGAAGCTCACTCATAATGAAATTGATCTGATGCATGTGAATTTCCTGATCCAGATTACAGAGCTATTAGAGCACAATGATTTCCTTACAGCGCAATCTCAGAAAATCAGGGAATTTTATAAATATATGGCTCATGAGTATCCCTTTCTTGCATTTACATTTAAAGGAAGGATTAAGTCGCTGATTCGGGCGGAGGAGAAATTTAACGGTTACATTGTGGAATATATTTACGATTATTATACAAAACATGGAACCTATCCTTCTGTGCCGGAACTGAAAAATAAACTCAGCTGTTTTCGGGATTTTATTGCATACAGGATTGTGTTGTGTATGCCAAAGTGTCATCTGAAACCAGGAGAAGATCAGGAAATGGCGTCGATCCGCTATCTTTATGAGATTGCCAATGTTCTGCCTGGCTTTCTGGAAGAGAGAGGGTTTACTGTGGAGTCTGCTTATGGA
This sequence comes from Blautia sp. HCP3S3_C12, assembly GCF_052064155.1. Lineage (NCBI taxonomy): Bacteria > Bacillati > Bacillota > Clostridia > Lachnospirales > Lachnospiraceae > Blautia > Blautia sp. HCP3S3_C12. Next base: position 81,649 of record NZ_JBQHWC010000010.1, on the reverse strand, counting down.
GTGAAGAAAAGTACATCGCCGCTTCTAAATGAAGATGTGAAGCCCTATTATCGGGATTATATCTGTGGAACCAACAGGGAAGGGTATCAGTCCTTGCATATCACAGTTTATGACAACAGTTCCCGCTCTTTCATGGAAGTGCAGCTGCGCACCAAGAAAATGGATGATAATGCAGAAATTGGTTCGGCGAATCACCTGGGATATGAGAAGAAACAACAGGATGAGCGTGCAAGACGTGATGCTATTCCAGAAGGCGAGTGTGTTTATTTCGATGAAGCTTATGAACGGGGCATGCGTCTTTTGCAGCTGGAACTGGCAGATCTGGATGTAAATATGTTTTCCGCAGTAGATAACAGTCTGATCAATGATGGGTGCGGACTGTTTAGGGGAAGACTGATATTACCTTATGAACATTTGTCAAGATTTCAGAATGATGTGATTGATTGAATAAAACGCCTATCTTTTGATGTATAAAAATACAGGGAAATGACAAAAATTGATAAAATATGTAAATTATTAGTTATATTTTAGGCATTCTATGGTACACTGATATAGTATATCAAAAATGGGAGGGAAACTCGAAAATGAGCAAAAAAGAAGGAAAAGGGTTAAAGTCTTTTAACAAGGGATTTCAAGTGCCTGACACCTACATTATTATTTTTTTAGTAGTTGTTGTCGCTGCACTTCTGACTTTCCTTGTACCAAAGGGATTTTACGAAACACAGGATATTTCGTACATGATCAATGGTGTTGAGAAAACCCGTACAGTAATCAAAGACGGAAGTTTCCAGTATCTGACAGACGATGCAGGAAATGTAGTGACAGAGGGAGTAGCACTTTTTAGTGGAGATGGTGGAACAGGATTCTTCAACTATATGTATAACGGAATCGTAAGCAGTTCTGCAATCGAGATTATCGCATTCCTTATGGTAGTAGGTGGTGCATTCGGTATCATGATCCGTACAGGTGCGATTGAATCCGGATTGATCGGATTGATCCGTAAGGCAAAGGGAGCAGAAAAACTGCTGATTCCGATACTTTTCGTACTGTTTTCTCTTGGTGGAGCAGTTTTTGGAATGGGAGAAGAAGCACTTCCGTTTACTATGATTCTTTGTCCGTTGTTTGTAGCAGTTGGATACGATTCAGTTATTGCAGTTCTTGTTACTTATGTTGCAACACAGATTGGTTTCGGTTCATCATGGATGAATCCATTCTCTGTAGGTATTGCACAGGGTATTGCAGGTATTGACGTATTCTCCGGAGCAGGATTCCGTATGGTAATGTGGGTAGTATTTACAGCACTCGGCTGTGGAATGACTATGTTCTATGCATCAAAGATCAAAAAGACTCCGACAATCTCAATCGCATATAAGACTGATGCATATTTCCGTGAGCAGAATGAAAAAACAGGAATTGACGAAGGACATTCGTTTGGTCTTGGACACATTTTAGTTCTTATGACACTGGCTGCTACAGTAGTATGGGTAGTTTGGGGAGTTATGACTCAAGGATACTACATGCCGGAGATTGCTACTCAGTTCTTCATTATGGGAATTGTTTCCGGTGTGATTGGAGTTATCTTTAAACTGAACGATATGAAACTGAATGATATCGCAACATCATTCAAAGATGGAGCAAAAGACCTGATCGGTGCTGCACTTGTTGTTGCTATGGCACAGGGCATCATGCAGGTTCTTGGTGGATCTGATCCGACAACACCTACGGTTATTAATACAATTATGTATAATATTTCAAATGCACTGTCTGGAGTTTCCGGAGCAGTTGCAGCAGTACTTATGTATCTGTTCCAGTCTGTATTCAACTTCTTCGTTGTATCCGGAACCGGACAGGCTGCGATCACAATGCCAATCATGGCTCCACTGTCAGACCTGTTAGGTGTTTCACGTCAGACAGCTGTAGTTGCATTCCAGCTTGGTGATGCATTTACAAACCTGATTGTTCCTACATCAGGATGCCTGATCGGATCTCTTGCAATTGCAAAGATTGAGTGGTCTAACTGGATTAAATTCATGTGGAAATTCCTTGGTGTATTAATGATTGGTGCAATTATTACAATTCTTATTGCAGTTGGAACTGGATTCTAAAACATACATTTGATAATTGAGAGTGATTTATGATGAAATTAATTCAGAATATTGATGTCTATGCCCCACAGCATCTGGGGAAAAAAGATGTACTTACAATCAATGATAATCTTGACAAGGAACTTCAGCTTGTTGAAGTAATTGCAAAAGGGAATACAGTTTATACAAAATAAAGTATATTGATGTTAAAAGCACCAGTCATTCAGTTGGCTGGTGCTTTTTGCAACGGATCCTGAATAATAAGATCACTTATGCCGGGAAACGAATGACCAGAGACAAACTATTGTCGTACCTGTTAGCAGAATCCATATCTTTTGATATGTTAATTATACTATATCTTCGATAATTCTAATATTTTTCCATTAATACTTATTGTTACAACTTGCCCTGGTATGAACTTTCCACTGCTTTGAAGTGCTTTTTTTGCTGCCATCTCCAATCCACCACAGCCGTTGCATTTGTCTTTATTAATCCTGATAATCTTTCTTATCATTTTTACCCTCCGTCAATAGAATTTAACTTTTGTTTCTGCTAGAATTATAGTATGATAAATACAACTTGTATGTTTGATTTCCAACAGGAGGAAGGATTTTGGCAGATTATCTTTGTATGGATCGTGCAGCAATGTTTACAGAGATATTTAAGTTACAAAAGAAGGTTTTATAAAAACGAATAGAAATCATTTTGAATTGATTACTTGCAATGAAACAGATTTACAAGCTGACAAATGATGGTATAATTAATTCTATTGTTGAGCTGATAGAAAGGGTATAGGTATGAGAAAAGCAATCATATATGCATCTGTGCATCATGGAAATACAGAAAAATTAGTAAAGAGCATAGCAGAAGAGTGTCAGGTCGATTTGATTGATGCAGTAAAACAGTCAGATGCAGATCTGAGCAGTTATGATATGATCGGGTTTGCATCAGGAATCTATTTTTCAAAGTTTCATCAGTCCATATTGAAATTTGCGGAAAAGAATTTACCAGATGACAAAAAGGTCTTTTTGATCTGTACTTATGGTGGAAGTGGGAATTATAAATCCATAGAGCGGATTTTGGATAAAAAACATGCCAGTGTAGATGGTAAATTTGGATGCAAAGGATACGATACATTTGGGCCGTTCAAACTGTTTGGAGGTATTGCAAAAGGACATCCGGATGATAAAGATATCCAAAATGCAGTGGAATTTGTAAAAAACTTAAAAAATATAAAGACGAAATAGAAACATTAGATTTCATCTTCAGGGAGCAAAAGTGCCAATATGTCTATTCCTAAACAGTATCAGTGGCAGCCTGGAATTCGATTCATAATGAAACCGTCACCATATGGGATCAACACCGAAGAGAGCAGGAATACAGAAGAACGCAGAATGTGATTATAAAATATGAAAAAGGGGAAAGCGTCGATCATCCGAAATTTGGCGAAGGAATCATAGAAAAAATAGAGCAACGATCTTGCTTTGTGAGTCTTCATATTCGCTTTGGAGAAGAACTGAAAGTGATAGATCAGAAATGGCCTCTTCAGACAAAATACAAAAAAAGAAAATGATAACAGTAATATTTGTCTGCTACGGCACTCTCTGAAAGCTTCGCCAAAAAGCCAGTAAAATCACGGTCCGGAGGGCATAGGCGGTTAGAAAATAACCCGAAAATAACCCACGGTATTTTGTGCAGATATTACATGTAAATATAGATGATGTCTGGGATGCAATATGATAGAATGGTTACAAGAAAAATTTGTAGGAATATAAAGATATGGAATTAAGATTATTACGCTATTTTTTAACAGTAGCAAAAGAACAGAGCTTTACAAAAGCAGCAGAACAATTGCATATTACCCAGCCAACGCTATCCAGACAAATGGCGGCATTTGAAGAGGACCTGGGAATAACATTATTTATTCGAAACGGGAAGAAAATATCGCTCACTGATGAAGGAATTTTATTAAAAAGGCGTGCCTTGGAGATTCTTAATCTTGAGGAAAGGACGCTTGAGGAACTGAAAGGAAAAGAAGAGGTTGTAGAGAGCACGATAACCATTGGATGCGGTGAATTTGCAGCAGTGGAGACATTGGCGAAGATATGTAAAACATATAAAGAAAAATATCCGCTGGTTCAGATTGTATTGCATACTGCAACAGCAGATGTAGTGTATGAGATGATGAACAAAGGACTTGTAGATATTGCATTATTCATGGAGCCGGTGGACACCGAAGGGCTGGATTATATCCGGATCACAGATTGCGATCACTGGTGTGTCGGAATGCGGCCGGATGATCCGCTGGCAGAAAAAGAGTTTATAAAAAAAGAAGATCTTATTGGAAAGCCCTTGATCCTGCCGGAAAGAATGAACGTTCAAAGTGAACTTGCCAACTGGTTTGGGAAAGACTTTTCAAAATTACAGATTGCTTTTACGAGTAATCTTGGAACGAATGCCGGAGTTATGGCAGCAAATGGACTGGGGTATCCAATTTCAATTGAGGGTGCTGCAAAGTATTGGCGAGAGGATATTCTTGTACAGCGAAGAATTTCTCCTGAAATCACGACCAGTACGGTGATTGCCTGGCGACGGAATATCCCATATTCTTTGGCAGTCCGTAAAATGATCGAGGAGATTAATGCTTTTCAGGCATAAAACAAAATTCAATATAAGCATTAGACATAATGAAGCGATAGAGCTTAAAATAGATGTGTAAGATGAATGTAAATCTTATACATCTATTTTTTGTGAAAAATACGTATAGAAAGGGGCTTTTTATTATGAGTAAAAAATTAGTGGCATTTTTCAGTGCAAGCGGAACAACAAAAAAAGTAGCACAGATGATCGCAGAGGAAGCAAAAGCGGATTTGTTTGAGATTGAGCCGAAAGTTCCATATACAAAGTCTGATCTTGACTGGATGAATAAAAAATCCAGAAGCAGTGTGGAAATGAGTGATAAAAAATATAGACCGGCGATTATGAAAAAAGAGATGGATATGAGTTCTTATGACGAGATCCTTCTGGGATTCCCAATCTGGTGGTATGTGGCTCCGACAATCATCAATACATTTTTAGAAGCTTACGATTTCAGTGGTAAAAAGATTGTGCTTTTTGCAACATCCGGAGGAAGTGGATTTGGGAACACTGTGAAAGAATTGCAGTCATCTGCATCAGACGCAGTTATTACAGAAGGCAGACTGTTAAATTGTGGAACGAAACAGGAAATCACTGAATGGGTAAACTCTTTATAAATAACAGCGTTATGGAGGTATACAGAATATGGGAAAAATAGTACAGACAGCAGGAAGAAATACACTTGGTGAATTCGCACCGGAATTTGCACATTTTAACGATGATGTACTTTTCGGCGAAAACTGGAATAATCAGGACATCGACGTAAAAACAAGAAGCATTATTACAGTGGTTGCTCTGATGGCTTCCGGAATTACGGATTCTTCTTTAAGATATCATCTTCAAAATGCAAAAAATCATGGTGTGACACAAAAAGAGATTGCTGCAGTGATCACACATGCCGCATTCTATGCAGGTTGGCCAAAAGCATGGGCTGTTTTCAATCTTGCAAAGGAAGTGTGGGAAACAGGCGAAGGAGATTTGCCATACGAAGAGGAAGCGATGCGGGCGCATGCAAAAGAGATGGTATTTCCAATTGGTGAACCAAACGATGGCTTTGCACAGTATTTTTCGGGCAGGAGTTTTCTTGCACCGATTTCTACTTCTCAGGTTGGAATTTTCAATGTGACATTCGAACCAGGATGCAGAAATAACTGGCATATCCATCATGCAAAAAGTGGAGGCGGACAGATTCTGGTATGCGTTGCCGGAAGAGGATATTATCAGGTAGAAGGTAAAGAAGCTGTAGAAATGAAGCCAGGCGACTGCATCAATATTCCGGCAGAAGTGAAACACTGGCATGGCGCAGCACCGGATGAATGGTTTTCACATCTGGCAATAGAAGTTCCGGGCGAAAATAGTTCCAATGAATGGCTTGAACCGGTAAGTGATGAAGAATATAGAAAACTAAAATAGGAAGGTTGAAAAAACTATATTTATAAGACAATTAGAAAGTTGTAAAGTGGTGTAAAGATTAATGATCTTTGTATTGGCACCGAAAATTTATTTATTTCTCCGCGGCTTTTCTTCCAGGATGGGAGAGTGCCGCGGAGAATTTTTTGCGAAGAAAGAATTGCTATAGCTTTTGTAATTCCGGGAAAACCTTTATCTAAGAAAAAAATACAATATTAACATGAATATCATGAATATAATATTGGAGGCTGTGAATATTCCAAAATACTTCCCTCTCAGATTCCTGTTTTCTTTTGCAATATATTTGAAACTTATCAGGCTTGCCATGGATGCAATCAGAGTGCCGAGACCTCCAATATTGGTTCCGACAATTAAAGCCCGGTAATTATCTGTAAAACCGGATAAAAGAAGCGCAGCGGGAACATTGCTCATAATCTGACTGGCAAGAACAGCAGTAAGTGTTTCCCTTCCTGCCATGATTCTTTCCAGAAAACTGCTGAATTGCGGAATCCTTCCAAGGTTGCCGATAAAAATAAATAATGCGATAAAGGTGGCAAGCAGGGAGTAATCCACCCTGCTTATATTTTCCCTGTTTCTTAGCAGCATATATATAAGAACCAATACAAGAGGAATCTGGTATGGAATGATACGTGCAACAGTGAGCAGGCAGATTGTAAATAAGATCAGGTAAGCGGCCAGGTATTCCATGTTAAGTTCTTTTCTGTCAGAGAATCCCAAAAGAGTTTTATCTTTTTCGGAACCGCACACGTGAGGTGCTTTGGCAGCGGCTACCTGTATCCATATCAGAAGAAGGATAAGTGCTGTGGCGGAATAGGGGAGCATCAGGGTTATTAATTCTGCCGCGGACATCCCTGCTCTGGCATATAGATAAAGGTTCTGCGGATTTCCGATTGGTGTGAGCATGCTTCCGAGATTAGCAGCGATTGTCTGCATGGCTACTATTTTAAGAAGCCAGTAATTGCCCAGTTCCTTTGGCAGTTTATGCACAATGATCAGTGCAAGAGGAACAAAAGTAATCAATGCCACATCATTGGTGATCACCATTGACAGGAAGAAACATAAGAGTACCAACAGCCTGATCACACCCACAGTTCCCGATGTTCCCATCAGCAATTTTTTGGCAAGTATATCAAAAACACCAACAGCCTTCAAACCAGCTACAATTGCCATCAAACAGAAGAGGAGCCCGAGAGTCCTGAAATCGATATAAGTAAAATAAGCCTTATCCGGTCTGACCCAGAACATAGAAAGAAGCGCCAGGATCACTGCAATTGACAAAACGGTTTCTTTCCTGAAAAAAACATATAATTTTTGTAACATAATATTTCCTTTCCGGTCTGATACGACCGCGTATAAGTATATCACAGAAACATCCAGAAAAAAAGAATATCATTTTGTATTATGGATTGTGTTTGCGATTACCGCCTCATTCCTGTATAATAAAAATGTTATCAATGGCGACATCATTTCAAAAGTTCAGAATATGAAAGGAAAACGTTTTGGAAGAACTATACAGAAAATATCAGGGAAAAACAATAAAAGATGACTATGGGAAAAATTCCAAGGAATTTATAGATTTTGCAAATGACATGAAAAAGAGCATTGGGAAATTTGTTTGAGCAGTAGTCTGCACCCCCTAAACTGACTACGATTTGACTACTACAGACGGAAGTGATTTGCTTCATTTTGCACTTTTTTGCAAAAAATGTAGTAAATGAGAAGAAAACTACGATACCTTGAAATGCTGATAAAACCTTGCAAAATACGGAATTTCAAGGCAATTTGAGAGGAGAAAAAACAATGATTCGAGTACTTTTCGTATGCCACGGCAATATACTTACGTAGCTGTGCCAATATGCGTAGAGTGCCTGATTTTACTAGGATTTTCAAGGGTTCGAGGGAAGTGGAAGGTCAGATTTAGACCAAGTTTAGACCATTTGAAATGTGTAAGAAATAAGACAAAAAATAATCAAATGGGAGCCTTGCTGATATTTATTTAACATAGAAAATTGCACATTGGAGATTGTTTATGAAGAAAATAATCGTCCGGTGATGTGTGGAAATGTATCCATACGTCACCGGTTTTTTTTACGTTTCAGGGTTCGATTTTTTATCTCGTTCCATAGCTTCGTCGATGGCTCGATTGATAAAGGCAGTTGCGCTTTCGCCCATTGCATCAGCGTGATCCTTAATGATGGAACGCTTCTCAGGGGTTACACGAACTTTTATTTCAACGAAACGGTCATTGTATTTCTTATTAGCTCTTTTGCGAGCCTCAGTAAGGCCTTTATAAGAACCGGCTTTTTCTTCACTCATAGCAGTCCTCCGGAAGTGTATTGACATAGACATGCCTGTGAAAAGTATAGCACAGATGGGTACATAAGACTATGTAAAAATTATTTTTTTGAAAGGATGACAATCAATGAAAAATCAGAGAAACAGAAGCATGAAGGTACATGCACAGAGTGGATATAACTACAAGTCAACACCTACCATCATTCTGAAAGGAAACTGGCTCCAGGAGCTAGGCTTTGAGATTGGGGATTACATTACTGTCAGCTGTGAGGATGGAAAGCTGATTATTACACCGGATGCAGAGAAGGCTGAAATAGCAAAGGCAGAAGCAGAATTCATGGAGAAGGAAATGAAGAAGCTTCAGAAGAAGTTCCAGAAGGAAAAGGAAATGCTCCATGCAAAGTTTGTGGCAGAGAGACCTGCGGAGTATGCTGCAGAAAGAGAGGTGTAGTAATTATGGGTAAGGTTATCGTTATCGGATCACAGAAAGGTGGCGTGGGTAAAACCACGACCACTCTGAACCTGGCACATTCTCTTCAGAGTATGGATAAGAAGGTGCTTACAATCGATTTTGACAGCCAGGCAAATCTCACCACCTGCTACGGCGTAGAGGACACCAATGAGTTGGAGCATACAATCGGTCATCTGATGATGACTCAGATTGAAGAGGATGCTCCGGAAAGTCTGGAAGCTTTTATTCAGAGTAAGGATGGTGTAGATTTCATTCCTTCATCAATCTATCTGTCGGTGGTGGATGCGAAGCTTAGAACAGAGATGGGCGCGGAGAGGATGCTGGCAGAGGTTTTGGAACCCATTAAGGACAGATATGACTATGTGCTTATTGATACTTGCCCTTCGCTGGGAATGCTTACTATAAACGCACTGGCGGCGGCTGATGAAGTCATTATCACGGTGAATCCTCAGCTTCTGGCGATGATGGGATTGCAGGACTTCCTTAGGACGGTGAGCAAGATTAAGAAGCGTATCAATCCTACACTTACTATTGCAGGTATTCTACTTACCATGTGCGAGAGTAGAACCACACTTTGTAAGGTGCTGATAGAGGAAGTGATCGGAAGCTTTCAGGGACAGATAAGAATCTTTGAAAATAGGATACCAGCTACGGTAAAGGTGGGAGAGAGCATTTATTATTCCATGCCGATTGCGCTATACAGTAAAAATGCATCTGCAGGAATCGCATATAGAAAATTTGCAAAGGAGCTGATTGCTTATGAAGGCTAATAATAAAAGAAAAGTATTTGGTGACGCAGTGGATTTGTTGATGGATGAAATCGAGGAGAGAGATGTACCAAGAGGGATTCAGATGATTCAGATTAAGAATATTCAGCCATTTCATGACCATCCGTTTCATTTGTACGAGGGAGAACATCTGGAGGATATGATAACAAGTGTAAAGGAGCATGGCATTCTAAATCCGGTAATTGTGCAGAAGATTGATGGCGGATATGAAATGCTTTCCGGGCACAACAGAATGAATGCAGCAAAGCTTGCCGGACTAAAGGAGGTGCCGGCTATTGTGAAAACGGATTTGTCTGAGGAAGAGGCTTATGTATATGTGATTGAGACCAATCTGATGCAAAGATCATTTTCGGATTTGCTGATATCGGAAAAGGCTGCAGTGTTGAAAGCGAGATATGAAAAGGGATCCTGCCAGGGCAAGAGAAATGATATCATGCGTGAGATTGCACGTCTTGAAGGGAAGGAAGGGGATTTAACTTCTGGTCACGGTGACCAGAAGTTGACCACCAGAGATTCTATTGGTAAAGAATATGAATTGTCTGGAAGTTCTGTTGGTAGATTGCTGAAGCTGAACGATCTCATCAAACCATTTAAGGATATGGTAGACAGAGGTGCCCTTTATATAAAGGTTGCTCTGCAGTTGGCATTCCTTCCGGAGGAAGAACAGAATATGGTGTTAAATGTGATGCAGGAAAAGAAAACCAAGGTTACAATTGATATGGTAATGAAGCTTCGCAGCCATTCTGGAGCTTTGACGGATGCCATGGTAAGGCGGTATCTCAGTACGGAGCCGATAAAGAAGAAATGCTATAAGGTGCCTGCAAGAATTGTAGAAAAATACTTTGTTGGAATGGATCCCAATAAGGTGGACAGTATTGTAGAGCAGGCATTGGAAGCCTGGTTCCATAAAGGGAAGGATGGTGCCGATGTTTGATGAAAGAAGCCTTAAGATGATTGATTCGGGGTACTTCAATATCATTTTGATGGATGATAGAGATATCACGATTCAGAGCCGGAATACGGGTCATTACTGGTACCTGCATTGTACGGAGTATCCTACAGAGCAGTCGCTCATCATATTTCATAAACATTTCTTCAAGTGTCCGTATCATCAGCATGGCAGAGCAAATACTCTGAACCAGGCGGTGAGACGCATTAAGGGGCATGATAAGTATCAGTTGGAAGTAAGAAAATGCATATAACCTAAAAACGGCAGCGGTATCTTCGGGGTGAGGATACCGCTGCTTTCGGGTTAGCCAGAGGCTTATTCGCCGAAATAAAGTTTCTTGGCGAGTTCCTGTGCTGCTCGGATATCGCTGTAGCCCTGCGATTTGCCGAGGTGCAGTTCTTCAAGAATCTGCCCTTTGGAGTAGTCTTCGCAAATGAGATCCAAGATGCGACCGTACTTCGGGTTGATGATATGTACCTGCTTTAACAGGTCGTTGATAATCATGCGAAGTAAAACTGTCTCTTCCAGATTCTCAGATGAAGCAGGTTCAAAACCTTTGCCATCTTCTGATGCTGCTTCTTCCAGGAACTGATCTAAGGAAAGTGTATCATCAGTATGGAAGGATGCGAAGTATTCGCGCACATCACGATAGAAGGCCTTGATGGATGCCTCTTTTGATTCGATTGCTACCGGTGCAAAAGCAACAAGGACTTTGTTAGGTCCGATGTGCCAGGTCTCAAGGTTGCCTCGGCACATGTTGAAGTGCTTGACCATTTCCAAATCCACACGAATTGGTACGAGGCACTCGCCCGGGTGCAGAGGGAGATCGTTGTAACTGCGACGGTTATCGTAGTTGTGATTGTCATTGGTTGACTGCTGATTTTCAGTACTTGTCTGTACATTTTCATTGAATTTCATATCTTGCGGCCTCTGTCCGCTGTGTGCGGAACGAAGGTTTCGATATGAACTTCAGATTTGCATCGATTGTCTTATTCATGGCACGTCTCCGTTCCGGTAAATAAGCAATCAGGCTTCTTAGCCCCTGATGCGGTTAATAGGTTCATCACAATTCAGTTCTAAGAAGATGCCGCGTCCGGCAACTGTTCTGTGACGATTCTTAACAAGAAAAGAAAAAATTTATGTTCATAAAGAAAATATCGATTTTTAGACATGGTTGTGATATAATGAGACATAATGTCGAAACTCTATTCGCTTCTTGCTAAGAACACTTTAATTATAGAAAAATGTGCGTGAATAGTCGTTCAGACTAAGTGGATGAGAATTTGAGGAGAAGTTGCAATTTTGGAGGTGAATTTCTTGTCAGAATTAGTTTTTGCAACCTATTTGAGAGAATTGAAAAATGCATGGGCTGAAGATATAGCTGATCCAGATTTGATAGAGTTACTTTACGATGGAGTGGCTGAACCTATGGGACTCTTAAACAAGGAAAATAATACTATTACTGTTGATAAGGGAACTGCCAGTAAGATTGTAAATCGGCAAAAGGGTGGCAACGCATTAAGGTTAATCCGCAATAAGGCAAACAATGAAAAAGTACAGGTGACTATTGAGAGTTATTTTCAGAATAAGGTTATAAAACGGTTACATAGAGATTGTGTGGATGATTTGATTTCTAATCTCAAGAAACTAATAGAAAATGATGATTCGATATCGGAAGATAAAAAAGCTGAATTGCTAAAAAATGCGTCAAAACAAAATATTGCTGCATTTTTGGGGTTTACTTATTTGTATTCACTGACTAGGGATAATGTCTTAAAAACTGTACGAATTAATACGAATCAGCAGCTTGAAGATTACAAAAGACATCCATTGCAGGAAATACCGACACCTTCTGAGGTGATAGAAGAAGAGCGTAAATATGCAGATGCATTGATGGCTGTATATGGTCAGGCTGAAGGGATACCTAATTTTGATGCATCAATGCTTGTTGGATTCCCAAAGCATCAACAGCATTTTGCGGATCAGAGAGGCTACTATTTTGCAGCAGAAGCTGTAAGAAGAGGAACTCGTGACATATACAGTGATGAGAGCCAGTTTGATGTCTTGAAGGCTGAAACTTATGAAGGTGTAAAGGAAGTCTGGGAAGATGAATATAAAAACGGATATGCACGATTACGAAAAGTGATGACTCAGGCATCCAACACCAGAGTTGACAAGTGCTGGTTGAGCAGAGATACAGACTGGGTGGGAAATCCACAGAAGAAAGGAGTATGCCATTTCCTTGTAAAAGAAGGAAAATTGGATGGATGGGTAAGAGACGATGATGAACAAACTATTTAATACTGTGTTTGAAAATTCATTGAGAATGATTCTTCTTTTGGATTTGTACGATATGCCTCAAACGATAGACATGCTTTATGCGGTTGATTTTATGACTCAGTATGGGAAAACATTTGGCATTACAAACGAAGAATTAAATGGCAGCAACCCGTTTAAGTTTAGCGAGTTTGTCGGTCGTAGAGATTTGGTTCAAGAGAGTCTAAGACAATTGGTATTGAAGGGGTTGGTACAGCCTATTGAAACAAATAAAGGAATGGCTTATGTAATTTCAGCTGAGGGTGAAGAGTATTGCGCTTCATTAGATAGTGAGTTTTCAATGAAATATAGAGAGTATGCAAAGCAGACCATAGAAATGGTTGGGGAGCAAACTGAACGTCAAATCATTATGCAGATAAACAAGATGTCGGCATTGCGTTGAGGGGAGAATGGAGTATGAGTCGATTTTATATCAAACAAATAACCGCATCCGGCGATAAAGTACAATTTTCAGAGGTCACATTTAGAGATGGTGTAAACATCATATATGGTCCATCTAATGCGGGAAAATCATACATAATTAATTGTATTAATTTCATGTTTGCAGGTGATCCGCCTTTTACAAAGTCAGCAACAGGATATGACACGATTTCAATGCTAATGGAATCTGATGACGGATATGCTGTTTCTATGACCAGAAAAATTGTTGATGGAAAGAATGGAGAGACCGGTGCCGGGACAGTTGATGTGACAAGTAATTTTCCTGCAGTCGAAAGTAAGGAATATAGCATTGCAAAATTAGAATATAGCGATATGCTTCTTAGATTAATGGGGATTAAAGAACACCATGAAATTATAGCAACAGAGGACTTTGCTTCACAGAATTTATCCATCCGTTCACTATTGCATTTCTTCTTTATTGATGAAGATAATATTTTTGGAAAAGGAACGGTGTTTGATACACCAAAGTATAGAAAGATAAATGCCAGTTTATGTTTGTTGAATTTCTTACTTACAAATGATGATTCAATGCATTTAATGCCAGCGGAGAGCAAAGAAGAAAGAGAGAAGAGAATAACAGAGAGAACCGGAGTTATCGTATATTTAAACCAGAAAATAGAAGAACTTACAAGACGTAAGGGTGAACTTGAAAAGAAGGAGGCAATAAGAGAAATCGATGTAGAAGGAAAGATTGATGAACTACTCTCGTCGATAGAAGAAATTGAAAGTGAGATAGGAACTGCTTCTGGTGAAAATCGTGAATTGATGAAGCAGAGATACGAAGTGAGCACGAAATTGGAACAGTCTTTGTTTCTGAAGGATCGTTATAGTGTTCTTAAGTCCCAGTATGAGTCTGACATTCTGAGATTAAGATTTATACAAGATGGAGAAATCAAGGAAGGAAGCGTTGAAAAGGCTGTAGTATGCCCATTTTGTCAACATGCGATAGATCCGAAAACTGCTGTTCATGAATCATATGTGGAGGCATCTGCAGTGGAGATTCAAAGAATTCAGTTACAAATAGGTGATCTCATGTCAGCAGAGAATGATGTAAATAGAGGAATAGAGGAACTTGAAGGTGAGTTACAGGAGCTTGATGCTCAAATACAGGAAGTAACGGATGTTATTAATATCAAACTTAAGCCAAGAGCTGCTGAATTGAGAAGAACAGTAGAGGCATATAAAGAAATTCTTAGAGCAAGACAGGAAATATATGCTATTGATGCAATGGCGACAGAATTGAACACGGATGTATTTAATAAAGAAAACGAAGAAGATGAAAGCGACGCCAAATTTAGTGGTAGAGATTTGATTTCAACGGAGGTATGGAAATCATTAAGCGATGGATTAAACACAATGGTAAAAGAATGCGGATATCCAAACAAACCAGAATCCAGAATCAATGTCGATACTGTTGATGCTGTGGTTGGAGGAAAATTTAAGAAAGACGAAGGTAAAGGATTTAGAGCGTTTTTGAATACTATTATGTTATTTAATCTTATGAAGTATCTGGAAAATGAGGCAATATATGCACCGCATTTACTCATATTGGATTCACCAATTCTTTCACTAAAAGAGAAGAAGCATAAAATATCGGAGAAGGAAAGGGCAACGCCTGGAATGCGTGAATCCTTATTTAAGTACATAGTTGAAAATATCGGCGATAATCAAATTATTATTGCAGAAAATGAAATACCGGATTCTGTTGATTATTCATCAGTTCATTTGATTGAATATACAACAGAAGAGGGAGAAGGAACATATGGTTTCTTACGTAGTATAAAGAATTAATGGTGTTAATAGTCAATAGGGAGAATAATGATGGCTAAGGTAATCAGTTATAACAAACTATGGAAATTACTTATTGATCGTGGTCTGAAACGTACAGATTTGAAAGATATGTGCGGAATTAGTTCTGCATCAATTGCAAAGCTTGGTAAAAATGAAAATTTAACAACAACTGTCTTAACAAAAATATGTACAGGTTTACAGTGTGATGTCTCAGATATTATGGAGATAGTTGATGATGAAAAAGAAGTATAATATCTGGTAAATTATCAAGATACGACAGAGGTGACTGCATGACAAAACTAGAAGATATGACCGTCGGAGCTAATCTTACTGGATTAGTTGGGAATGATACGGTTAATGTTATTAGCGTGAAATGGTACGGTAGCGCGGCTATTGAAATTACATATAAAGACAGCAGAGGTCAGCTTGGGAATCAGATTGTATATCGAGAGGATGAAGCACGGATAGAACTATTAGAGAAGAGTTTACCCTGGAGTTTTGATGCGGATGCAAATGCATTGCGTTTGGCATCGGAGGCTTATCGAATTCATTTGGCACATATTTTTGACCCATATCTGGCTGTACATACATCTTCAGTAGAACCATTACCTCATCAGATATCTGCTGTATATCAAGAGATGCTTCCAAGACTGCCTCTTAGATTTGTCTTGGCAGATGATCCTGGAGCTGGTAAAACGATTATGACCGGTCTCCTGATCAAGGAGCTTATGGCAAGGGGAGATTTAAAGAGATGCCTTATAGTGGCACCGGGGAGTTTAGCAGAGCAATGGCAAGATGAATTGTATCAGAAGTTTCATGTGCGTTTTGAAATATTAACCAATGATAGAATTGAATCTGCAGTTAGTGGCAATGTTTTTACCGAGATTAATCTTTGTATTGCAAAACTGGACAAGCTTGCAAGAAATGAGAGTGTCCAGGCAAAACTTAAGGTGACAGAATGGGACCTGATTGTATGCGACGAAGCACATAAGATGTCTGCTACAGTCTGGGGTGGCGAAGTAAAGTATACCAAGAGATTCCAGCTGGGGAGATTACTTTCGAATATTACAAGGAATTTCTTGCTTTTGACAGCAACCCCACATAACGGAAAGGAAGCCGATTTTCATCTGTTCCTATCGCTGGTTGATCCTGAGCGATTTGAAGGCGTTGCTCGATCCAGCAATCAGTCCGTAGATGTATCGGATGTTATGAGGAGACTAGTCAAGGAAGAACTGCTTAAATTTGATGGAACACCGCTTTTCCCGGAACGTAGAGCTTATACAGTCAATTACGATTTGTCTCCGGCGGAGGCAAGATTATATACAGCTGTTACAGAGTATGTTCAGGAGGAGTTTAACAGGGCAGATAACTTGAATAATGAGAGAAAATCCACTGTAGGATTTGCTCTTACAATCTTGCAGAGAAGATTGGCTTCTTCTCCAGAAGCAATTTATCAATCTCTGAAACGTCGTAGAGAGCGTCTGGAGAACAGGTTGGCAGAGGAGAAGCTTGGCAAGAGAGCAACTGAATACTCAATAAAGTTTGATGATGACTATGACGAGGATGATCTTCCATCAGAGGAACAAGAACTCTTGGAAGAAGATGTAGTAGATCGTGCATCTGCAGCCGCGACTATAAAAGAGTTAGAGGCAGAAATTGCTATACTTAAGAAACTTGAAAGAATGGCGGGAGAAGTCCGTGCCAGTGGAGAGGACCGTAAATGGGATGAGTTATCTAAGTTGCTCCAGGACAATAAAAATATGTTTAGTGAGGAAGGGAGACGAGAAAAACTGATTATCTTCACTGAGCATAAAGATACATTGAAATATTTGACAGATAAAATTAGAACCTTATTTGGATCTGATGAATCTGTTGTGACGATACATGGCGGAATGCTCAGAGATGAACGCCGTAAAGTAGAGGAGTTATTTAAACAGGATAAGAAAGTAAAAATACTTATTGCTACGGATGCTGCCGGTGAAGGTATTAACCTTCAGAGAGCACATCTGATGGTTAACTATGACCTGCCTTGGAATCCAAACAGACTGGAACAAAGATTTGGCCGGATTCACCGTATCGGGCAGACAGAAGTATGCCATCTTTGGAACCTTGTAGCAAAAGAAACCAGAGAAGGTGCTGTATTCCAGAGACTGTTTGAAAAACTGGAACAGGAAAGAGAAGCACTGGGTGGCAAGGTGTTTGATATCTTGGGTAAGATGACTTTTGATAATAAATCCTTGAAAGATTTGTTGATAGAGGCCATTCGCTATGGAGATGATCCGAATGTAAGAGCAAAGCTCACTCAAATTGTAGATAATTCTATGGACAAGAATAAACTCCGTCGGCTCTTAGATGAGAGAGCGCTGACAGAGGACACAATGGATGTCCATAAGATTCAAACAATTCGAGAGGATATGGAACGTAAAGAAGCACATAAGCTTCAGCCGCATTTCATAGAAGCTTTCTTCCTAGAAGCATTTAGTACTCTTGGTGGTAAGATTAGGCCAAGAGAGAAGGGGAGATATGAGATCAGTTCTGTACCGTTTGCAATCAGGAATCGTGATATGCAGATTGGCTTTGGAGAACCAGTTCTGAACCGATATGAGAGGATCTGCTTTGATAAGGAATACTGTAATGTGGCAGGTCAGACTCAGGCAGCATTGCTTTGTCCGGGACATCCTCTGCTGGAAGCGGTAATAGATTTGATTAATGAACGCAATGTTGATGTGATGAAGAGGGGATCCGTATTTATTGATGATTCTGATTTTTCGCAGGATGCACGTATTCTGTTTTATATAGAAGATGCTGTTCAGGATGGTGTAATTCTTCCAAATGGGGGAAAACGGGTCATATCAAAGCACATTCACTTCGTTGAACTGAAGGAGAACGAGACAGCTCTTAATGCTGGATATGCACCGTATCTTGACTATAGAGCACCGGAGGCGGCAGAGCTTGCTACATTACAAAATTGGATCAAGACACAGGACTGGCTGATGTCAGGGGTTGAGGATCGAGCAAAAGGATATGCAATCGCTAACTTGATTCCGGAACACTTCGCCGAAGTTAAGGAACGGAAAACCAAGATTCTTGATAAGACTGCAAAGGCTGTTAAGGAACGGATGACTGCTGAAATACAGTATTGGGATTTCAGAGCTGCAGAACTGAAACAACAGGAATCAAAAGGAAAACAGAATGACAGATTGAATTCTCAAAGAGCCGAGAGGCGTGCTGAAGAGCTTCAGATGAGAATGCAGCAGCGTCTTGCGGAAATAGATAAAGAGAGAATGATATCTGCAACACCACCGGTTGTTACTGGAGGAGCACTGGTTATTCCTAAAGGCCTTTTACATACGATTATGGGAGCTGTAGATACACCACGGGATTTTTTCGGGCATGGTGATCGGCAGACCATTGAGTATGCTGCGATGAATGCAGTTATGCAGATCGAAATTGAACTGGGGTATTCTCCGGCAGATGTAAGCGGGGTCAAATGTGGATACGATATTGAATCCAAAATTCCGCAAAGGCTTATGGAATACGAGAGGAGATTGAGATTCATAGAGGTCAAAGGCCGAGCAAAGGGAGCAACGACAGTTACGGTGTCTAAGAATGAAATCTTAACAGCATTGAATAAGCAGCAGGATTACATACTGGCAATCGTTGAAGTAGATGGAACAGAAACACATACCATTTATTTGCGGCAGCCTTTTAAGAACTCGCCGGACTTTACGGCAACCAGTGTTAACTTCGATATTCAGGATCTGATTAACAACGCAGAGATTCTGTATAAGAAATGAGGACAAAATTATGGCAAATAAGAAATTAATAGAGGTGGCATTGCCACTTGAGAAAATCAATGCTGAGTCATCGAGAGAAAAATCTATAAGGCAGGGACATCCTTCAACTATGCATTTGTGGTGGGCGAGACGTCCATTGGCAGCAGCAAGAGCTATAATATGGGCATCGTTGATAGATGATCCCGCATCCCATCCAGAAAAATATCCTACGGAAGAGGAGCAAGTAAAGGAGAGACAAAGATTATTTCGAATTTTGGAGGATCTTGTTGTTTGGGAAAACTCTACTAATGACAGTATATTGGATGAAGCTAGAAAGGAAATTAATAATTCGGTTGAGGGAGAATTGCCTACTTTATTAGATCCATTTTCAGGGGGTGGAACTATACCGATGGAGGGATTGCGTTTGGGCTTGAATGTAAGAGCTCATGACTTAAATCCTGTTGCATTAATGATTAATAAAGCAATGGTTGAGATTCCGCCGAAGTATAGAGGAGAGCAACCTGTTAATCCTAACGCCAATATACTAGGAAGAGCTAGTGGTTATAATGATGCAACAGGGTTGGCTGAGGATGTAAGATATTATGGTGAATTAATTAGAAAACAAGCATTTGAACAAATAGGTGAGCTATATCCCAAAGTGGTTGTGCCTGAAAAAAACGGTGGAGGAAAAGCTACCGCAGTAGCATGGTTGTGGACGAGAACAGTAAAGTGCCTAAATCCTGCTTGTGGTTGCGAAATGCCTTTGATAAAATCTTTTGAACTAACAAAGAAGAAGAATTCGGCATGCTATCTAGAACCGATTATAGAAGGAAAAAAGATAAGATATGAAATAAAATATGGAAAAACAAAAAGGAAGGGAACTGTCAATCGAAAGGGAGCAACATGTTTAGTGTGCGGGTCACCAGTTGACTTAGACTATATTAGAGAAAAAGGTCAAAGTAATGAAATAGGGTATCAATTGCTTGCAATTATTGCGGAAGGAGATAAAAGAAAAATATATTTGCCAGCAGAATCTGATAATTCACCGGAAAAGGTAAATAGACCGACGGATTTTCCTGACACAGAGATTGCATATTATCCAGGATGTACAAATTGTAAAATTTATGGAATGGAGTATTTTAGCGATTTAATGACGAATAGACAGTTAACAGCTATGACAACGTTTAGCGATTTGGTTGTTAACATTGTGGATATTATTAAAAATGATGCTGTAAAGCAAGGAATAGAATTAAAAGAAGGTTATGCAGAGGCTGTGCAGACGTATCTTGCATTTGGAGTAGATAGAATGGCCACGAGACTAACAAAGGTATGCCTGTGGAATACAACTGCTGAAACGATAGAACAGCCTTTTGGACGTCAGGCGATTCCAATGGTTTGGACTTTCCCAGAAGCAAATGTTTTCAGCAATTCAACGGGAGGGTGGACCAGTTCGTTGGAATGGATTCCGAAGGTTCTTCAGAGTATGTATGTATCTGAGAAAGCAGCTATAGTTGAACAACACGATGCTATGGAGTACATATGTTCAAATAAACTATTAATATCCACAGATCCTCCCTATTATTCAAATGTACCATATGCGGATTTGGCGGATTTCTTCTACATATGGTTAAGAAAAATGGTAAGAAATAATTATCCGGAATTGTTCTATACTATCGATACACCAAAGGAAAATGAATTGGTAGCTGAGAAGTATCGATGCGGTGGGGATGAAGCCGCTGCAAAAAAGTTTTTTGAAGATGGTATGTATAAAACTTTTTGTAATATAAGTCAATACGTAAACGAATCATATCCGCTGACTATATATTATGCTTTTAAACAATCTGAAATAGATGACGATGATGAAATTTCATCTTCTGGATGGGAGACTATGTTATCGGCACTAATTAGAGCTGGATTTGTGATTACCGGGACATGGCCAATTAGAACAGAACGTACTTCTGGACTTAAAAACAGTTTAAATGCTCTTGGAACATCAATAGTTTTAGTTTGTAGAAAGAGGGCAGATAATGCTAAAACATGTACACGTCGAAGTTTTGTAGGTACTTTAAAAAGGGAACTTAAGAACGCACTTAAAAAGCTTCAATCAAGTAATATTGCACCGGTTGACTTGGCTCAATCAGCTATTGGTCCGGGAATAAGTGTTTTCTCAAGATATCAGTCTGTTTTAGAGGCTGATGGCACCGAGATGAGTGTTCGTAGTGCTCTCCAAATAATAAATCAAGAACTAGATTTGTTTTTTAATGAACAGGATAGTGAATTGGATAGGGAAACTAGATTTTGTGTTGAAATGTATTCACAATATGCGTTTAATCAGATGAAATTTAGTGAGGCCGATACTTTAGCAAGAGCAAAAAATACTTCAGTTGCTGCGATGGCTGCAGCGGGACTTCTTTTTGCACAAAAAGGAAATGTTCATCTTTGGGCAAGAGGCGAATTGACCGAGAAGATTGATTCTCATGTCCCAACATGGTTATTATGTCAACAGTTAACCAGAGCCATGGAAACCAAAGGCATTGAAGGATGTGCGATGATTATTGCAACTATGTATGGAGCCGAACCTGAAAAAGCAAAAGATTTGGCATACCGGTTATACACGATTGCTGAGAGGAAAGGCTGGACACAGGAGGCTTATGCCTATAATGCTCTTGTAGTATCTTGGCCAGAAATTCAGTCTCGTGCTGCAGCATTACAGGCAATAGAGCCTAAACAGATGAGCATTTTTGACTTAGAATAATTTTAGGAGGTGGCGTCTCGCCCATGAAAAAGTTAATAGAAATGGCGCTGCCTATAGATCAGATTTCTTATGAAATGGAAAGAGAGAAGATGGCACGCACTGGGAGACCATCAACGATACATTTATGGTGGTCTAGAAGGTCTCTGGCAGAGGCAAGAGCAGTCATGTTTGCTTCGCTTGTTGATGATCCATCTTCTCATCCCAATCTTTTTCAAAGCGAAGAAGAACAGGTAGTAGAGAGGCAGCGATTATTAGATTTGATGAGCGAACTGATTAAGGTCGAGAACACTAGTAATCAGGAACTTTTAAAAGCAGCGCAGGCTGAAATAAAAAAATATTCAGATAGTCAGCTTCCGGAGTGTTTTGACCCATT
Organism: Blautia sp. HCP3S3_C12; assembly: GCF_052064155.1. Lineage (NCBI taxonomy): Bacteria > Bacillati > Bacillota > Clostridia > Lachnospirales > Lachnospiraceae > Blautia > Blautia sp. HCP3S3_C12. Next base: position 59,520 of record NZ_JBQHWC010000010.1, on the reverse strand, counting down.
CTCAGGCGGAGCATCGATTCCGTTAGAAGCACAACGATTAGGGTTAGCGGTCAAAGCAGGAGACTTGAATCCCGTAGCGGTATTGATTAATCGTTCGCTTGTAGATATACCAGCTCGGTTTGCAGGAAAATATCCGATTCGTTTGCAAGAACGAGAAAAAGAAAATCTTGAATGGAATGGATCAGAAGGTCTTGCAGAAGATGTCAGGGCATACGGTAAGATTCTATGTGATAAGGCATATGAGCAGTTGAAATACTATTATCCGCCAATTAAGGATGCAGATCAGAAAGAAAGAGATGTTTTTTCCTGGATTTGGGCAAGAACAATAAAATGTCCGAATCCGAGCTGTGATTGCAATATTCCATTGGCAGCAGGATTTGATTTGTCAAAGAAAAAGGGCAGTGAGGCATGGGCCGAGCCAGTGTTGGATGCCGGTGGATTACATTTTGTCATTCATCGTGAGAAGAGAACGGATACTGCGCTAAAAGCAAAGATGGGTTTGACAGCAGTATTTAAGTGTCCGAAATGTGGAGAGGTCACAACAGACCAGTATGTAAAGGAGTATGGTAGAAAGTATGGATTTGATCATCTGCTGATGGCTGTAGTCGCAGATGAAAAAGGTAAGCATCTTTATCTGGAACCAAACGAATTGCAGCTGAAATGTGCAACAGTCGATAAGCCAGAGGACATACCACATGGAGAACTGCCATCAGGGTCTAGTAATTTTGGACCAACAAATTTTGGCTTGCAGGATTATTCTCAGCTATATACAAATAGACAGTTACTGTTTTTGACAACAGTATCCAAACTTTTGACTGATATGCAGAAAGATATTGAAGCAGATGCTGTAAATGAGGGATGGCCTGATGACCATGTAGAATTATCTGCTGGCGGGTCAGGCGCCAAGGCATATAGTCAGGCAGTCTGCGTTTATTTGGGAATGTCGCTGAGTAAGCTAACTGACAGAAGTTCAGCTCTTACCAGTTGGGACTCGAGTTCCGGGGGAAAGATTAGAAATGTGTTCTCTAGAGCAGCAATGCCGATGGTATGGGATTTTGCAGAAACGAATCCTTTCTATTCATCATCTGGTAGCCTAGAGAAGACAATTAGTGCTACGGCTTATGCAATTGCTCAATTGCCAGCAAAAGGCAAGGCTGAGGTATGGCAGGCCGATGCATCGAATCATTTAGTACAGGGTAATATGATTGTTTCTACGGAACCACCATATTACGACCGAGCAGATTATGCTAACCTTTCCGATTTCTTTTATGTTTGGCTTCGGTATACATTAAAAGATATTTATCCGGATTTATTTGGAACTATCACAACGCCAAAGGATGAGGAACTGATTACGGCAGCATATCGATTTGAGGGGGATAAGGATGCGGCAAAAGTTCATTACTTAGAGGGTATTAGGAAAGCAATTGTCATTATGGAATCAGTTGCTGCGGAGGATTATCCGAGCAATATAGTATTCTTTTATAAAAGGAATAGTCTTATCGAAGGTGTCCTTGAAAAGTATGTTCCCAATGAATGGGATGAAATGATGGCTGCCATTGCAGATGCTGGCTTTCTCGTAACAGCAAGTTGGCCAGTAGGGCGCAAAGTGAGTGCCGATATAAGGAAAACCGAAAGTAAGGGAGTTCCGGTGACGATTATTCTTAGGAAGAAACCGGATGATGCAGAACAAACCACAAGACGTAGATTTGTGGTAACACTTAAGAGAGAATTGCCGGTTGTTATAGAGGATTTGAAGTCAAGGGGGGTTGCAGATTTTGACTTAAGATCTAGTGCTGTAGGTCCAGCATGGAACATATTTACACGGTATTCAAAAGTTGTTGATGCTGATGGAAGTAAGATGTCTTCATACAGTGCATCATATTTGATTGAACAAGAACTGGATGCTTGCCTAAGTGCAATATATAACCAGGATTGTGATACAGAGACAGAGGAGGTCTAGGCATGGCTGAAAACGTAGAGTTAGTACAAAAAGGATTCCGAATTTTGCATCCCTTACTTGCAGGGTATATTGCACTGGAAATGAATAGAGAATATGGTGAAGGCTGGTGGTCAGAGGTACTTTCAGTACTTTCTGACCAGGAGCGTGATTTGCCTAAAACCGGAGAGTTTGGAGAATTAGTAGATTCTCTTGATATGGCAAATTGTCTCAGACTGTTTGATCGTCAGTGGAACAGTATTTTTAGAAGAAAACTGTCTAAAGATTACAGAACATGGGCAACAGAGCTAATGGGTGTAAGAAATAAGAGTGCACATATCGGTGGTCAGGACTTTTCAGAAAATGATACTTGGAGAGCACTGGACACAATGTCTCGTCTCTGCGAGATCATTGATGCTGAGGGTGCTGAGGAAATTAAATCCATCATGAGAGAATCTCGTTATGGTTCCAGTATGGGATCGACTACTGTGATACAGGGGAATGCTCAACCTGCAAAGGGTAAGGGAGAGGCTGCTGTCCTGACCAGACTTAGTGGAGAGAAGTTGCCAAGTTGGAGAGAAATCATCGAGCCGCATCCGGATGTCGCTCAAGGTAAATATAAGAATGCGGAGTTTGCGGCAAATCTTTCTGATGTTGCCCGTGGAGAAGGTGCATTCGAATACAGAGATCCAGTTGAATTCTTTGCTCGTACATATGTTACTGCAGGTATGTCTGGACTCTTGGAGCAGGCACTTAGACGATTTGCAGGAAAAGACGGCGAACCTGTTCTTCAACTGAAGACTGCATTTGGTGGTGGTAAAACACATAGTTTGTTGGCTTTGTATCACATGTCCAGAGGTGGATTGCCTATAGATAAGGTTCCGAATTTGAAACCTGTACTTGAGCGTGCAGGTGTTGACAAACTTCCGAAGGCGAATGTTGCTGTATTGGTAGGCACTGCTCTCAATCCTTCGAAGTCACGTCTGGAACCAATGCTTCCTGGTGTTAAGATCAATACTCTTTGGGGAGAAATGGCAGCTCAGCTTGTCGTGTCTGCAGGCAAGCCGGAACTGTATGATATAGTTAAGGAGGCTGATAAAAAAGGTGTTGCTCCGGGCAGTATTGCATTAAGAGAATTGATGGATGGCTGTGGTACCTGTCTTATTCTTATGGATGAGCTTGTGGCTTATGCGAAGACCATTTATGGTGTAACTGGACTTCCTGCCGGATCTTTTGATAATTTTATTACCTTCATCCAGCAGATCACAGAAGCGGCAAACGCAAGTAAGAACAGTATGGTTGTAGCTTCTATTCCGGAATCTGCCATTGAAATTGGTGAAGGTGAAGGTGGTAAGACAGCACTCGAAGCTATTGAACATACATTTGGCAGACAGGAGTCTATTTGGAAGCCGGTTGCGGCAAATGAAGGCTTTGAGGTCGTAAGACGTAGACTATTCCTTCCATGTAAAGACGAATCTGCACGCAATGCCGTATGTACTGCATTCAGCAAAATGTATCAGGAGAATGCACTTGACTTTCCGCTTGAAGCTAAGGAAGTTGAGTATAGAGATCGTATGGTTTCCTGTTATCCGATACATCCGGAAATCTTTGATCGCCTTTATGAGGAGTGGGCGACTATGGAACGCTTCCAAAGAACCAGAGGTGTTTTGCGTCTAATGGCAGCAGTTATCCATGAACTTTGGATGGCTAATGATGCCAGTGCAATGATTATGCCTGGCTCTTTGACATTGGATGTGCCAACAGTAAGGGATGAGCTTGTAAGATATCTTCCTGAGACATGGAATGGAATCATGGATCATGAGGTTGATGGTCGAAATTCAATTCCGTATCAGCTGGATAAGAATACTATCAGATATGGACAGAAGTTGGCGGCACGACGTGTTTCCAGGACGATTATGCTTGGAAGTGCACCTACAGTAAGGGCGCAGAACATAAGAGGTATTGAGTCATCGAGAATTCGTCTTGGCATCGTGCAGCCGGGCGAGAGTATTGCTGATTTCAACGATGCATTAAATACACTTAGGGGATCTTTGGCCTATCTGTACACAGATCCCTCTGGAAATCGTTATTGGTATGATACGAGACCTACGCTGAGGAAAACTGCAACAGATCGAGCTACTCAGATAGCACCTTCAGATGTGACTTACGAGATTGAGAGAAGACTTAGGGAATTCCGCAAGGAAGGACCATTTGCAGGTCTTCATGTTTGCCCGAATACTTCAAATGATGTTTCTGACGAGCAGGCAGTTCGTCTTGTGATTTTGAAGACTGAGGATACATATAAGCAGGGTAAGGACAGATCGAAGGCAATTACTAGAGCGGAGGAGATTCTGAATAACAGGGGTTCTGCTCCGAGAGTATATCGTAATATGCTAGCATTTGTTGCACCGGATCAGGACGGTCTGAATTCTTTGGAAAGAGCTGTGAGAGAGCTTCTTGCATGGCAGTCCATTAAGACCGATAGTGAGACTTTGAACTTGGACGCAGCTCAAAATACAGAGACACTGAACAATATCAATAGAAGTGATGAGACAGTAAAGCTGAGACTGAAGGAAACATATTGTTGGCTGCTGGTTCCTTATATTGATCGAGAGATTGATATGCGTGAATTGGTATGGGATGTCGACCGTATCAGTGGAGGTTCTGAATCTGTTGTTGCAAAAGCAGCAAATAAGATGCTGCAGAACGAACAGTTGATTACCAGGTGGGCTCCGGCACTCCTTAAGATGGAACTGGATAATCTTCTTTGGAAAGATGATAACCATATTCAGATTAAGAAATTGTGGGAATTCATAACTACATACTGTTATCTGCCAAGATTGGCAAACTTCAATGTACTGGAGTCTGCTATTCAGGCGGGAATCAATAGTGATGAATTCTTTGCGTTGGCTTCATCAATCAGTAATGAACGTTATGTTGGCTTGAAGTTTAATGAGTATGTTTCTTCAATTTATCCAACTGATTATATTGTTAAGGATCTGGTAGCACTTAAACAGATTAATGCAGAGAAAAATCAGCAGCCGCAGGGAGGAGGAGACTCACCGGTGATACCTGGATGGAATAATCCGGGAGTTCCTGGCGGGGGAACCACACCGGGCCAACCAGGATGGTTTGTTCCGGGAGGCCAACCAAGCGGAGGTAATATGCCGGGTGGACAGCCTGCAGGCACACCTTCAAACACTAGATTTTTCATGAGCCAGAAATTGGATAATACTCGTGTAATCAGAGATGTTCAGAAACTGATGGATGAAATTGTAAATCTGCTTTCATCGGCCGACGGTGCAGAGGTCGAGATTTCTCTTGAGGTTACAGCACAGACTGCTAAGGGATTCAATTCCAATGTTGTCAGAGCAGTTACTGAAAATTGCAGAACACTGAAAATCGATCAGTCTGGATTTGAGGAATAAATACCAATAGGTCAGGGAGCAAGAAAACTTGTTCCCTGATTTTAAAAGGAAGTGAATAGCGTGCCGGAAAAAGATTATTATCAAAGTAATTATGTATTTTTGAATGAGATACTATCAGCCGATTTAAGGCAAATACAGGCAAATATAAATCGTGCGAAAGAATTAAATAAAGACGGTATTGACGAGAATCTAAGCAAAAAATATATTCACTTTTCTAATATAAACAAAGATGCTCGATCAGAAATCGCCGAGTTTATCGCGAGAGGATTACAGTCTTTTGTTGAAGAACACCGACACATAGATTATTGTGGAAGAAAAGACGATGAAGGACTCATTATGATGTTTAGGTGGAAGTATTCATACGGAGTATTTTCTAGATACTATGATCCGGATTATGATTTTTCCACAGAAACTAAAGTAAGAGGATTGAACCTTCCTATACTAGAAACTGAAGATATAATACGCCATACGATAGAGATGCGCCGGGATAATCCTGAAGAATATTATAAGAAGATGGAAGAGATTATCTCGCAGCATGAATTATTGGTTGTGAATTCGACATTAATTGAAGCTCATAATGTATTACGAAGACGAGCTGATATATTTAAGACGTTGATTGAACTATATTCTTCTGAGCAGTGGATATCTTTTGTGGCTTTGGCTACATTACAGGTAGAAGGGCTATTTTATGATTGCTGTGAAATATTAAAAGAAAAGGATTTAGGAGGAACAGCAGGAACATTAACTGAAAAGGTTGATAAAGCATTTAAGGGTAATGCCGCGCTAATGAGATATGCACATCCTTATTTTAAGTATGATGCACCGCTACTCAGGAATACTATTGCGCATGTTGGCACTGTCGAAAATACTATGGAAGAATTAAAATGTATGTGTATTGATCTGATTTTAGATATCAATGCTATTGTTTCTTGGATATACAATTTATCGCGTGGGAAATATACAATAATTGAGATGCTGTATAATGATGTCAAAGACAGTGAGAAACCGGCAGAGAGCTTACTTATGTCTATGCTTTCTTGTATGAGTGTATCTGACTTTAAATATCTAGATGTACTTATTGATGCCTGTAAGTTTGAAGATGAATTTAAATATATGAAATTTGAAGATAATTTCATAGTCGAGCATGCATCTTTTTTAAGGAAAATCATAGATACTGAGGAATTTTGGAATTGTCTTGCAAGTCATATTGACGAGAATAAAAAATGTGAAGATAAACCTTATTGTATGGAGTGGCTTGGTGGGATGTTGGCAGATGCTTTTATAAAAATATATCCTAAAGAATCTGTTGAGAAAAAAGCCTGTGTTAGTGTTATGGCAAAAGTTAATATTTGTAAGAAAAATTAGAAAACAGCGGCCTCTGGCGATAAACCGGAAGCCGCTATCTTTTTAATCCTTTTTATAAAAATTGGTCTCGTAGCCGTCAGCTCTGATCAGGATATCAGGCATCCAGTCAGGAGACTTGCCCATAGCAGAAGTGATGCTCTCAACAGCTATATTTTCTAGACATTCGATAATGAGCTCATCATGGACATGCCCACATATCTGCAGGTCAGAGAGGTTTTGCATAGCGTAGCAGAGAAGGTCACGGGATACTGCCTGTACGATATTCTCTACAAACTTCGGACCATAGGATTCGATACGTTCCCATTTCTTAGTGGAGCCGATACCTTCATAGGTAACAGATACGCCACCAAACTTATTTTCACCGATACGAGGCTTTACATAGCTGAGCATTCGACCAGAAGGAAGCTTGATGAAAAGCATACCGCTCCTATAAAAGAATTTGATTCCGCGTACTTCTGTAGGAATACGCTGTTTGATGGTAGTCTTGACTGCCGTATCAACATCCCACCAGAAGGCTGTTATCATAGGATTTGAATTTCGCCAGGAATCGACCAGTGGTTGCAACTCTTCTTCGGTTAATCCCATCTCCAGTGCACCCATGGATTTCAGTGCACCGACTGATCCGCCATATCCCAGGGCAAGCTCTGCGATTTTACCTTTCTGTCTGAGATGAGAGTTTACACCATGTTTTTCGACAGGTACGCCAAACATTTGACTTGCTGATGCACAGTAGATATCTTTTCCTTCGGCAAATACTTTGGAACGCCAGGCTTCACCGGCAAGGTGCGCAAGAACTCTGGCTTCGATAGCAGAGTAGTCGCTTACGATGAATTTGTATCCCGGTCGAGCAATGAAGGCAGTACGAATAAGCTGAGATAACGTATCCGGGATATCATCATAAAGCATTTCCATAGTATCATAATCACCGGTACGAACCAGCTCACGAGCCTCAGCAAGGTCGGACATATGATTTTGAGGAAGATTCTGTAACTGGATCAAGCGTCCGGCCCATCTACCTGAGCGGTTGGCTCCATAAAACTGGAACATACCGTGAGCACGACCATCTCTACAGACGGAATTCTGCATTGCCTGATATTTCTTTACAGAGGATTTTGCAAGCTGAAGTCTGAGTTTGAGGGCTTCTGAAATGTTACCATTGGTTTCTTTTATCAGTCCGGCAACATCCTTCTTACCAAGGGATTCTGTCTCCACGCCATTGTCAGAGAGCCACTGCTTCATCTGAACAACGCTGTTAGGGTTGTCCAGATTAGTGATGTTTTGCATTGCAATCATGAGCTCTGTTTTTGATTTTTCATCAAATGCGATTGCATTCTTCACCACATCCATATCCAGCATAATTCCCCGGTCATTGATTTCCTGATCGATGTGATACTCATTCCATATAGAATCCGGAACCGGGAATTTAGATAATCTCTGTTTGATAGAAAGCTCTACTTCAACATCTCGGCGATTGTAGGATTTGAAGCTTTCCCATTTATCCGGGGCATGTTCCGGTAGATTTCTGGTTCTGCCACCATTCGCCTTGTTAGGCTTGCAGGGGCAGCAGAAGTATTTGATTAATTCCTTGCCCTCCTTCATTTTCTGATCCTGAAGCTTCAGGACTGTACCAACAGCTTCCAGCGAGAGTGGTAAGCCCATATAGGCTGACCAAATCATAGTGCATTTCCAGGAGGATGGATTCAGATAGTTGTGTACTGGATCATCCTCTGAATTGTAAGATTTGAAATATTTGGGATGATACTTCCGGAGCCAGTTGGACAAACAGACTCTTTCGAAAGAGGCGTTAAAAGCCCATTTTGTTATATTCTCATCAGATAGTGCTTCCAGGATCTCTGTTGGTATTTTATCACCTGCAGTAAGGTCATAGACTACCACGGGACCATTATCAACAGAAACGCCGAAGAGCAGGATCTCAAAATGATCAGACTCAGCGTATTTGTATGCTCCGCATTTGGAGATATCAACATCGCTATAGGTCTCTAAATCGATTGACAATTCTTTTATCATAATATTTTCCCTTTACAAAAACGGCAGCGGCACTTTGTGGGTACCGCCGCCTGGTGATTAGTTCTTGTCAGTTTCTTCCGTTTTGGACTTGAACCATTTTGGATTAAGCCAGTGAAGAAATCGTTTAACGATTCCGAGGAACCAACGCCATACCGCTATTACGATCATCATCCAGAAGCAAAAGCAGATACCGAAAAGAGTTCCATCAACAAGTGCATTCATCAATTCATTTAATAATTCTTTTGTCATAGGTTGTCACTTTGCCCTTTCTTAAATAGTGAGATAGAAATGCTCCAAAGTTAGTCGTTCTGCTTGTCAGGCAAGCTTTTCATGCGTTTCGCATGATATTCCAGGTCGCGCTTTTCACGCTTCTTTTCATAGATTATTCCCTGGATAGTAGAGAGGAGTAAGGATATTCCTGTGCTTCCCCAAATAATAAGAAGTGCGATTGCCAGAATTAGTTCCATAGCTGTTTTCATAATTTTTCACCATACCTTCCTTTGAATTGGCGGCAGGCTTGTCCTACCGCCTTAGTTGTCATGTAGTTATTAGGAGAGGAAATCATCATCTTCCTCAGTGTCGAAATCATCCTCAGCACGAGATTTACCACCGAGAGGCTCACCGTCGCGAATCTTCTGGAGATTGTTGAGACCGCAGGCAATGCCCTTATTACCATTGCTGTTGAAGGCATAGAGATTAATGCTGGCTCTTCCATATACTCCGGAATACACTTCGGATCTCTCAAGGATAGGCTGACGGTCTGCATCTACGATGCCAGGTGCGGTAGCACTGTTGGCATTGATGAAGTAAGCATTTGCATAAGCAGGGTCATCAGGTCTCTCCAAATCACCATCACGAAGAGGTGTCTTGAGAACAGAGAGGGCAGGAACAGTCTTGCCATTACCCTTGAGCTTGCTCTGACCTTCCTCATAGGCTGCTTCGATAGCCGCCTTAATCTTGTTTACAGTTACGGTGTCGGACTTGGGAATGATGAGGGAAACGCTGTATTTTGGTGCGCCTCCATTGATGCTCTTGGCATCCCATACATTCGCATAGCTCCAACGTGTGTTTACTCCTGTGATTACCTTTGTAGGGTTCTGAATTTTTGCCATAATATTGGTCCTCCTTTTACTCATTAAAGTCTTCTATTGCTGTATTCATTGCCGGCCTCTTATCAGATTCCGGTACCAATGCGGGTTTTCCAGGTGGCTTGTAGATAAGCCCACCTAAAAGTTCTTCGAATTTCTTCTTTCCGAGCAGTGTACTCATGGCGGTTACGCCAAGAAGCTTCTTTTCATACGGATCAAAACCTGCGTCCTTTACTTTGAAAGCGACAGCTTCTTCGTCGGTATATTTTCTGTTGGACCTTCCTTCCACGACCTTCCAGCCTTCGAAGTGGACTCCGGACTGTGCCTGCTGAAGGGCATATTCCTTGATGTCATTTCCCCAGGAAATCATTTCATCCACCTTTTCAAGGATGGCGGCGATCTCTGTATCATCCAGTGTGGCAGGCATCTCGAAATCATATTTTGCAAGCTCCAGATTGTATTCTGCACGCTTGCGGCAGGTTGCCTTTACCTTGCAGAACTGGCAGTGGTCACCGGCTTTGAATTCGCCTTCGCCCACATAAGCAAGCTGTGCAGTCGGTGCTAGGACTTCGTTGGCCCATTTCAGAAGGTTGTCTATGCTGATGGTGTAGGTGCTGATGTTTTCGCGTCTCGGCTGGAAGATGGTCATCTTAATCTGATTGATATCGTAGATGTCTCCGAATACTTCCAAAGCACCTAAGGCGTAGCACATCATCTGGCTGTTGCCACCATGCTCATCATCACCGGCGCTTACGAGAACTCCCAGACCATGCTTGTAATCGATAATCTGTAGTACTTCATCAGCAACGATTACACAGTCACCGGTTCCGAAGCCGTTTTCAACCCAGCGGGAGAAATCCAGTCTCTGTTCAATCATGACCTGCGGATCCTTACAGAATTCCTTCGCTGCTTCAATCTGCTCTAATACATAGTTCCTGTATTCCTCAGCGCAGTTCTGCATTTCAGCATCGTAGTAGGTAAGATTCTCAGTCGGATCGATTACCTCTCTGCCAAGAGCCTTTTCTACCAGATAGGCACAAAGCTCATGGCAATCGGTTCCCTGCTGTGCATATTCGGATGCTTGATCCGGGATGTTGGCACAGAGCTTTGCGCTTGGCGGGCAGGCTAACCATCTGTGGCTGGCAGAGGCGGAGAGGTATGCGTGCTTAGGCATTTCCAATCACCTCTGCTTCCTTAAGAATGGCTGCGTAATCCTTAGGATCAATCTGCTTTAACTGCTGGGCTCCGAATTTCTCCAGAAGCTCTTTGACTTCCTTCTTAAAGCCTGCAGCTGATTTTGCAGCAAGTACTCCACGAACATCTTCCTTGGTATAGGAAGGAGCCGGTTCAGCCTTTGCTGCTTCAGGTTCTGCGGCTTCCTGCTTGGTTACTTTCTTAGCTGCTTTTGTTTCAGTCTTAGCCGGAGCTTCTTCTGTAGATGTGAAGATATCTTTTAATGTATTTGCGGCTTTGATCATTCCTTCACCGCAGGCAATTATTTCATCCAGCACCTGAGATAATTCACTCATTTTGCTCATTTTTAGTTCCTCCGTTTTCTTTATTCTGTTGTCTTAGATTGGCTGCCAGTCGTTTGGCTACTACGCTGATTGCGATGAGAGTATCAATGAGCTCTTCCTCAATCTGTGGTGTGGCCTGCTGGCTATTATCAATCGTTTCTGTCTGCATCTGCAGCACCTCACTTTCCGAATGGCTTTGTTGCCTTTCTATCTTCCTAAGCGCATCTGGAAATGGTATTTCCGGTCGGGGGAGAATTTTTTTGAAAAAAGTTTTGTAAATAGCCAGGGCATTTTTCGCTTTATAAAAGGAAGCGATTCTGCTCTGGCTGATTTTTTGCAAATTATTTTTAACTCTGACCGGAAAAGTGAAGGTCAAACCCGCTTAGGAAATTAGGAGAACTTGTAAGTTCTTACTTTGATAGAAACGAGGTTTGAAATATGCAGGTAACTATTTGTACAGCAAACTGCGTCGGTCAAGCCGGGAACTGTAGCTATCCTAACAAGGTAACGGTAGTCACGCCGGAGCAGCTGCAGGAAGCGGTGAAGAAGGACCATGTTTGCACAGAGTTCAAAGGGAATTATCGAAGCATTGAAAATTTCATCAGATCAGATGTGATTGTTATGGATATCGATAATGACCACACAGAAGTACCGGCTGACTGGATTACTGCTGAAAAGCTGGAAGAGCTGTTTCCGAATGTGGAGTACTTGTTGGCACCGAGCCGCCACCATCTTTTAGATAAGGAAGGTAAGTCGGCGAGACCAAGGTATCACATGTATTTTCCTATTACAGAGATTACGGATGCGACCAAGTATGGAAATTTGAAGAAGAAGCTTCAAAGTGCCTATCCATTCTTTGATGGAAATGCATTGGATGCTGCCAGATTCATATTCGGTGCGGAATGTGATGAGGTGATTTTCCACGATGGATGGATGACGGTGGATGAGGAAGTCGAGATTTCTGATATGGAAGAGGAAGACCTTGATTTGGAGATGTCAGGCGGGAAGAGTTCCGGTCCTATTTTAGAAGGAAGCCGCAACAACACGATGAGTCGATTTGCCGGTCGTGTTTTGAAGCGATATGGAGATACGGAAAAAGCACATGAGGCATTTCTGGAGCATGCGAAGAAATGTGATCCGCCGCTTCCGGATTTTGAACTTAAGACTATTTGGAACAGTGCGGTGAAGTTTTTCAGTAAGAGCATTGTTACGCAGGACGGATATGTACCGCCTGATGAATACAATGCAGATTTCGAAGGTGCCTCCTTAAAGCCAGAGGATTATTCAGACATTGGTCAGGCAAAGGTTCTTGTGCGTGAGTATGGTGATGAACTGAAGTACACAAGTGCAACAGATTTCCTCAGATTTGACGGGGACTGCTGGAGAGAGGATAAGCAGCTGGCGATTGGTGCCGTTGAGGAATTCTTAGATCTGCAGCTTCAGGATGCTATGGATGAGGTTGCCAGAGTAGAAAAGGCATTAGAGGATGCCGGTGTTCCGAAGGCTTCTATCCAAGCTGGACCTAAGGAGCTTCTTAAGGAAGTGGATGGTCAACTGTTACCGCTGGTTTATATGCTCATGGGAGCCCAGACATATCTGAAGTTCGTTCAGAAGAGACGTGATTATAAGTATATTGTATCGGCGGCCAATACTGCAAAACCGATGCTTGCGATTTCTGTCAGTGAGCTGGATAAGGATGAAAATCTCATCAATACACCTTATGCAACCTTTGATTTGAGGAAAGGGCTTGCGGGAGAACAGCCTCACAATCCTGAGGATTTAATTACGAAGATTACAGCCTGTTCACCGGGCGAAGAAGGAAAGCAGATATGGATAGATGCCTTGAATCTTTTCTTTTGTAAGGATCAGAAGCTCATCGATTATGTGCAGGAGACAGTTGGTATGGCTGCAATCGGTAAGGTGTATCAGGAGCATATGATTATTGCATACGGCGGTGGTGCCAATGGTAAGAGTACTTTCTGGAATACCATTTTCAGAGTCCTTGGTAATTATGCAGGTAAGCTTTCAGCGGAAGCACTCACGATGAACTGTAAGAGAAATGTGAAACCGGAGATGGCTGAGCTTAAAGGAAAAAGGCTCATTATTTCTTCTGAAATGGAAGAGGGTATGAGGCTTAATACGGCTGTGGTGAAGCAGCTTTGCTCTACGGATGAAATCCAAGCTGAAAAGAAGTACAAGGATCCCTTTTCCTTTGTTCCGTCACATACGCTGGTGCTTTATACAAACCATCTTCCGAAGGTGGGAGCTAATGATGATGGTGTCTGGCGCAGGCTGATTGTTATTCCATTTAACGCAAAGATTACCGGTAAGAGCGACATCAAGAATTATGCAGATTACCTTTTCGAGCATGCTGGTCCTGCCATTATGAGTTGGATTATCGAAGGTGCTAAGAAGGCTATTGATAAGGATTTCCATACAGACCTTCCGGATGTAGTGGAAGCAGCAATTAAGGCATACCGTGAGGATAATGATTGGCTAGGCCAGTTCTTAGAGGAATGCTGTGAGATTGATCCGTCATATAAAGAAAAATCTGGCGAGCTGTATCAGGCTTATCGAGCACATTGCATGCAAAACGGCGAATATATCCGCAGTACCACAGATTTCTATTCTGCAATGGACAAGGCTGGCTATAACCGTATTCGCAAGAATACCGGAGTGCAGGTCGTGGGACTTAAGCTTAAGGAAGGTCAGGATTTTCTGGGGTGATAGTGAAAGTCGCTGTGGCTGTATTCACATTTGTAATCTGGAATATGGCTACACGACATGCACTTTTAATCCTTTTTGTGTAGGTCGTTAACCTCTCTACATAAAAGTCTCTATATAGAGAAATTTAATAAAAATCTGCTAAAGGGAGTTTTACGGAACGAGGTACTCGACCTGCACACCTTTTAAGAATGATGGAGGCGTGCGATGCGTGAGAAATATATGGAACAGAAATTAGTTCGAGAGGTAAAGAAGCGAGGTGGCTTGTGTGAGAAATGGAATTCCGGTTCTTCAGGCTGGCCCGACCGAATTGTTTTATTACCTGATGGGAAAATCGGGTTTGTGGAGGTGAAAGCTCCCGGAGAGAAACCAAGAAAGCTTCAGGTTCACAGACATGATCAGCTTCGTGCTCTTGGATATAAAGTATTCGTCCTGGATGACCTGGGACAGATTGGAGGAATTATAGATGCAATACAAACCGCATGATTATCAGCAGTATGCAATCAATTATATATTGGAACATCCGATAGCAGCCGTAATACTTGGAATGGGACTTGGCAAGACCAGTATTACGTTGACAGCCATCGAGCAGCTTATGTATGACAGCTTTGAGGTAAGTAAGGTTCTGGTGGTAGCGCCACTGAGAGTGGCAAGAAATACCTGGAGCGACGAGATTCATAAATGGGAGCATTTGAAACACCTGAGATATTCGATTGTTCTTGGAACAGCGGCAGATAGAAAGAAGGCACTGGCAGCAGACGCAGATATCTATGTGATTAACAGAGAAAATCTGCAATGGCTTGTAGAACAGAGTGGAGTTCCCTTTGATTTCGATATGGTGGTTCTGGATGAGCTTTCATCCTTTAAAAACTGGAACAGTAAACGATTTAAGGCTTTCATGAAGGTAAGACCAAAGGTGAAGAGAGTAATCGGTTTGACCGGTACACCTTCTTCCAATGGTTTGATGGATCTTTTTGCTGAATTTAAGTGTCTGGATATGGGAGAGAGGCTTGGAAGATTTATCAGTCAGTATAGGGTGAATTATTTTGTGCCGGATCAGATGAATGGTCAGATTGTTTATTCCTACAGATTGAGAAAAGGTGCAGAGGAACAGATTTATAACAAGATATCAGACATCACGATTTCCATGAAGGCACTTGACCATTTGAAAATGCCAGAGCTTATCAGCAATGAATATCCTGTTTATATGAGTGAGGCAGAAGGAAAAATGTACACCGATATGGAAGAGGATTTGTTTATTCCTCTTAAGAAGGGAGAGATTACAGCAGCAAATGCAGCGGCTCTTTCAGGAAAGCTGTTACAAATGGCAAATGGTGCAGTCTATTCCGATGATGGAGATGAGATTCAGATCCATGATCAAAAGCTGGATGCACTGGAGGATTTGATAGAGGCAGCAAATGGTAAGCCGGTTATGGTGGCTTATTGGTTCAAGCATGATTTGACCAGAATTATGAGAAGGCTATCTGAGAGGAAGATTCCTTTTGAAAAGCTTGATTCAGAAAAAAGTATCCGTAAATGGAATAGAGGCGAGCTTCCAGTAGCGCTTATTCATCCTGCTTCTGCTGGTCATGGTCTTAACCTTCAGGCTGGTGGAAATATGCTTATCTGGTTTGGACTTACCTGGAGCCTTGAGCTTTATCAGCAGACAGTAGCCAGATTATGGAGGCAGGGACAGTCAGCTGAGACCGTTGTGGTTCAGCATATTATTACAGCCGGTACTATCGATGAAGATGTAATGAAAGCTTTGGCTAATAAGGATATGACACAGAACAGATTGATTGCAGCTGTAAAAGCGAGGGTGACGCATGGCAGGTAAGAACCAGACAGAAGATCCATATGAAAGACTTGCTAACGCTATTATCCTTAGTGCGGTTTCTGATTACAGAACTGCACTCAAAAGGGTAAAACGTAATCCAAAGAGCAAGACAGCGATAGATGAAGCTTTACAGATTGAGAAGTTTTTTAGAAGCCCGTGGTATCAACAATTAACATCGGTTGATGGAGAGTTTCTAATCCGTAAGCTTCAGGACGAAATAAGACAATCAGAGTAAATCCGAGGGAAATTATTTTTTATCGGAGGTAGCATATGACAGCGAAAGAGTATTTGAAGCAGGCGTATCTTTTGGATAAGCAGATACAGGTAGAAGTAAAGGAGCTGGAACAGCTTCGAGAGATGCGTGGTACTATTCAGGGATGTAGTTATGGTGAGAAGATTGGATCTAATCCAAACAGAAATATGGAAGCCCCATTTATTAAGACAATTGAGAAGATTTGGGAGTATGAGCAGAAGATTGATAAGAAGATAAACAGACTGGTGGATCTTCGTTCTGAAATCAATGCAGCAATTGAGAAGATGGATAATCCTGAGGAAAGACTTCTTCTTAAATATCGTTATCTTAAGAATGAGAGCTGGGAAGATATTTCCTACGAGCTGAATGTTTCTTACAGAACTGTACACCGTATTCATGCATCTGCATTAAATAATTTTATTGTACCTGAATAGGTTGGCACACTTTGTCCCAACATGGCATAAGCATATATGTTATTATGATAGTGTCGAAAGTGTACGACAGAGCAGAGCCTTGGAAGCCAAAAACTTCCAGGGCTTTTATGATGCATGGAGGTGTAACAGTGCCAAGCAAACCAAAGAAACCGTGTGCTTATCCAGGCTGTCCTGCATTAGTAACCGGACGGTACTGTGAAGAGCATGCAAGAAAAGCAAACAGCGACTATGAAAAGTTCAGCAGAGATAAGAATACCAAACGCCGGTATGGACGTGCATGGAAAAGAATCCGTGACAAGTATGCTGCGGAGCATCCGTTCTGTGAGAAGTGTTATGAGCATGGAGTTCTGGTTCCGGTGGAAGAGATCCATCACAAGCTTCCTTTGAGTGAAGGTGGCACACATGATCGGAGCAATCTGATTGCGTTGTGCAAGTCGTGTCATTCACAGATACATGCGAAGCGTGGGGATCGCTGGCATGACCGGTAGGGGGTATCCAAATCTCTACAGACCTATCTCCTATAGAACGGCGGGTGGGTCTTTTGTGCGCAGTCGCAAAATTGAATATGGGGGGTATTGACAATTAAACATTATCCGATATTATATATGAACAAGGAAAAATTCTATGAAAATGAAATATGTGGTAACAGCTGATTTTTGTTGATTTTTTCTTGGATTTGAGTATAATATAGGTAAGAGCAGAAATGTTCTCGATGTAAGAGCATCGTAAAAAGTTGGGCTGCAGATGGAGCAGGATAATTTTCCATCTCATTAGATGTCTTAACTGGGCATCGAGCCTGGCAGCTTGGATAAAGCTGTAGTCCACGTGGGGGACTTAATGATTTCCACGTCGTTATGGGTATCTTAACTGGGTACCGAGGCTGACAACCAGCAGAAAACTCTTTTCTTAAGAAATTATTGAGGAGTGTGGTTTCGCATCACACTCCTCTTTACGTATAGAGGTATAAATGGCAACAAAGACGGATAAGAAAAATGCAATACGACAAGATATAATAGATTCAGCTGGGGTATATAGCCAGAGTTTAGCAGGTAAAGCTTTTTTGTATGTGTATGGAGATGAATATTTTGAAGTATCATTTCCGGTGGATCATTTTCTTCATTTGACAGGAGTTGAGACAAAGCTATCAGCAAAAGATTTTTATAAAAATGCTAAAAAGGCGAAGCTCACCAATAGCCAGTTTTATTTTGATGCAAGGCATCCATACGCGAATGCAAAAAAGAAACTGCCATGCTTAAAAAGATTACCAGAACTTACAAATGATACGGTTTGTATTCTAAAAGATATGCAGACTGTAACAATTATATACAAGCTGAGTGTTACTAATTTAGAATTCACATTAGGACTTACAGAAAATACAGATGACAAAGGAAATAAGATAAACGATTTCTTTCTCCCTATGTCTTTACGTGTGGAAGATACATCTGTTGAGAAAAGTAATGACGGTGAAATAGTTGATTTCATTTTTTCTAAGGATGCAAGTGTCAGCAAGTACGATACTTTACTTGTAGAGGATAAAAACAAAACAATCCCAGAAAGCATCAAGCATCTGATAAGCGATAAATTTTATAATACACAAAATGATTAATTACATATGAAAACATTGGAGCATCAGGAAACTGGTGCTTTTTTTGTGCTCAAAATTCGATAAGAAGGAGGGATTCCGATGGCAGGAAGAAAGCCAAAGCCTACAGCGGTTAAGAAGCTGGAAGGCAATCCGGGAAAAAGAAAACTGAATACGAAAGAACCAATTCCGGCAAAGGGAATGCCTGCTTGTCCTGAATGGTTAATGCCAGAAGCAAAGAAGGAATGGAAACGCTTGGCTGAATTGATGAATCAGATGGGTGTTCTTACAGAAGTAGATATGGCAGCATTTGCCGCATATTGTCAGTCTTATGCAAGATGGAAGGAAGCTCAGGAACACATTACCTCTGGTGGATCCACTTTTGAAACTGATAAAGGATATCAGCAGCAGACTCCTTGGGTTGGTATTGCAAATACCAATCAGAAGTTAATGTTGCAGGCGGCATCTGAGTTTGGTCTTACGCCATCTTCCCGAAGCAGAATTATTGCTGGTAATAGCAAGGGGCAGGAACCAGAAGATGAGATGGAGGCATTGCTTGGGGGTGATTCTTAATGGCAAAAGAAACAAGGCCTAAAGATTATCCCAAGCTGAAAAATTATCAGCCTACAAGATTTATGCTTCCGACTTCTCATTATGATAAGAAGAAGGCAGACAGGGCGGTAACCTTTATCGAGAATCTTTGCCACACTAAGGGCAAATGGTCCGGTACAAGGTTCTGGCTATTGCCGTGGCAGGAGCAACTGATCCGAGATATTTTCGGTATTGTTAAAGCTGATGGAAACAGACAGTTTAGAACAGCTTTTGTTGAGATTTGCAAGAAGGTAGGCAAATCAGAACTTGCCGCCGCAATTGCTCTGTACCTGCTTTACGCAGACAATGAACCAAGTGCTGAGGTATATGGTGCAGCGGCAGATAGGCAGCAGGCTTCCATTGTATTTGATGTAGCCCGTCAGATGGTTGAGATGTCACCAGCTCTTATGAAGAGAAGTAAGCTGATGTCAGCCACAAAGCGAATCGTCAATTATGGAAATGCAGGCTTCTATCAGGTGCTTTCAGCTGAGGTTGGAAGTAAGCATGGCTTTTCGATTTCGGGACTTGTGTTCGATGAAATTCATACACAGCCGAATCGCCAGTTATACGATGTTTTAACAAAATATAGTTCTGACGCACGCCAGAATCCTCTTCATTTCATAATCACTACTGCTGGAAATGACAGACATTCGATTGCTTTTGAGTTACATACCAAGGCGGTTGATATCCTGGAAGGCAGGCGTGTGGACCCGACCTTTTATCCTGTGGTTTATGGACTTAAGGATGATGAGGACTGGGAAGATGAAGCCAATTGGTACAAGGTGAATCCGTCACTTGGATATACCGTTGACATTGAAAGACTGAGGGATGCATATCGTGAGGCAAAGCAGAATCCGGCTGATGAAATTACTTTTAAGTGGCTCAGAATGAATATGTGGGTATCAAGTACAACATCATGGATTCCTGATACAATCTTTATGAAAGGTAATGAACCGATTGATATGAGATTGCTGGAAGGCAGAGATTGCTATGCTGGCTTGGATCTTTCAAGTACAGGAGATATTACTGCACTAGTTCTTATATTTCCACCAAGAAATACGGATGAGAAATATTTTTTGGTGCCGTACTTCTGGGTGCCAGAGGAAACCATTCAACAGAGAGTTAAGGCAAATTCAGTTCCTTATGATGTATGGGAGAAGCAGGGTGATCTGTTAGCAACAGATGGTAATGTTATTCATTACGATTTCATTGAGAAGTTCATCTGTGATTTGGGTGAGAAGTATCACATCCTTGAAATTGCAGTGGACAGATGGAATGCGACTCATATGATTCAGAACCTGGAAGATGCTGGATTTACGATGGTGCCATTTGGACAGGGCTTTGCAAGTATGAGTACACCAACCAAGGAATTTTACAGACTTATGATGGAAGGGCAGATTATTCATGCAGGTCATCCGGTTCTTAGGTGGATGGCTGGAAATGTGGTAATCGAAACTGATGCTGCGGAAAACATTAAGGTGACCAAGGCTAAGTCGAAGGAAAAGATTGATGGAATTGTTGCTTCCATTATGGCTCTGGACAGATGCCTTAGAAATGAGGGTGAGCCACAGGGAAGTGTTTACGATGAGAGAGGATTATTGGTGTTTTAAGATGAAGGGAATTATCGCAGGTGTTCTAATAGTGATTGCTGGTGTGGTTGCGCTGGCAGTTACTGGTTTCATACAGATAGTAAGAGCATGGAGCGATATTTTCAGATAAGGAGGCTTTATGGGATTTTTCAGTAGCTTATTTCGTGGACGGGATGCTCCTACAGATAGAACTTCCGGTAGTGCATATTCATTCTTCATGGGAGGAAGCACTTCTGGAAAAAGAGTAAATGAAAGAACGGCGATGCAGATGACAGCGGTGTACTCCTGCGTGAGGATATTGTCAGAGGCGGTGGCTGGACTTCCATTACAGTTTTACAGATATACAGCAGATGGTGGTAAGGAGAAGGCGGTGGATCATCCGCTTTATTTTTTGCTCCATGATGAACCGAATCCGGAAATGACAAGCTTTGTATTCCGTGAGACTCTGATGACGCATTTGCTTCTTTGGGGGAATGCGTACAGTCAGATAATCAGGAATGCCAGAGGTGAAATCATTGCTTTGTATCCGCTGATGCCTGACCGCATGACAGTCAATCGTGATGAAAATGGTCAGCTTTATTATGAGTATTACATGAATACAGATGATGCTCATACCATGAAGGGTACAACAGTAAGATTGCAGCCACATGATGTACTGCACATTCCGGGGTTAGGTTTCGATGGTCTTGTGGGCTACAGTCCTATAGCAATGGCAAAGAATGCGATTGGTATGGCGATTGCCTGTGAAGAGTATGGAGCAAAGTTCTTTGCCAATGGTGCAGCTCCATCTGGTGTGTTGGAACATCCGGGAACCATTAAGGATCCTTCCAGAGTACGTGAGAGCTGGCAGTCAACCTTTGGCGGTTCTGCTAATGCCAATAAGGTTGCGGTTCTGGAAGAGGGAATGAAGTACACGCCGATTTCCATTAGCCCGAATGAAGCACAGTTTTTGGAAACCAGAAAATTTCAGATTGATGAGATAGCTCGAATCTTCAGGGTGCCACCGCACATGGTTGGTGACCTGGAGAAGTCGAGCTATTCTAATATTGAGCAGCAATCACTGGAGTTTGTGAAGTACACTTTGGATCCCTGGGTGGCAAGATGGGAGCAGGCAATGGTCAGAGCCCTTCTTACACCGGAAGAGAAGAAGACGTATTTCTTTAAGTTCAACGTGGACGGCTTGCTCAGGGGAGATTATCAGAGCCGAATGAACGGTTATGCGACAGCAAGGCAGAACGGCTGGATGTCAGCTAATGATATCCGTGAGCTTGAAAACCTTGACCGCATTCCGGAAGAGGCCGGTGGTGATTTGTATCTCATCAATGGAAATATGACGAAGCTTGCGGATGCAGGAATATTTGCTGCAGGTGCATCTGAATCTACTGCTTCAGAGCCGGAAGAGACTCAAAGCAGGGATAAGCCACCTGAGCAGAGAAAGAGAGGATACAGTTAATGAAGAGAAAATTTTGGAACTGGATACAGAACCAGGATGAGGGCGAACTCGAATCGAGAACGCTCTTTTTGAATGGAGAAATTTCAGATGAAACCTGGTATGGGGATGAGGTTACTCCAAAGCTTTTCAAGGATGAGCTGAACATGGGTAAAGGTCCGATTTCAGTCTGGATCAATTCGCCCGGCGGTGATGTATTTGCTGCGGCTCAGATTTACAACATGCTGATGGATTATCCATACGATGTGACAGTTAAGATTGACGGGCTTGCTGCTTCCGCGGCATCTGTGATTGCAATGGCCGGAACTACGGTGGAAATGAGTCCTGTCGCAATGATGATGATTCACAATCCTGCGACGATCGCAATCGGAGATTCTGAGGAAATGAAGAAGGCGGTGAAGATGCTGGATGAAGTGAAGGAATCCATTATGAATGCTTATGAGATCAAGACAGGTCTTGCAAGAGACAAGATTTCAAAGCTGATGGATGCTGAGAGCTGGTTCAATGCGAAAAAGGCGGTTGAGCTTGGCTTTGCAGATAAGATCCTGTTCAGCGATGGACAGGGTGATGTAACTAATGATGCTGGTGAGGGAATTGCGCTCAGCGATGAGATGAGTGCTCCTGTGATGTTTTCAAGACAGGCGGTTATGAATTCCATGCTTTCCAAACTGATTCCACCTAAGAAACCAGTAGAGAAGCGTACTCCGGTAGATCAGCTGGAGAAGAGACTTAGCTTGTTATCGCATTGATAGCAGGCTTTTTTAGTACAGAAAATGGAGGATTTTCAAGATGAGCAAGATTTTAGAACTTAGAGAAAAAAGAGCAAAGGCATGGGATGCTGCAAAGCAGTTTCTTGATG
Organism: Blautia sp. HCP3S3_C12; assembly: GCF_052064155.1. Taxonomy (NCBI): domain Bacteria; kingdom Bacillati; phylum Bacillota; class Clostridia; order Lachnospirales; family Lachnospiraceae; genus Blautia; species Blautia sp. HCP3S3_C12. The sequence continues at coordinate 36,839 of NZ_JBQHWC010000010.1, read as the reverse complement.
CCAAGAGAGGTGCAGACGGTATGCTCTCCGAGGAAGACACTGCAACCTACGACAAGATGGAACAGGATGTTATGAATTTAGGTAAGGAAATCGAGAGACTTGAGAGACAGGCTGCGATTGATGCGGAGCTTTCTAGGGCTACAAGTACTCCACTTACCGGAAAGCCGGGTGCAAAGATGGGTAAAGATGAAACTGAAAAGAAAGGACGTGCTTCTGATGAGTATAAGGGTTCGTTCTGGAATGCGATGAGAGTTAAGGCTCCTATGCCTTCTGTGCTTAATGCACTTCAGGAAGGTACCGATTCAGAGGGTGGCTACTTAGTGCCTGATGAATTCGAGAGAACACTTGTGGAAGCACTTGAGGAAGAGAACGTATTCCGTACTCTTGCACATGTGATCAAGACTTCCAGCGGTGACCGTAAGATTCCCGTTGTGGCATCCAAGGGTTCTGCAAGCTGGGTAGATGAGGAGGGTGCTTATCAGGAATCTGATGATGCATTCAGCCAGGTATCTATCGGTGCCTACAAGCTTGGTACCATGATTAAGGTTTCCGAGGAGCTTCTTGCTGACAGTGTCTTTGACCTTGAGGCATATATCTCTAAGGAGTTTGCAAGACGTATCGGTGCAAGAGAGGAAGAGTCCTTTTTCAATGGCGATGGCAAGGGCAAGCCGCTTGGTATTCTTGCAGCAACCGGTGGTGCTGAGGTTGGTGTGACTGCCGCTTCTGCAACTGCTATTACTGCAGATGAGATGATTGACCTCTTCTACAGCCTTAAGGCGCCTTACCGTAAGAATGCGGTCTGGTTACTGAATGATGCGACTGTGAAGCAGATCCGTAAGCTTAAGGATTCTACCGGTCAGTATTTATGGCAGCCTTCTCTGGTTGCAGGTACTCCGGACACGATCCTTGGCAGACCTGTGAAGACTTCTGCATTCATGCCTACTGCGGCAGCCGGTGCAAAGACTATCGCCTTCGGTGATTTCAAGTATTACTGGATTGCAGACCGTCAGGGCAGAACCTTCAAGAAGCTGTCCGAGCTTTATGCTGCGAATGGTCAGGTCGGATTCATGGGAACCCAGAGAGTCGATGGTAAGCTTATCCTTCCTGAGGCTATCAAGGTTCTTCAGCAGAAGAGTGGTTCTTCATCCTAAGTAACTGGTGATTGTGGGGAGTCGTGAAATGCGGCTCCCTTTTGTGTGAGGTGATGCTTAATGGCAGTAGTTTCGTTGGAAGAAATGAAGAATTATCTGCGGGTGGATTTCGATGACGATGATGCACTGCTTGAAGGCATCATTATTCAGAGCCAGCAGATATGTATGGATGTGGCAAGGTTTACAGACCTTGAAGAGTTTGAAAAGCAGTCTGTGAGTAAGATTGCTGTGATGTATGCGGTGGCTTATCTTTATGAGCACCGTGAAGATGCAGATCACAGAGCACTTACTGTTGGACTTAGAGCATTGATGTTTGGAATCCGGACACCGGAATTTTGATGGGAGGGATTGCTTTGAATGTGTCTTTGATGAATGAAAAAGTAACCTTCCAGAAGAATACTGTGATTACCGATTCTATCGGAAATCATAAGAATGGCTGGGAAGATTTCTATACCTGTCATGCAACGTTCGGTGGTGAGGGTATGGCAAGCTCCAAGGAAAAGGAAGAGGCCAGAACCATTGTGGAAGATGTGGGGATGACGGTAACGATTCGTTACTGTAAAAAAGCATCGGAGATTGGTTCTACTACTCATAGGATTATTTTTAAGGGTGAAATCTATGATATCACGAATGTGGATCATATGAATTTCAGGAAAAAGTGTCTGAAATTCAGCTGCAGGAAAGTGAGGCGGTAAGCATGGCAACGGACAGATGCAGGATTGACCAAATGGCTCATGTCATTATGGAAGGTTTGCAGGAATACGCTGACCTTGCGACAGAGGATATGAAGGCCGCTGTGAAGAAAGCAGGTAATAAAGCCAAAAGTGATGTACAGGCAGGAGCTCCGGTTAAGACTGGGAAATATAAAAAGAGTTGGGCTGTAAAAACGACCAAGGAAAATGCATATGCGATGGAAGTCACTGTGCATTCCAGGAATCGTTATCAGCTGGCACATCTGCTTGAATTTGGACATGCCAAGCGTGGTGGTGGCAGAACGAGAGCCTTTCCGCATATCGCGACCGCAGAAGAGGCTGCAGCTGAACTATTGGAAAAGGAAGTAGAGAAAGCTTTGAAGTGATTCGCAGAGGTGATGTTAATGGAAGAACTGGTTCAGATTATTCAGGAAATGCAGATTCCCTTTGCCTATGATCACTTTGCAGAGGGAGAAAGTCCTGATCCGCCATTCATTTGTTATCTGATTCCGGGCAGTAATAACTTTGCTGCTGACGGCAGGGTGTATTTCAAATTGAATGAGGTCAGGATTGAGATGTACACCGATTTCAAGGATATTGCCTTGGAGTCGAGAGTAGAGGATGTCCTGGATGGACATGAGATTTTTTATAACAAGTCGGAAACATGGATCCAGAGCGAGAAGCTTTATGAGGTCATGTACAGTTTTGAAATGGAGGGTTTGAATAATGGCTAATAATAAGGTCAAATGCAATCTTAAGAATGCGCATTATGCGATGCTTCAAACAAGTGAGGAAGGTGTAGTTTCCTTCGGCACTCCTGTTGCATTACCTGGTGCGGTTTCGATTTCTCTGGATGCCAATGGTGAGCCGGAGAATTTCTATGCAGATGGTACTGCGTACTATGTCATCAATAACAACATGGGTTATGACGGTGATCTGGAGCTTGCGATGATTCCGGAGGATTTCAGGGTATCTGCTTTGAATGAGACTCTGGATGATAACAAGGTTCTGATTGAGGATGCGAACTCGGAGTTGAACAGATTTGCTCTGTTGTTTGAGTTTGATGGAGATGTGAAGCACATCCGTCATGTCCTTTATAACTGCTCTGCAAGTAGGCCCGGTATTGAAGGCAAGACAAATGAAGAGAGCAGAGAGGTACAGACAGAAACTCTTACCATCAAGGCGACACCGCTTGCAAGTGGTGTGGTTAAAGCCAAGACTGGTAATGAGACAGACAGTACCGTTTATGCCGATTGGTACAAGGCAGTGTATATGCCTACCATTACCGGTGTGAATACAGATGCAGAATAAGAAGTGGTGAGCTGGGGCAGAAATGTCCTGGCTCTTTTGCTTAATGTGGAAAGAGAGGGCTTATTTTATGAGCATGATTAAGAATATCGAAATTGACGGAAAGCAGGTGCCTTTTAGAGCAAGTGCTGCGATTCCGAGAATATACAGAATGAAGTTTCAGAGAGATATCTATAAGGATTTGGCTTCTTTGGAGAAAGCGATTGACAGCAACAGCGAAGAGGTGAGCAACCTGGATTTGTTCTCTTTGGAAATGTTTGAAAACATTGCATATGTTATGGCGAAGCATGCGGATCCGAGTATTCCTGATACACCGGAAGAGTGGCTGGATGATTTCAATACATTCAGCATCTATCAGGTGCTTCCAAAGATTATCGAGCTTTGGGGACTCAATGTGAGAACGGATGCAGAGGCTAAAAAAAACTTCGTGCAACAGACCGTCCGATGACAACACCGTTGTTCCTTTTAAGGTGTGTCCAGTTGGGGATTAGCATCAGGGATTTGGACTTACTCACGATAGGAATGGTGAATGACATGTATGTGGAAAGTGGAAATGATCAAGATGCTGGCAAGAAGTACAGTGTGATTGCTACGCAGGCTGATTTTGACCGGTTTTAGAAGGGAGGATTTTACTCTTCGTTCAATACATTTTGGATGACAGACGGATATAGTGCTGATATAATAGCGTATGAGATTGTGTCTATGTTGTAAAGCGTTGTTTGGTGATTTGGTTAACACCGATATATTTATTTTATAAGGAACAGAAGATTTAAATTTTACGCAGAGAAAATAATAGCCAATGCAGGTAGTTTTGCATTGGCTATCATACTATTCTTCGGTATTTATGAGGTTACTGTAATATTTGGTTTTACCTGATAGGACATCATCATAAAAGCCTTGTTTCCAGTCAATATAATCAATGCAATCTTGCACTTGTTTAAGCTGTTCTACAAGGGATTTTCGTTTGATATCCAGTATAACTTTTCGTTCCGGTATGGTGGATTCTCCGATAAGGCAGAGTTCGATGTATTCTTTCATTTCAGCAATGCCCATTCCGCAGTTTTTAAGACAATTTAAACTGTTAATCCAAGCAATGTCCCGTTCATCAAAAATGCGACGATTGTTTTTGTCACGTTTTACATTGGGAACAAGTCCCTGATTGCAATAGAATTTTAGTGTTTCGTATGGTAAGTGCGTTTGGTTGCAGGCTTCTTTCATTGTAAACATAAAGACCTCCAAGAAAATGAAAATAGTGCTTGACCGGTAGTAACTACCGATTGATACAATGGGAGTGTATCATGGATACAGATTATTTTCAAGGAGGTTTTCAGATGGAATATAAGGTATTGAGCAATGGTGTAAAAATGCCACAGTTGGGTTATGGAGTATATCAGGTAACAAAGGAAGAATGTGAACGTTGTGTGTTGGATGCACTGAAAGCAGGATATCGTTCGATTGATACAGCACAGTCTTATTTCAATGAAGAGGAAGTAGGTTCTGCAATTAAGAAAAGTGGGGTTCCTCGTGAAGAAATATTCCTTACTACAAAGGTATGGATTGAGAATTATGGATATGATGAATGTAAGGCATCCATAGAGGAATCTATGAGAAAGCTGCAGACAGATTACTTGGACTTGTTATTACTGCATCAGCCTTTTGCAGATTACTATGGAGCATGGAGAGCATTGGAAGAATACTATGAAGCTGGTAAAATCAGAGCAATCGGTATCTCTAATTTCTATCCGGACAGAATGATTGATATTGCGACTTTCGCTCGTATAAAGCCTATGATAAATCAGGTAGAGATACATCCATATCACCAGCAGGAAGAGTCAAAGAAATGGCATGATAAATATGGAATTCAGCTGGAAGCATGGGCACCGTTTGGTGAAGGTAGAGGCGATATGTTCACAGACCCTATGTTATCAGAAATTGGTGCAAAGTATGGAAAAACGGTTGCGCAGGTAATTTTAAGATGGCATTTGCAGAGAGGTATTGTAATTATTCCAAAGTCAGTACATTATGAAAGAATGGTAGAGAATTTTAATGTATTTGATTTTGAGTTATCAGCTGATGATATGGAAAAGATAGCAACTTTGGATAAAGAACAGAGTGCATTCTTCTCCCACTACGACCCAAACATGGTAGAGTGGTTTGGCAAGATGGTGGAAGAACGAAAGAAACAGCATGACTGTACTAAGGAAGAGAAAAATTGGTAATGGAGCAAGTGATATGACTAAGAAAATTTTGATATTGTCAGGTAGTCCAAGAAAGCAAGGTAATTCGGATTTATTATGTGATGAATTTATGCGTGGTGCATTAGAAGCAGGGCACACAGTAGAAAAAATCCGTGTGCAAGAGAAAAAAGTGGCATATTGTACGGCGTGTTATGCTTGCCGTGATACAGGAAACTGCGCAATCAAGGATGACATGGCAGAAATTATGGAGAAAATGATTGCATGTGATGTTATGGTTCTGGCAAGTCCTGTTTATTTCTATTCTATTGATGCACAGTTAAAGGCTGTGATTGATAGAAGCGTGTGCCGTTGGACAGAAGTGAAGAACAAAGAAATGTATTATATAATGACTGCGGCTGATGGAGAAAAGGAATCTATGGACACCACACTGGCATGCTTTAGAGGATATGCTGACTGTGTGGAGGGAGCAGTAGAAAAAGGCATCATCTACGGAACCGGAGTATATCATGCAGGAGAAATCAAAGATACAAAGTGTATGCAAGAAGCGTATATGATGGGAAAGAATGTATAGTCTGAAAGAGGTACAAATTCCAGGTTGTAGGGCTAAATGAATATAGCTTAAGAATGGCATCGGTGAAATATCCGGTGCCTTTGTTGTGTAAAGAGTCGAGAAATCGGCTCCTTTTTCTTGCCATAAAATGAAGGGAGGTTCGGTATGGCTGCATCGAGAATTAAAGGTATCACCATTGAAATCGGCGGCGATACCACAAAACTTCAAACAGCATTGAAGGGCGTTAATACCGAAATCAGGAATACGCAGGCACAGCTTAAGGATGTGGAAAAGCTTCTTAAGCTGGATCCTGGTAATACGGAACTTTTGGCTCAGAAGCATAAGCTACTTGGGGATGTGGTTAAGGAAACGAAGGAAAAGCTGGAAACCTTAAAGACTGCTGCGGAGCAGGCAGAAAAGGCATTAAATGATGGAACGATTTCCAAGGATCAGTATGATGCTCTGCAAAGAGAGATTATTGAAACTGAGAATGAGCTAAAGAGACTGGAAGAGCAGGCGAACCAGTCAGCTACGGCGTTGCAGAAAATCTCTGCGACTGGTGAGAAGTTAAAGGATGTAGGAAGCAATATCGAGGGAGCAGGAAAGAAGTTGCTTCCGGTTACGGCTACCGTGACTGCTCTTGGTACGGCTTCGGTTAAGACTGCGGCAGATTTTGAAGCTGCCATGAGTAAGGTGGCGGCGGTATCGGGAGCAACCGGAAGTGATCTTGAGGCTCTTTCGAAGAAAGCCAGGGAGATGGGAAGCAAGACGAAGTTCTCTGCATCGGAAGCGGCTGAGGCTATGAATTACATGGCAATGGCCGGTTGGAAGACAGAGGATATGCTTTCCGGTATTGAAGGCGTTATGAATCTGGCGGCTGTTTCCGGGGAAGATTTGGCGACAACTTCTGATATCGTGACAGATGCACTTACCGCCTTTGGATTGTCGGCTCAGGATTCGGGGCACTTTGCAGATGTATTGGCGGCGGCAAGTTCCAATGCTAACACAAATGTATCTATGATGGGTGAGACCTTTAAGTACTGTGCGCCGATTGCGGGTGCTTTGGGGTTTTCAGTTGAAGATACTGCTGAAGCGATTGGTCTGATGGCAAATGCGGGAATCAAGTCCACTCAGGCAGGTACTTCCCTTCGAACTATTATGACAAATCTTTCCGGAGAGGTTAAGATTTGTGGGGAAAATATTGGTGAGGTAACAGTTGCCACCACCAATGCAGATGGTTCCATGAGGGATTTGTCGGATATTCTGGCTGACTGTAGAACAGCATTTAGTGGTTTGTCAGAATCGGAGAAGGCTGCGGCTTCAGAAAGTCTGGTTGGAAAGAATGCCATGTCAGGTTTCCTTGCACTTATGAATGCAGGAGAAGGGGACATTGCGAAGCTCTCAGGAGCGATAGATAACTGTAACGGTGCTGCACAGAGTATGGCAGACACCATGAATAATAACCTGGAAGGTCAGCTCACTATACTGAAATCTCAGTTGCAGGAGCTGGCCATTTCATTTGGGGAAATTCTGTTACCGGCGGTGAAAAAGATTGTTGGATGGGTGCAGGGTTTTATTGATGTACTAAACAGTATGCCGGACGGTGTGAAAGAAACCATTGTGACGGTTGCACTGATTGCTGCGGCACTTGGGCCGGTACTGATTATCATTGGAAAAATCATTACGGCAGTGGGTACGATTATGACCATTGTGCCAAAGGTTGTGGGTGTGATTAAGGCAGTGAAGACTGCATTTCTGGCACTGAATGCGACTATGCTTGCCAATCCGATTGTGCTGATTATTGCAGCCATTGCGGCCTTGGTGGCGGCGTTTATCTATCTTTGGAATAATTGTGATGAGTTCCGGCAGTTCTGGATTGATTTGTGGGACAGCATAAAGGAGATTGCGGTTGCAGTCTGGGAAGCCTTGAAGGAATTCTTTGGGGCTGTCTGGGAGTTTATTAAGACTACAGCGGAAACGGTTTGGAATGGCTTGGCTTCTTTCTTTACCGGGCTTTGGGAAGGAATCAAGAATACCTTTACTACTGTTGTGAATGCGATTTCCTCATTCTTGAGCACTGCATGGAATACGATCCAGACGGTTGCGACTACGGTTTGGACGGCTATTTCTACATTTTTCAGTACGATATGGAATGGCATAAAGACCGTGGTGACCACGGTGGTTACGGCGATCAGTACCTTCCTTACTACTGCATGGAATACTATTAAGACAGTAATTACGACTGTGCTGAATGCTATCAAGACAGTATTTTCTACAGTGTGGAATGCCATTAAAAATGTGGTTACCACAGTGGTTAATGGCATCAAGAATACCATCACGACAGTTTGGAACGGCATTAAGAACACGGTGACTACCGTTGTGAATGCCATTAAGACGGCGGTGTCCACTGCTTTCAGTGCGATGTGGAATGGGATTAAGAATACCATTTCGGGTATCTATAACACCATCAAGAATGGTTTTACTAATGCAGTGAATTTCATTAAGAATCTGGCTTCTTCGGCGTTCAGCTGGGGAGCAGATATCATCAATGGTATCGTGAATGGTATCAAGTCCTGCATCGGCAAGGTGAAGGATGCGGTATGCAGTGTTGCTGACACGATTAAGTCCTTCCTGCATTTCTCTGTACCGGATGAAGGACCTCTTACCGAGTATGAGAGCTGGATGCCTGACTTTATGTCCGGACTGGCTAAGGGAATTGAGAATAGCAAGGGCATGGTAAAGGATGCAGTGAGTGGCCTTGCTGCAGATATGGTGGTAAATCCTCAGGTGAATGCAGGTCAGATGGCTATGGCCTGTGGTGGAACTGTGACAAGTGCAGATATGAGTAGTTTTGTGTTGGCGATTAAGGATGCGGTTTCTTCTGTCAATGGTGGAAGCGGGGATATTGTGATTCCTGTGTACCTTGGCGGTACGATGTTGGATGAAGTGATTGTAAATGCCCAGCAGAGGGCAAATCTAAGAAGTGGAGGGAGATAAGCGATGGCATTTTTTCAGTATCTGAACTTTGACGGCGTGGATCTTCCTCTGCCGGATAGTTATGAAGTGGATATGACGGATAAGGAAGCAGACAGCGGTGGAGAAACAGAGGCAGGAACCACGCAGAGGGATTTGGTGAGAACTGGTGTTGTGACTATTTCTGTTTCCTTTTCTGTTACCCAGAAGTGGCTAAGGTTACTTACCGGGTATAAACAGCAGGAGAAGATAAGAGTTGGATTCTTTGACCCGGAGACTGCAAGTGTGAGACAGACGGAAATGTATGTGGAAGGGTTCAAGGCAAAGCTTAAGAAGGATACGAGTTATAAGGGGCTTTGGATTGTGAGTTTTTCTTTGAAGGAATTGTAAGTTTATGATGACATAGATAATCCATGACATTATAATGAATGTATATTATAGAACAGGGTGGTTGAAGGTATGAAAGTACTAGTTGTCGGGAACGGAATTGATATTCAATTTGGCGGTATTGACAGACGAGGAAACAAAGCAATTATCGACCGAGCAATTGCAAATATTGAAAGCGACAAATATTTGCAGTTGGGGTGGGACAAGAGTTCTGTTAAGGATATTCTTGAAACATGTGTTTCTACAATTAATATGGCGATACAAAAGAGAATTAGTGTTCCAAAAGATCAGGATTATCTTTTTTTGCAGATGGAAATTGAAAGAATTAGGCGATCATATCAAAAAAAAATATCGGTGAATGAAATTGGTTTGGAAGATATCTTTTTGGGTGCTGAATTATTATATGTAAACGCTATTAATGATGATGAGAGAAATATGGTGAACACAGCCATAAATGATTATCTTCAGCCGCTTTTATTAGATGCAATTTACGATAATGATACGGTGAATGATATATATAAAATGTTTCCTGACTCGTTTATTAACTATTTGAAGCGGTACGATGCTATCTTTACATTGAATTATGATACAAATCTTGATAGTGCTGTAGGAAAAGAAGTCCCTGTTTATCATTTACATGGGTGCTTTAATGATATAACGGATAGGGCTAATGGGGTTCCAGATGGATTCAAGCATATGTTTTGTAATGGAATAATGACATGGTACTGGTTAGAAAAGTATGGTGAAGAGGAAAAAGATGACAGATATGGAATAACTGAGTTTAATGATATTGATGGGCATATTGATATTTTAGGAATATCTCCATGTAATGATGAGCAATTGTACATACGATTATGGCAAAATACGAAATTGAGAGCTTGTAATTATTTTTATTATGAAAGAAAAGATGCAGTTGAAATAAGAAAACATATTAAAGGAATGCTCGAACGACATATAACAGACAGAGATGTAAAACGTTTTTGGGCAAGTTTTAAATAAAGTCGTTATTAAGGCATCAGTCATTAAGTTGGCTGGTGCTTTTTCTTTGAAGGGAAGGTGGTCTTTTGTATCCGGTGAGCAAAGCATTCCTGCAGGCGGTGCAGGAGAACACAAGAAGATATTATTGGACGGGAAGAATTACGACAACGAAAGGTGCCTCGTATGAGTTCGGAGCTGATGATATCGTAAAGGGAAGTGGTTATATTTCCAGTCAGTGCTGCGGTTCTACTGAGATTGAGCTTGGTACGGTGTATGCAGCAGAAATGGGAATCACTCTTTTATCTGATATTGACAGATATACTTTGGAAGATGCTCTGGTGGAATTGTTCTATCATTTAAGACTGTCGGATGGCTCTTATGAAGAGGTACCGATGGGAATCTTTGAGGTGTCGGAGGCTAACCGTAATATCAAGACTTTGGAGCTGAAAGCCTATGATTTCATGCTTCGGTTTGATAAGAGCTTCAATGGCTTTGAAACCATTGGTACGGTGTATGATTTTGTGAGCCTGTGTTGCAAGGCCTGTAAGGTGGAGATGGCGCAGAGCCAAACAGACTATGAAGCGATGCCCAATGGAACAGAGCTGCTTTCCATTTATACAGAAAATGATATTGAGACCTACCGGGATGTGCTCTACTATGTGGGGCAGGTTCTTGGTGGGTTTTTCTGTATCAACAGAGAGGGCAAGTTGGAGCTGAGGAAGTATGGCAATGAGCCCGTGATGGAGCTGGAGACAAAGCACCGGTTTACCAGTAGTTTTTCCGATTTTATCACAAGATACACAGCGGTTTCTTCTACCAACATGAAAACGGAAACGGCAGAGTATTATCATCTGGATCCGGACGATGGACTGACGCTGAATCTTGGGGTAAATCCACTGTTACAGTTTGGTCTTAAGGAAACCAGAGAGCAGCTGTGCATGAATATCCTGAATGACCTGGCTGTTGTGGATTATGTGCCATTTGATTCGGAAACAATAGGAAATCCTGCTTTGGACTTGGGAGATGTGATCCGGTTTAAGGGAGGACAGGCAGACAAAAACAGGATATCTGCTATCACTTCCATGCAGTGTAAGATTGGTGGGAAGCACACGCTGAAGGGTGTTGGTAAGAATCCGAGACTGGCACATGTTAAATCAAAAAATGATAAGAACATCAGCGGTCTGCTGAATCAGATTATAGATAATAAAGAGGCTGGCAAGATAGGTATTCATACCTTTACCAATGCCAGCTCTTTTACGGTTGGCGAGAGTGATGTGAAGATTATTTCCATTGAGTTTGCACAGAATGAAGCGGTTATGGCGCAGTTCTTTGGATCTGTGATTGTGGGAGTGAGTGCTGACCAGGTGGAAAGGTCTGTGGTTGCAAGAGGGGATGTGGTGATTCCTTCGGTGGAAGTGGAAGAAGTTTTGGCAGAGGGTACTGCAGGTAATGAGGAAACTACGGATAGCGGAACAACTGATAGCGGTGCTGCGGGGACTGATGTTGTGGATGAGACCGGCGGAAGTTCGGATAGTGCTGTTGCAGCAGAGGAGCCTGTTGTGATTGGCAAGACAAAAGAACAGACATTAACTGTGGAACTTCCTGTGGTCTGGAAGGAAGACGGTCAGGTGGTGGTTCATTTTACCTTTGAGTTTAATGATAACATCATCGAGATTCATCAGCCGGAGGAGACCTGGCATTCCGGGAAGCATTCCATCATGCTGTATTACCCGATTGAGAATATGGTGGCGAACTATAGAAACATTTTCAATGTGTATGCAAGGGCAACAGGTGGTACGGTTACGGTGGATACCGGAGATTGTCTTGCTGCGATTATGGGTCAGTCAATGGGTGCCGGGGAAGCCTGGGATGGTGAGATTAAGATTGAGGAGACCATTAAGAAGGTGAAACTCGGCGGTGTGCTTCAGATGGCGGCTGTCGATGAGAATATCACCTGGAAGATTGATGAGCTTGTAAAGAGAACCTACAGGGATGTGGTTCCTGGAAGGTTTGGAATCGGTGCATTTGCAATGCCGGTGGAAAGGTAGGTAAGGATGAAGCTGAAAGGAAACGTGGTCATCGAGATGATCGATGATTCCACTGGGGAAGTGGTGGAAAGAGTGCAGGAAGAGAATATGGTGACAAATGCGGTAAATCATATCCTGGGATTGAATCCTATGGGTATTTTTTATTCTGTGGCAGGGGAGTATGATACCCACCTGCTTTGGAACAATAACCTGCTTCCTATCTGTCCTAACATGATTGGGGGCATACTGCTTTATTCGGAGGCTTTGACAGAAGATGCGGACAATATTTATCCGTCCACAAATAAACTCCCTGTGGCTTATGCATCCAATGATGTCAATGCCACTGCGGATGTGGCAAGGGGAAGCATGAATCTGACAGAGAGTAAGCCGCTTGATAATGGTTACCGGTTTGTGTGGGAGTTTACACCAAGTCAGGGAAATGGAACCATTGCGGCGGTGGCACTGACTTCCAAGCAGGGCGGTGTGGTAGCTTATGGCAGTATGGAGAATTCCAAGGTTGCAGCGTATGATCAAGGCAATGAAAGCTACAAATACTTTTCCCTCAAATGTATTGCTGCCTGATACTCTGAGTGTACGGTTACCCAGGAAAGATTTATCGCTGCAGAACAGTTTTTCAGAAGTATCACGGCTCTTATACAGAAGCAGAGCATGGAAAAGTGCAGGAAGCAGAACAGACTGTGGAAGTGAAACAGGAAGTTCCAGAAGCACCAGTCAAGAAAGAATCCGTATCAGTAGAACCGAACCGGGAACAAAACAAAGAGCCTGCAAAGGGTGAAAAAGGAGAACTGAAAAAATCTGTACTGCAGTCGTTGAAAGAGTTTCAGGCAAGGGCAAAAGCACAGGAGCAGGAAAATAAAGAAGTAGAAAAATCCAAAGCACATAAGAAGGGGGATGTAGAATTGTGATCGATCTGGCAATGAACTTTGATACAGACGAATGTTTAGTAACGGCAATGTTTGATAAAGGAAACAGAAATGACACAATGGAAGCAATCGACCATATCATTCCATTTCTAAAAGGGGATGCGGATATGATCGGGCTTGTCTGCAATACCCTAAGAAAGCTGTTCTGCATGAGTGATGAAGGCTATGAGACTTTTCTTATGGACTTGGAAGATTATAAATCGGAACTGGAAGAGAGGGAATGAATTCAAGCCAGAGTGCAGTATAGCAGGTGAAAGATGAGAAGCGAAGGAAAAAGTGTCAGCATTGAGAAGTGTTAACAGGTATATATTGGAAGAATTCAGCCAGGGGAACTCTGGCTGATATAAAAACACATCTGCAGAAACAGTGACTGAAGAAATTTTGAGTAGTGGAATTGGGAAGAAGTATTTAGATACTATAATAAAGAGATTAGCTGGCTTGTATACTGACAGAGAGGACATAGTAAACAGATTTGCGTTATTATCAGGGATTGTAGGGAGATTCCGAAGAGCTTTTGTTCAGATGATGAAACAATAGGATTGGTACAGGAAATATATGGAACAAAAGTTAATAAAGGGATTTGTTGCGTTTTCTGCTATAATAATCTGCCAGCAAAGAATGTGTTGTCTGAATATGTTTGTGATTATAAGAAACGAGCAGGGTTATTTCAAAGATCAGCAGATTTAGAGTAGTTCTTTTTTTTCTGAGAGAAAATTAAAAATCGTTTTTGGTTCTTCTGGAGAGTGATTATAGCGTTTGGGAAACATCCGGAGAAACCATTACCTCAGAGTGTCGTAAAGTTCTTTATCAAAGAAGGCTTTGAGATGCCCTTTCTTTTTTATGCAAATCTTTTCTCTTGTCTACATATATAAACCTAAGAAAAAGCTTGACGTTTAAATATTACAAGTGTAATATTTAAGAAAATATGAAAAAAGGAGAAATAAAACTATATGAGAAAAAAGAAAAGAAAAAAACACACGAAGATTATTACAAAAATAGTTTTATTTAGCGGTATATTGATTGGTGGTGGAATCGGTATTGTAACAATAATGAATTGTAATGTTCCTGAAAAAAGACTAATGGAATATATGAAATATATTGAAAAAGGGGAATATGAGCAAATGTATGCCATGCTGGATCAGAAAAAAAGCAGCATGAACAGTAAGGAAGAATTTATAGAACGAAATTCTAAAATATATGAAGGCATTGAGATGTCTGATCTGTCCATAACCGATATTACAGTAAAAAGACAAGAAAACGGAAATGCGGCAGTTTCCTATACAACAAATATGCAGACTGCTGCAGGAAATGTAGAATTTACCAACGATGCGGTATTTTCACATGATTGGACAGGATATCATTTAATCTGGCAGGATCAGTTGATTTTTCCAGAGTTATCTGCAACGGATAAAGTTCAGGTAACGTCAGAAGAGGCAAAGAGAGGAGATATTTTAGACAGAAATGGTCGTCAGTTGGCTGGAGAGGGAACTGCATCTTCGGTAGGAATTGTTCCGGGCAGGATGGAGAACAGAGAAGATACAATAAAAAAACTGGCAGAGTATCTTGGAATTGGAGCAGACGAAATTGAGGATAAGTTAAAAGCCGGTTGGGTAAAAGCAGATTCTTTTGTACCAGTAGCAACAATTCCTAAAATACAAGAGGTCGATCTTTTGACAGTGAATCCGGATAAAACTGTTCTGGAAGAAAAAGAAAAGCAGGACACATTATTGAAGATTCCAGGTATTATGTTATCTGATGTAAAAGTACGAACTTATTATCTAAAAGAAGCTGCCTCTCATCTGGTAGGGTATGTACAGGCGGTTACAGCCGAAGATTTGCAGGAACATAAAGGGGAAGGGTATCGTACAAACAGTGTGATTGGAAAGACTGGACTGGAAACGCTTTATGAAAAAGAACTAAAAGGAACAGATGGGTGTGAAATCTGTATTGTAGATGCAAATGGAAATAAAAAAAGTGTTATTGCATATGAGCCTAGAAAAGATGGAGAAGATATCCATATTACGATTGATGGTGATCTTCAAAGTACTCTTTATGAACAATTTAAAGAAGACAGAGGATGTTCTGTAGCTTTGAATCCTTATACAGGGGAAGTATTGGCGTTGGTAAGTACGCCATCTTATGATAATAATGATTTTGTACGTGGAATGGACAACAGCCAGTGGAGTGCATTAAATGAAAATGAAGACAGGCCTTTATACAACCGCTTTCGCCAGACATGGTGTCCTGGCTCAACTTTTAAACCTGTAATTGCTGCAATTGGATTAAAAGTGGGGGCATTTACTGCAAATGACGATTTTGGAAATGAGGGTCTGGCGTGGCAGAAAGATTCCTCGTGGGGAGATTATACAGTGACTACACTTCATGATTATGAACCTGTGATCTTGAAAAATGCGCTTATTTATTCAGATAATATTTATTTTGCAAAAGCAGCATTAAAAATTGGTGCGGATCAACTGATGCAGTCTCTAAATCAAATAGGATTTAATCAGGAACTTCCATTTGATATTAAAATGTCAGAGTCCCAATATTCTAATATGGACAAGATAGAAACAGAAATCCAGCTTGCTGACAGTGGGTATGGACAGGGACAGATTCTGGTAAATCCTTTGCATCTTGCAAGCATTTATACGGCTTTTCTAAATGATGGAAATATGATAAAGCCATATCTTCACGCGGATGGTGGAAGCACTTCCAGTGAAATCTGGATAAAAGATGCTTTTTCACCACAAATTGTTTCGGAGGTTATGGAGGGGTTAGAGGGTGTAGTGAATAACCCGGAAGGAACTGGTTATGGAGCATGCCGGGAAGACATTAGATTAGCAGGAAAAACCGGAACAGCGGAACTGAAAGCTACAAAAGAAGATACATCTGGAACAGAAATTGGCTGGTTTACAGTTTTTACTACAGATAGAGATACAAAGAATCCTATTTTGCTCATCAGTATGGTAGAGAATGTGAAAGATATTGGAGGAAGCGGTTATGTGGTGGAAAAGGATAAGGCGATACTGGATGAATATCTTGGTAATGAATAATTTTTACCTTTAAATATTACAAATGTAAGAGGAAAATGATATGAAAAAAATTTGGAAAATATTTGTGGGAGTTATTTTTCTTGCTGTCTGTAGTGGATGTGGCATAAAGAAAGAGCAGAAAAAGACAATTGAAGATACGAAAGAAAAAATTTACAGAGAGTGTGAAATGCTAGCAGAAGGCTATCGGAACATATATGAGAATGCTGTGAAAGAAAATGCACTATATGAGCTGAGTACAATACAAAAAAGTATGGATTATTTTGGAAAATATGGATATGCAGTAATTGATTCCTACAATCAGCTGGATATGGTTCAAAGTATTAAAGTAGATGATTTTTTGAAAAAAGCAGAAAAAGAGAAGAATGGAAAAACTACTATATTTCAAGTTATAGCAGGGGATTATTTTATCCGGTATGATCTGAAAACCAAACAGGGGAAAATAGACGTTGAAGTAAGCTCTTTTAAATGGAAAGAGGACACTTGGCAGGAAACATATTATCATGAGTTTAGAGCTAATTCATGGAAATATACAGAAAACGGGCATTTCTTTATAGAAGAATATCATCCGGCAGGATATGATGGACCGTCTGGATATCGGGACTTTCGGGTAGCACCGTTAAATAAAAAATGTCGGGAGTTGAATCGAAAATATATACTTCCTTTTGGATATACACTTAATAAATTGTTTACTTCTAATTGGAGTGAAAAAAATTATGATGGAATAAATTTTTATGATGTTTTTGATCGTTTACTTTCAATGGAAGAAAAAACTGATGAATTTAAGGAAGGAAAGACTTATGAAATCCCAAAAGAATCATTTGAAACGATATTTCAAAAATATTTTAATATAAGCGCAGAGATACTGCAGACAGGAACGGTATTTCACACAGAAATACAGACATATCGGTATCGAACCAGAGGAATCGTATATGATTTTGCTCCCACACCATATATTCCATATCCGGAAGTTGTTTCCTACATAGAAAATCAAGATGGAACAATAACACTGGAAGTAAATGCGGTATGGCCACAAAAAGAATTAGATCAGGCGTTTTGTCATAGCGTAACCATTCGGCTGTTAGATAAAGATAGATTTCAATATGTATCCAATTATGTATCAAGGTCAGAAATAGAGGTTACCTGGTATACGGAAAGATTATCAGACGAAAAGTGGGAGGAATGTTATGGAGATAATTGATATGATTACAAAAAGAAAACTGAAAAAGATGATGAGCGTTTTATTTATTTCGGGATGCTTTTTCATAGGAAATACAAAATGTAAAGGGGCTGATTTAGAATATATTTCACAGGAAACTGCGAATTATGCTGTACAAGAAAGAGGATATGATTTGCCAGTAGATGAAGTCGTGAAAGAAGAAGCTATTGAAGATTGTAAGAATGTTATGAATCAGATGAAAGTCATTTATCAAAAGGCGGATAAAGGGACTTCATCGAATATAGTAGTTTCTGAGACAGTAATGGAAGAAATGCAGGAAGTATTAAAGGAAAAAAATGTCCCCGTTATTACATCAGCACCGTATTCAAATATGGCTAATTATTCTAAAATGGAAGAATTTCTTTTCAGGGCAGAACAGGATCTGACAGGAGATATCGTCTTATATAGGATTAACAGGGATGGTGGGATAGAAAGACTCAAATTCAATTATGATGGGACAGATATGTATTTGCTGGCTGTGAAAGCTGTTTGGGGTATGAACGACAATCCATCTATTGTATATGTTTCGTATACAAGGATAGAAGAATGGAAATATACAGAAAAAGGCTGGTTTGGTTATACGCTATGCGTTCCAAAGTATCCGGAAGTATCAGAAGCGGTTGATGGCAGTTCTATGATAAGAATTAAACCTTTAAGTGATGAATGCAGGGAAGTTTCAAAGAGGTGTGTGTATTTGCTTGGATATCAGGGGAATAATCTTTTATGTTCTGATTGGGATAGATCTGATATGGAAGGGTTAGATTATAATGGTTTATATGAATATTTATATCGAATGAAATACGGGGAGAGATATGAGTTTTCAGGTAACTCAAGTGGAATTCCGGCAGAAGAGTTTGAAAATCTGATAATGGAGTTTTTGCCGATAACAGCAGATCAAATTAAAAAATGGGCAGTATTTGATTCGGAACATCAAACTTATGACTGGGAACGATTAGGCTGTTTAAATTATAGCCCTACTTATTTTGGAACATCTTTACCGGAGGTCGTTGAAATAAGAGATAGCGGAGAGGGAAACAGTGTGTTGGTTGTTGATGCTGTATGTGATACATTTATATGTAATGATGCCGTTATTACAAGTGAGCTGACTGTTAAGTTCAACGATGATAAGAGTTTTAAATATATGGGGAATAAAATTCTGAATAATGGTACGAAAGAAGTTCCCAAATATCAATATAGAATAAAAAGAAAGAACTGATAACAACTATCAGCCCTTTCATATTTGTTAATTCCATATATGTAATTTTTTTAAGATATCAGAAGTGATTTCAAATGCTTTTTTGCCAGTTGCATTAGAATCACTTTGGATATTGGTTGCAAAATAATAGCTGTTATCGGAAGTTTCTACATATCCGATAAACCAGCCGTTGATATCCTGTCCGTTGACACGACCGGTTCCAGTTTTTCCGTAGAAATTACCATTAGGTGTACTGGCAATTTTTATAGCATTTTTAACAGAAAATACATTTTGGAAATTTAGATGGAATTCATTTGTGTTAAATTTTTTTAATAATGTTACTTGCTCTAAAGGCGAGATTTTTAATGAAAAATCGGACCAGTATAAATCCAGATTTGAACTGGTTGTTTGGTTTCCATATTCTATTTTATTCAAAAATTCCTGGACTCTGTTAATTCCGAGCTGCGAATCAATTGCCTGGAAATACCAGTTAACGGAATTTTGCATAGCAGAGTTTAAATCCTGATCAGCTTCCCAGGATGGAAAAGGAAAGGCATCACCATTCCATGTCATGGAAGAGTGTTCTGGTGTGATGATTCCGGATTCCAACCCTAATAATGCATCGTATATTTTGTAGGTAGACTCTGGCGGAATACGTTTGGTGGCTTCTTCAAGATCGTATATTTTCCAGGAATCCAAATTATTGTCATACAAAACAAATGATCCATCATATGTTCCAAATGTTTCGGATATATCTAACAGGGAGATATTTTTGTCTGTATCACTAAAATGATATACGCTTTGAGTAGAGGCATCAATGGATAAAATGGGTGTACATCCAATAAAAACAGCACTAATGACCAGATAAATTATCAATGCTCTCATTTTTTGATAAAGAGTTTCTTTCCTAAAAACGGCGATGTTGAGAATACGTCGTTTCATCTGCCTGAAATTTCCGGACATTCCAACTGCCAGTGGAGAGGAAAAAGAGGATATTTTTTCTGCAAAATTAATCAGTGTAGTTCCATAAGCTTGGTATTCATCAGCAGAAATCATCTGCAATACAGCAGAATCACAGGCTATTTCACGGTCACAGAGAATTTCTTTTAAAGTGTACCAAACAAAAGGGTTAAACCAGTAGAGTATATTACTTATGACCATGAGGAAGCCAATAAATGTATCTTTGTGACGGTAATGCTGTAATTCGTGTAGCAGCATAAAACGCATATCATCAGGATTCAGTTCGGAAATTAAATGGATGGGAATGTAAATTCTGGGATGTATTATTCCGATTAAAACTGGTGATTTTAAAAATGCAGTACTGTAGACTGATACTGGGTGAGAGATTTTAAGTTCCTTTAAACAATTGTAATAAATAGTTTTTACCTGCTGATTTTGAAGCGGGAGAGCAGATCTTTTTATGGAATGTACATAGTTTAATGAATGAAGGGTGAGGACTGACATAATCATAACACCCGTTATCCATATTAGAAAGAGTATGGTATTCAAGCCTCCAGAAAATTGACTACTGATGGAAACTGAAAAATCATTCACCTGGTTTAACAAAATATTTTGTGTATTACTGGTAAGTTCGGATAGCGTGTCGGTACCAGAGTTAAGTCCTGAGTCAGTTTGAAAAAAATGTAACCATGAAAAAAGTTGTGAGCCATGAATCTGTACAGGAAAAAATGGCACGGCAAGTAATAAAAATAAAAGAAAACAGAGATGGTACTGTGTAGTCGCAGATAAATATTTTTTCAGAAGTTTTTTTGTTCCGATTATTACAAGTGTAAAAATACATATGAAGATATTACTGATTAAAAAGTGGATGATCCAGTTGCTCATTCAAAACCTCCTATTTCTGATGTTTTGATAATAAATGGCGTAAGTTATCAATTTCTGTTGAAGAGAGCTTATCGTCTTCAAGGTAAGAAGCCAGCATAGAAGAAAGATTTCCATTATAATATCGCTTTAAAAAAGAATTGCTTTCCTGGCGTATATATTCATCTTCTTGGACTAATGGAGTATAGACAAATACCCGGCTTTGTTTTTCGTAGGAAAGAGCTTTTTTGGAAACAAGTCTCTTGATAAGAGTTTGAATTGTTTTTGGACTCCAGCTGGTAGTTAGAGTAAGTTTTTCTGTAATTTCATTTGTATTGATGGGAGCATATTTCCATACAATTTTCATAACTTCAAATTCGGCTTCTGAAATCTGGGGTAGTGACATAATAAAATTCTCCTGCTAAATCCTACATATGTAATAAATATATTATATTACTTGTAGAAGAAAAAAGTCAAATGGCAGATGATATATAGAATATAAAATTAATAATGTAGAGGCAATAAAGGTGAAAAAGATAGAAATTATTGAGAGAATCACAGATGCTAATGGAAGCATAAGTGAAAACATATTGACTAGCTGGGAACATAAAAACCAATTCATACCGGAAATTATAAGGTTTGGAGAATTAAAAATATATCTACAGGAACGAATTGTTAAAAAGAATGATAGTGATGTTCATCTTTCAAAATATGAATATGATATTTTACTTCTTTTAGCGAAAAGTCCAGGTAGAATATTTGGAAAAGAAATGGTTTATGATCTGGTATGGAATGAACCTTATTCCGGTGATTATAATGTGGTTATGCGACATATCTGCAATATCAGAGAAAAAATAGAAGATGATCCTGGACAACCATTATATATACAAACAGTACGAGGTGTAGGATATCGGTTTAATGGGAATTTAGGCAGCGAGTGAAATCGCTGCCTATTATTATGGTTTTACAAAGAAGGGAGTTGGTTATGAGAAGATCTTTGTATTTCAGGAGCATCCTGTTTGAGATATTTGGACAGGTTTTGATGTATCAATTCCAACTCTTTTATTTCTTGCTTAAAGGAAACGTATTGAGTATTTAGTGATTCCTTTCTGGAAATAAGATCTGCAATTTGCTCCTGCAACTTATTGGAATTAAGATGTTTCAGGTTTATACCATTTTCCTGTAAAATATGTTCAGCACCCGCGAAAAGAATAATTTGAGATTCATATTTACGGAAATAACGATCTGGATCTTTGGAGCTTTTATAATGGTCGTCGTAAATTTTATTTTTCTGATATTGTTCGGCATATTTTAGCATTTCTCGAAGATGGCGTATCTGAGACTCGAGAGAAACAACAGAGGTATTTACCTCTTTTTGCTGCATATGTAACAAGGCTATGCGGTCTTCAAGTTCTGAAAAATTATGTAGATTATGTGTGAACATCTTGTTATATTCAGCAGAGACAATTTTTAAATTTTCCTTATTTGCCCATTTCTGAAGTCCAATGTTTCCTGCTATATTGGGAGTGTTGGTGTCTATTAACTTATTACGAACAGAAGGAACAGTAGTTCTGTGGAGCTTATTATTAATGCGTTCTTTGATACGTTCCTTAGTAAAATTTTTTCCTAAAGATTTAGCACTTCCACGCACTGGATGGGACATATCGGGAGAACGAAAGGTAATGTATTTTCTGCTGTTTTCGCCAAATTCTGCGTTTTTTATTTCATATCCTTTAGCTTCCATAAATGCAAGAAATTCTGAATAAGTGGAAACGATTCGGATTGTCTGGTTGATATTTTTTCGCAGCTGCGCTTTTTTACTGGATTCAGATTTATTTGCAGCCCATTCATTGTATTTCATTCCTTTTTTACCATCTGGCATAATTGTGGACAGGTTATGTTCCTGGCATAAAGTGTCGCTGAGATTTCGTATTTTCCAGTAATTCTTTTTACAGTCATGGTAATGAGAAAAAGTGATGTTATCTGCAGAACAGAAAATTAAATGGTTATGTACATGACCTTTATCAGTGTGTGTTGTCAGAACATAGGAGTATTTTCCCTCCAGTAAGCGATCCGCAAGTTCTTTGCCAATCTGATGGGCTTCTTCATAGGAAACTTCACCAGGGGAAAATGCCTGAATCAGATGAAATGCCTTATTTGTATTGTGCGGATCTCTGCAGTCATGTGTATGATCCAAAGTGTATTTAAAGTCAAGAACGGCTGTTTCGGGAGAGCAGGCAAAGGAAGAAATATATAGATTCTGGTCAGTTTTATCTGGATTGCAGATGTATTCTATTGCTTTATCAACGGTTGTTTTGATACCATGGATTTTTGTAACTGCCATATTTTTTCCATTAACTCCTTTATATCGTCCAGGTCCTTTGGGTAAACTGTATTGGTACTGTTTATACGATGGGTGATCTGATTCAAATTGCTGCTGATATTGCCCAGCAGGGTATTCATTTTTCGGATATGAGAGTAGTCTACTTCATATACAAATCCATATAAGATCATTTTCCGTAGAAAGGCAGATTTGCTTTTCATCCTGGAAAGACGATATTTTTCTTCTAAAATGTATTGTTCGTCATCATTCAAATAAAATTGTACGGGATGAATTCTGGTACGTTTGCTCATTGAAATCCTCCAATTCGTTTTCTTCTATAAAAAAGAGTACAAAAAAACTGTCTAACCAGTTCGGCTATGACAGTTATGGTACTTGGTTTTTTGTTGGTTTGGACAGATGTATCTGTAAGTTATTTTAACAGGACTGGGTGAAAGCGTCAAATTAAGAAATTATAAAATATGAGAGGGCCAGGGATACTCCCTGATACATTTTGGTAGAATGAACCGGAAAGGGAATTTGACAAAATGAGCCAGGTGTCATGACACTGGCAGTGCTTGCTTCTTTTGGGGTGTAGCCTGCAAAGCAGGCTATGCAAAAGCTATAAAACATAAATGGAACTGTGAGAAGTGGTTGAGAATATAATCCTGATAGCGTATAATCAGAGCAAGAAATCGTAAGTGAGGGATAAATTTGAAACGTGAGGAAATTTTTCAATATGTGAAAGAGCAATATGGAACTGAACCGGAATATTTATGGAAAAAAGATCCTGATTCTGCGGTGCTTCGACATAAAAATGGAAAATGGTATGCTATAATTATGGTAGTGGAAAAGAAAATACTGGGATTAGAAGAAGATGGAAACATTGACATCCTGGATGTAAAATGTGATCCTGATCTGGTTGGGATGATTATTCAAACGTATGGATTTTTACCGGGGTATCATATGAATAAGCAACACTGGATTACGATTCTTTTGGATGATTCTGTCAGTGAAGCTAAGACGCTGGATTTTCTGGATATGAGTTATGATTTAATTGACAGTGGGAAGTAATAAAAAAGGAAGCCTTTCAGAAAAATCTCTGATTGGCTCCCAGGTATTCATTCTGGATATGTATAAGTTGATCTTTGCAACAGGATATTTTCCCAATCTCGTTCATGGCGCAACACTCGGAGAATATGAATCTCTTTTGTTTCTTCCATTATAATATAAAAAATAATAGATGGCGGAAAAGATCTTTTATGTATGGAATATCCTCTGTACAGAATTTGAGTTCGGGGAAAGGCAGTACTGAACTGGCCTAAATTCTGCATTTGTTCTTTCAGATCAGATTGAAAACGGTCAGCACGTTGCTGGCCGAATTCTTCTTCAATATAATCTGCAATGTCTGTGACATCGTAAATTGCTTCCCAGGTTAAAATAATTTTATATTCTTGCATTTCTTCGTGCATCCCTTAATTCTGTGATTTTGCGAAAAGCATCTTCCAGTGGCAATTCACGACCAGCTTCCATATCATCAATTCCCCGGTCTAACATGCGGAGAAGATGATTGTTTTCCTGGTTTTTATCGGTTGTAGGGACTTTTTTTGTTAATTCCATGAAATCACTCCAATCATACGGTTTATAAATAGTGTATGTTGTTCAGAAGTATCTATCCATAGTTTAGCATAGAATGGGCAGCAATACAATTGAATTATTTTGCAGGAGCGTCCGTCAGACCAAGAAGATATTCGCAGGAAACATTAAATACTTCGGCCAGTGCGACAACTTCGTAGTCGGGTACGAAACGTGTGCCTTGTTCAATTCGTAGGATTGCCAGATCATTAAAATCATATCCTGCAAGTTGTAATTTGGCAGCGAGTGTTTTCTGAGTAAGATTATGAGCCTTTCGTAATTCTTTTACCCGTTGTCCTATTCTGTTTTTACTGTTCGTTTTTTTATCCCAATAAATAATCATTCTGATCCTCAAAAGTTTCTAAAGATGAAGTATTATTATTGATTTTAAGGAAAAATATTGTTACTATACTTCTAAAGATGAAGTTTTTGGAAAGTTTATTTGATTTTTGAAATAAGAAAATGATAATGCTGCCTGTAATGAGAAATAATTCTAATGAGAGGTGGAAAGAAGATGAATGAATTTTATGAAGCAGTATCGAATTTATTTGAGGAATTGCGCTGTGACTCCGGAGAAAGAGAATATACAGTACAGCCGGAAGAATGGAAAGAAGCAGAGAAGAATTTGAAACAAATACAAAAGAAGCTGCCACTATATCTGGAAAAAATCCCAGAGCGTGAGCAGAATTTCTGGAATAAATATCTGGATCAGTTAGAACATTTCCATTATGAAGAGGAGCAGCGGGCTTATTACCAGGGAATGATGGATGTAGTTGAGTTTCTTATTAATATAGGGGCAATAAAGAAATCCACGAATGTTAAGAGAATGATAGAAAAATATGCACGTTAAGAGTGGCGGTATGGGAAACCATACCGCTTCTTCAGAATAATTCAGATAGAATTCAAATGAATTTCAGGGATCTTGTTTATCGTGGTCTGTAGGAATTTTGTATGTGCGCAGGTATGCTTCTACGATGGCAAGGATAGCGGTAATTTGCTCATCGTTGCATTTTGACAGGTACATGAGCAGGCGTTGATAATCAAGATTATCTGTATGATTGTTTGGATAAAACAATGGTTCAGGAGGAACATTTAAAGCGCGTACCAGTTTTCTGATTTTATGAAAACTCGGAACTCGGCCCCCATTTTCAATTTCCTTTAAATATCGGCTGGACATTTCTGCTTTTTCAGCTAATTCTTCATAAGTCAATTTTTGCTCGTGTCGGGCGTTCTTAAAAAACAATCCCAGTTCTTTATCTGTTTGTTTTGGCATATGATACACCTCCATGTTTAGTGTATAGTTCCCTTTCTTGAAAGAAAATGAACTAATATTTCACTAAAAAAGAGGGTGATATTTCACTTTTTAAAAGACATATAAAATTCTGAATTTCCGTAAAACAGATCCGGAGGTATAGGAAAGATTAAGAATTTTATTGTCTGGTATCATATCCGTCATTACGTGACGGATGAAATAGATAAATAGTTCAAAAAAGCAAATAAATTTCTTTACCTCAAAAAGTGAATTATATGCCACAAAAAATGATGGCAAAATATTATCTTTTGATATAAATAGCGTCCGATGGGCTAAAAACTACCCATTAGGACGTTTTTTATATACCTCAAAATACAGGAAAAACAATTTTCTCGTATTTATTAAGAAATTTTTTAAAAATTTCTTCCCACACCCCGACAAATGCACTCATCCGTTTGGGATATGTGTGAAGGGGAAGCAAGAACTTTGCTTATTGCCTACCGGCGGGGAAGGAGGTGAACTCTTATGAAGCAATCCTCTTTTCAAGATGAGCAGACAGTCAGACATCAGTTTGATTCTCTGTGCAAGCTGGCATTGAAAAGTGAAGTTATTAATTATGAAAAGCATATGGCATATCGCCAGAAGTATGAAGTGATGTTGTCAGAATTATCAGAAAAGGAGTTGAGCAGACTTTTTATAATGGATGAGCATGAAATGGAAACACATCGTTTTCAGGTCCTGGGTTACGACATAGAAGTCAAAGATGCATTGATTGCTGAAGCACTGCAGACACTTACTGAAAAGAAAAGGAATGTTGTGTTATTATCATATTTTATGGATATGAGTGATGCAGACATTGCCAGAGAAATGAATCTTGTACGCAGCACAATTAATGAGCATCGTAGACGATCACTGGAACTGATGAGAAAAAATATGGAGGAATCTGCAAATGAAAAAAAGTAAAAAACAGAAATGCGCATTTGATTTGCTGCCATTCCATGTTATTGAGGCAGCATCAACTGGTGATACTGAGGCAATCCAGGCAGTGTTGAAGCATTATGAAGGGTACATAACAGTTTTGGCTACCAGAAAAATGTTTGACGAATTTGGACAGGTACATTACTGTGTAGATGAAACTCTGCGTCAACGCCTGGAAGCAAAACTGATTACTAAGACCTTGGGATTTGATACGAAATCATATGTAAGGAAAAGTAATCAGTAAAGGGAGTATTTAATATAGATTCCTTTTCCCCTTCAGGAATTTTTGTACCTTGAAAATTGTATATTGTTTTACATACAGGACGTGAAGATATGTAGAGCCACTAGGTAAATCCGCCATGATATATCTGCTCTGTTAATGGAGTAAATACGAGGAAATGCTGAAATATAACATTGAAGTAAAGGTATGGAGCGAGAAGAATTTGACAAAATGTGTAGCAGCTGCACAGGGCGACGAAGCATATCTGTGATAATGATACTTCCAGAAAAAAGCTGGTCATATTTAATGACGGTGCAAAACCGATGTGGGCAGAGTACTGAACTGCCACCTGTATTGTAATTTTATCTGCCGATGACAGTGTATAAAATTGTAAATTGTCATGGGCAGATAAAAATGTTTTGTCCAAAGAGAAAAGGAGGAGAGAAGAGTGGCGATTAAAATTGAAAAAGGTAAGATTCCAATTTGGGAAAAATATATGCTTACGGTGGATGAAGCAGTGCAATATTTCGGAATAGGTGAAAAGAAAATAAGGATGCTTATTTCGGAACATCTAAATTCAGAATGTTGCTTTACAGTCCAGGTGGGGTGTAAGTCATTGATTAACCGTAAGAAATTTGAGGCCTTTCTGGATCAGACTACGTCTTTGTAAAAAATATACGAACAATTTAGCACTTTAAAGTGGAAATGTTAGCCCTGGTATGATATAATACCTATATCGTGCTAGGGCTTCTTCGTAGAAAGGGGCGAAGACGTTTGGGTAAAACAAAACGTGACCAAAAACGACGAGATAAAAAAGGTCGAATTTTACGAAACGGAGAAAGTCAGAGAAAAGATGGAAGATATGCGTTTGTATATACAGATTGTTATGGAAAGCAGAAGTTTTTGTATAGTTGGAAATTAGAGCCAACAGATTCTCTGCCAACTGGATGCAGACCATGCTTAGCTCTAAGGGAAAAAGAAAAAAATATCCAAAGAGATTTACATGATGGTATAGTACCTTACGGAGGAAATTTAACAGTTTTGGATTTGGTTCAAAAATATATTGGACAAAAAAAGGGGGTTCGTCATAATACTCAGGCGAACTATGATTTTGTGATCAATATAATAAAAAAAGAAGAATTCGGAACCAGAAGAATAGATAAAATAAAATTGTCGGATGCAAAAGCATGGTTTATTAAGCTGCAAGCAGATGGAAGAGGATACAGTTCCATTCACAGTGTGCGTGGAATTGTAAGACCTGCATTTCAGATGGCAGTTGAAGATGATTTACTGCGCAAGAATCCTTTTGAATTTCAATTATGTACAGTTGTCGTAAATGACAGTGTTACAAGACAGGCAATTACAAAAGAACAGGAAGAGTTATTTCTGGAGTTTATCCGAAATGATGACCATTACTCAAAATACTATAATGGAATGTTTATTTTGTTTAAGACTGGACTTCGTATTTCTGAGTTTTGTGGATTGACAGTGAAAGATATTGATCTTCAGGAGAGAAAAATCAATGTGAATCATCAGCTTCAGAGAACCAGAGGAATGCAGTACGTCATTGAAGATACCAAAACTTCAAGTGGAACACGAATGTTGCCGATGACAGATGAAGTTTATGAATGTTTTGAACAGATTGTGAAAAACCGTAAAAAAGTAAGGGTTGAGCCGATTATAGATGGATATAGTCGATTTTTATTCCTGGATAAAAAAGATATGCCTGAGGTAGCACTCCATTGGGAAAAACATTTTCAGTGGGCGTTAGGAAAGTATAATCGTACTCATGAGGAACAAATGCCAAAGATCACGCCTCATGTATGTAGGCATACATATTGTTCCAATATGGCGAAAGCTGGAATGAATCCGAAAGCACTCCAATATTTAATGGGACATTCTGATATAGGGGTTACGTTAAATGTATATACGCATCTGGGATTAATTGATGCAAAAGAAGAGATGAATAGGATTGCAAAACTGGCATAGTATGATAAAATAATAGAAAAAAGAATTAAAAATAATCTGATTATAAGGTTCTTAGAGAGCCTGTTTTCCAGGCTGGTTATTACTAAGAAGTTACTAAATTTGGATAAGAAAATATACGAATTTATGCTGTGATATACAGGAAAATGACAGGATTGAAGATTATCGGAAAATGCCTGTAAACAGCGTAAATACAGCATTTCAAGGAGTTTTAAGCAATGATAAGAGTGTTATTTGTCTGCCACGGCAATATACTTACGTAGCTGTGCCAATATGCGTAGAGTGCTTGATTTTACTAGGATTTTCAAGGGTTCGAGGGAAGTGAAGGGTCAGATTTAGACCAAGTTTAGACCATTTGAAATGTGTAAGAAATAAGACAAAAAATAATCAAATGGGAGCCTTGCAGATATTTATTTAACGTAGAAAATTACACAATTGGAGATTGTTTATGAAGAAAATAATCATCCGGTGATGTGTGGAAATGTATCCATACGTCACCGGATTTTTCGCGTTTCTACGAGCGGAATGCGAATTACATCGCTCATTTTTTTAAATCCCGCTCCATGGCTTCATCGATGGCTCGATTGATAAAGGCAGTTGCACTTTCACCCATTGCATCAGCGTGATCCTTAATGATGGAACGCTTCTCTGGGGTAACACGAACTTTTATTTCAACGAATCTATCATTGTATTTCTTATTAGCTCTTTTACGAGCCTCGGTAAGGCCTTTATAGGAACCAGCTTTTTCTTCACTCATAGCAGTCCTCCGGAAGTGTATTGACATAGACATGCCTGTAAAAAGTATAGCACAGGTTGGTACATAAGACTATGTAAAAATAATATTTTTGAAAGGATGACAATCTATGAAAAATCAGAAAAACAGGAGCATGAAGGTACATGCACAGAGCGGATATAACTACAAGGCAACTGAAAAATAAGCAAGCAACACCCTATCCGGTGCTTCGATGGATGGCTGGAAATGTTGTGATTGAGACTGATGCTGCAGAGAACATTAAGGTTACCAAAGCTAAGTCAAAGGAAAAGATTGATGGAATTGTTGCTTCCATTATGGCTCTGGATAGATGCCTAAGAAATGAGGGGGAGTCATAGGGAAGCGTTTATGATGAGAGAGGATTGTTAATCTTGTAATCTACTTGACAAACTATCAATTGACTAGTATACTATCAATTGATAGTAGAAATGTTCGGAGGTGGTTATAATTTTCCTTAGTACACAATCGAAAAAGAGAGAAGTCATTGCATTTCTGGATGAATTAAAGTCGATACTGGAGAATACAGATTTTGATATAGATACAGATCTTACTTTGATTAGCAAAAAGAAACAGGGTCAAGATCAAAAATATTCAACACCATATACTTTATTGGATCTTGATTACGATACGGAAGATGTAGTAGAGCGGCTGAAAGAACTTACCGTAGCAGAATATTCTGAGACCAAAATAGATAAAGACGATTTGAATCCGCCATTATTATTTGTTTTTGGGAAGGATATAAATAGTAAGCTTGTATATGTGAAGTTAAAGATTAAAGGAGATCAGCAGAGACATGTATTATGCGTGTCGTTCCACTACGCGAAGGAGAAAATGACATTTCCTTACGCATAATGGAATTGCAAAGGAGGTAAGAAAAATGGAGGCCAACACATTATTAAGAAAGGTTCATATGAATTGTCCTTTATGCGACAAGACACATGAAGTTGAAGAAAGAAAACGTGTTACATCAATTGTATTAAAGGGAGAAGAAGTAACCTACGAGGAGAGGTTTTATTTTTGTGCCAATGCGGACGAAGACGAGAATGAATTTGAAACGGGAACTATGACCAATGAGAATCTCTTAAATGCTAGAAACGCATACCGTATTAAGAAAGGCTTGCTTACATCTTATGAGATAGTAGAGATAAGAGAAAGCTATGGGCTATCCCAGGTTGATTTGGCAAAACTTCTGGGATGGGGAGAGGCTACTATTTCTCGTTACGAGAGTAAAGCGATTCAAGATGAGGCTTATGATACCATGCTTCGTCTAATTAAGGATAATCCACTTCAAGCATTAGAATTCTTAAAAAAGAATGCGGATAAATTTACTCCACTGAAGAGAATGGAAATAAAGTCAAAAATCGTTGAAAAGCTTGATTCATATGGAAAGGAATATCTGACACGCCAAACTTTTGAAGGTGAGTATGCTAATTTTGAAGAACCGTCTGATTCAAATGGTTTTACGGTTTTGAATATTGATAAGATAGAGGCAATGATTTCCTACATTGCGGAGAAAGTATCAAACTTATTTAAGGTAAAACTGATGAAAATGTTGTGGTATTCGGATGTTCTGTCATTCATTGAGAATGGCTTTGCTATGACTGGTATGGTATATAGACATGAACCAATGGGAGCCTTTCCTATAGGACATTATAGTTTGATGAATCTTGAAAATCTCAACATTAAAGAAGAGATGAGTTATAACTATGATACGATGCTTCATGTTTATCCCACTGTTGGAATGGATTATTCTATATTAAGTGATAGAGAAAAGGCTATTCTGGATAAGGTGATTGAGAAATTCAAAAATTATAAGGCGAAGGATATTGTAGATTATATGCATGAAGAAAAGGCATATAAGGAGACGAATGCGGGAGAGATTATTCCTTTTAGCTTGGCAAAAGAAATAAGAAGTTTTTAAATAAAGTTTTATTGAAGAGGGCACTTGCAGAAATGTAAGGGAGGATTTTACTCTTCGTTCAATACATTTTGGATGACAGACGGATATAGTGTTGATATAATAGCGTATGAGATTGTGTCTATGTTGTAAAGCGTTGTTGGGTGATTTGGTTAACACCGATATATTTATTTTATAAGGAACAGAAACTTTGAATTTTACGGAGGAATAAAAATGATACTTGAGACAGATAGACTCATTTTAAGAAAATATGTTGAGGATGATTTTGATGCACTTTTTGAGATAGTATCTGATATAGAAACTATGCAACATTATCCAGCACCATTCGATGAAGATAAAACAAGGAATTGGATTATTTGGAATTTGGATAATTATAAAAAGTATGGTTTTGGACTTTGGGCAGTTGTATTGAAGGAAACGGGTGAGTTTATCGGAGATTGTGGAATTACTATACAGGATATTGATGGAGAAATGCTTCCGGAAATAGGCTACCATATTCATAAAAAATATTGGAGAAAAGGATTTGCTAAAGAAGCTGCCGGAGCAGTACGAGATTGGGTATTTCTTAATACGCAATACGACACAATTTATTCTTACATGAAATATACAAATATAGGCTCTTATTCTACTGCTATAGCGAATGGAATGCAAAAGGTAAAGGAATATCCTGACCCTAAAAATATTATTTCTTATGCCTATGCTATCACGCGTGAAGAGTGGAAAAAAATGAAAGAAGAGTGAACTGATTTCACTCGAAAATTTCAGGTTGTAGGGCTAAATGAATATAGCTTAAGAATGGCATCGGTGAAATATCCGGTGCCTTTGTTGTGTAAAGAGTCGAGAAATCGGCTCCTTTTCTTGCCATAAAATGAAGGGAGGTTCGGTATGGCTGCATCGAGAATTAAAGGTATCACCATTGAAATCGGCGGCGATACCACGAAACTTCAAACAGCATTAAAGGGTGTAAATACCGAGATTCGAAATACCCAGGCACAGCTTAAGGATGTGGAGAAGCTTCTTAAGCTGGATCCTGGTAATACGGAGCTTTTGGCTCAGAAGCATAAGCTGCTTGGGGATGCGGTTAAGGAAACTAAGGAAAAGCTGGAAACCTTAAAGACTGCCGCAGAGCAGGCAGAGAAAGCATTAAATGATGGAACGATTTCCAAGGATCAGTATGATGCTCTGCAAAGAGAGATTATTGAAACTGAGAATGAGCTAAAGAGACTGGAAGACAGAGGATATGCTTTCCGGTATTGAAGGTGTTATGAATCTGGCCGCTTCTTCGGGAGAAGATTTGGCTACCACATCTGATATCGTAACGGATGCACTTACTGCCTTTGGATTGTCGGCTCAGGATTCGGGGCACTTTGCAGATGTGTTGGCAGCGGCTAGTTCTAATGCGAATACAAATGTATTTATGATGGGAGAGACCTTTAAGTACTGTGCACCGATTGCCGGTGCCTTGGGGTTCTCGGTGGAAGATACTACTGAAGCGATTGGTCTTATGGCGAATGCCGGAATCAAGTCTACTCAGGTAGGTACTTCCCTTCGAACCATTATGACAAATCTTTCTGGAGAGGTTAAGATTTGTGGGGAAAACATTGGTGAGGTGACAGTTGCCACCACCAATGCAGACGGTTCCATGAGGGATGGATGCGGTCAGTGGACTTGCTGCAGATATGGTGGTCAATCCTCAGGTGAATGCAGGTCAGATGGCTATGGCAGGCGGTGGAACTGTGGCAAGTGCAGATATGAGTAGTTTTGTGTCGGCGATTAAGGATGCGGTTTCTTCAGTAGGTGGTGGCAATGGTGACATCGTAATTCCTGTGTACCTTGGCGGTACGATGTTGGATGAAGTGATTGTAAATGCCCAGCAGAGGGCAAATCTAAGAAGTGGAGGAAGATAAAGGGTGGCATTTTTTCAGTATTTGAACTTTGACGGCGTGGATCTTCCTCTGCCGGATAGTTATGAAGTGGATATGGCGGATAAGGAAGCGGACAGTGGCGGAGAAACAGAGGCAGGAACCGTGCAGAGGGATGTGGTGAGAACTGGCGTTGTGACAATATCTGTTTCCTTTTCTGTTACCCAGAAGTGGTTGAGGTTACTGACCGGGTATAAACAGCAGGAGAAGATAAGGGTTGGGTTCTTTGATCCGGAGACTGCAAGCGTGAGACAGACGGAAATGTATGTGGAAGGGTTCAAGGCAAAGCTTAAGAAGGATACAAGTTATAAGGGGTTGTGGATTGTGAGTTTTATATTAAAAGAATTATAAAAATATTTGAAAATAGATGTTGACTCCTACGTTACGTAATAGTTTATATTAACATTATCAAGTGAATGGAGGATACAACAATGATGACAGTACATGAGGTAAGTAAGCTTGCCGGAGTGAGTATACGCACTCTGCAATATTATGACAAGATCGGTCTTTTACATCCGACGGGATATACCGATGCTGGCTACAGACTGTATGACGATACAGATTTGGAGCGCCTTCAACACATCTTGCTGTTTCGCGAATTGGAGTTTCCACTGAAAGACATCAAGGCAATTTTAAATAGTCCGGATTTTGATAGAAGCAAGGCGCTAGAACAGCAGATAGAATTGCTTAGATTGAAAAAGGAACATATTGAGAACTTGATAAATTTTGCACTTGGAATAAAAATGTTAGGAGTGAAACATATGGATTTCAAAGCATTTGATAGAAGTAAACTAGATGAATATGCTAAACAGGCAAAGGAATTGTATGGGAATATGCCAGAGTATAAAGAAATGGAAGAGAAGCAGAAGAATCGTACAGAGGAAGATGAGAAAATTTTGGCTGACAGATTTATGCTTCTCTTTAAGGAAGCTGGCGAAATGAAAGATATGAACCCTGCTTCTCCTGAAGCGCAAAATCTTGTGAAAAGAATACAGGATTATATTACAGAAAATATGTATACCTGTTCCAATAAAATACTGCGGGGATTAGGTAAGATGTATTCTGGAGGTGGTGATTTTACAAAGAATATCGATGAATATGGTGGGGAAGGAACTGCTATATTTATTGACAATGCGATTCAGATCTACTGTGATAATGAACAATAATTGAAATAGATTTGTTCATTCAGAGAGTCGGGAAACTGGCTCTCTTTTTATTTCAGGGAGGAGGCGTTTTCGTGTATCCAGTGAATGCGGCATTCCTGCAGGCGGTGCAGGAGAACACAAGAAGGTATTTTTGGTCAGGAAGGATTACGACAACGAAAGGTGCCACGTATGAGTTTGGTGCTGATGATATCGTAAAGGGGAGTGGCTATATTTCCAGTCAGTGCTGCGGCTCTACTGAGATTGAGCTTGGTACGGTGTATGCAGCGGAGATGGGCATTACACTTTTATCTGATATTGACAGATATATTTTGGAAGATGCCCTGGTGGAATTGTTCTATCATCTGAGACTGCCGGATGGCAGCTTTGAAGAGGTGCCGATGGGAATCTTTGAGGTGTCGGAGGCTAATCGTAATATTAAGACTTTGGAGCTGAAAGCCTATGATTTCATGCTCCGGTTTGATAAAAGCTTCAATGGCTTTGAAACCATCGGCACGGTGTATGATTTTGTGAGCCTGTGCTGCAAGGCCTGTAAGGTGGAGATGGCACAGAGGCAGGCGGATTATGAGGCGATGCCCAATGGAACGGAGCTGCTTTCCATTTATACAGAGAATGATATTGAGACCTACCGGGATGTGCTCTACTATGTGGGGCAGGTTCTTGGTGGGTTTTTCTGTATTAACCGAGAGGGTAAGCTGGAACTGAGAAAGTACAGTAATGTGCCTGTGATGGAGATGGAGACAAAGCATCGTTTTACTAGCAGCTTTTCTGATTTCATCACAAGATACACGGCGGTTTCTTCTACCAACATGAAAACGGAAACGGCAGAGTATTATCATCTGGATCCGGATGATGGGTTGACAATGAATCTGGGTGTGAATCCGCTGTTGCAGTTTGGTCTGAAGGAAACCAGAGAGCAGCTGTGTATGAATATCCTGAATGACCTGGCGGTTGTGGATTATGTGCCTTTTGATTCGGAAACAACAGGAAATCCTGCTCTGGATTTAGGAGATGTGATCCGGTTCAAGGGAGGACAGGCAGACGAAAACAGGATATCTGCCATTACTTCCATGCAGTGTAAGATTGGCGGGAAGCATACGCTGAAGGGTGTTGGCAAGAATCCGAGACTGGCACATGCCAAGTCAAAGAATGACAAGAATATTTCAGGACTCTTAAATCAGATCATCGATAACAAGGAAGCTAGCAAGATTGGTATTCATACCTTTACCAATGCCAGCTCTTTTACGGTTGGCGAGAGTGATGTGAAGATTATTTCCATTGAATTTGCACAGAATGAAGCGGTTATGGCGCAGTTCTTTGGATCTGTGATTGTGGGAGTGAGTGCTGACCAGGTGGAAAGGTCTGTGGTTGCAAGAGGGGATGTGGTGATTCCTTCGGTGGAAGTGGAAGAAGTTTTGGCAGAGGGTACTGCAGGTAATGAGGAAACTACGGATAGCGGAACAACTGATAGCGGTGCTGCGGGGACTGATGTTGTGGATGAGACCGGCGGAAGTTCGGATAGTGCTGTTGCAGCAGAGGAGCTTGTTGTGATTGGCAAGACAAAAGAACAGACATTAACTGTGGAACTTCCTGTGGTCTGGAAGGAAGACGGTCAGGTGGTGGTTCATTTTACCTTTGAGTTTAATGATAACATCATCGAGATTCATCAGCCGGAGGAGACCTGGCATTCCGGGAAGCATTCCATCATGCTGTATTACCCGATTGAGAATCTGGTGGCGAACTATAGAAACATTTTCAATGTGTATGCAAGGGCAACAGGTGGTACGGTTACGGTGGATACCGGAGATTGTCTTGCTGCGATTATGGGTCAGTCAATGGGTGCCGGGAAGCCTGGGATGGTGAGATTAAGATTGAGGAGACCATTAAGAAGGTGAAACTCGGCGGTGTGCTTCAGATGGCGGCTGTCGATGAGAATATCACCTGGAAGATTGATGAGCTTGTGAAGAGAACCTACAGGGATGTGGTTCCTGGAAGATTTGGAATCGGTGCATTTGCAATGCCGGTGGAAAGGTAGGTAAGGATGAAGCTGAAAGGAAACGTGGTCATCGAGATGATCGATGATTCCACCGGGGAAGTGGTGGAAAGAGTGCAGGAAGAGAATATGGTGACAAATGCGGTAAATCATATCCTGGGATTGAATCCTATGGGTATTTTTTATT